>JASFEM010000079.1:0-16271 GCA_050124835.1 Syntrophobacterales bacterium | reverse complement strand
TGTCCGGATAACCGGGGTTGAGGATCAAGGTCTGGCTGAAAGGTATCTGGATACTGCCTGGCGTGCAGTAAAGTACCTGGTTGACAAATATAAGAATAGGGTGTTCACAGGGGTAGGTATCCCATACAATAAGAAACTTGTATCATTACCAGAGATTGGCTTAATGGGAGAGAAGTTGGCGGAGATAGACCCGGAGCTTCAGGTTTGTGTGCTTGATTATCGGCCAGAGTTTAAGAGAATCGATCTCGTCAAACCAAGTTATGAGCAGATGGTGGAGGTCTATAACATACTCAGAGAAAAGGGGCTTAGGACTGTTACCTGCCAAACAGAATATGGACACATCGGGCCAGAGAACTGAGAATATGATATTGTCTAGTGCTCAACCGGAGAGTGCTCTTGGTGGGTTTTGGCGTAATAGTCTGAAAATTTGGTGCTCAAACAAGTGGACAATCCGATTGTTTTCTATGGTTGGATAAGTTGGAGAAGGAGATATCGATGGCTGAAGTTTCTGGCACACTAAAGGGTGTGCCGTTCCACCTGGCGGATCATATCGACTATGCAGATGGTGCTGTGGTAAGTAAGATTTTGCTAAAGAAAGACATCGGCAATATTACCCTATTTGCCTTTGATGCGGATCAGGGACTTAGTGAACACACGGCACCCTTTGATGCTGTGGTGCAGATCCTGGATGGAAAGGCGGAGATCGCGATCGGCGGTAAGCAGCATGTGGTCGACACCGGAGAAATGCTCATCATGCCGGCCAATGTGCCGCATGCTCTTCATGCCCCAGTCCGTTTCAAGATGTTGCTCGTGATGATCCGGGGGCAGTAGAGTCAGCAGGCAGTGAACACTAGGCACTAGGGACTAAGCACTAGGCACTATCGCCGCGTCACCTTATCACCCTGTCGCCGCGTCTTTCCACTCAGCGCCGAGAACTACCTTGATGGGTGGGCGCGTTGTCTTGGAACGATTGAAAACGATACACAGTAGGCAGTTAGGCACATTTTGGCACAGGGAGTGCAATCGAGCATGTTGGTTGTACTTGGTGAGGGCTAATCGTTTTCGAGTGTAAATGTAAAGGCTCAGTGAAGTTGCTAGTGGAAGGCGAATGAGGGTTGTATGTCCAAGACTCAGTTACAGTGCTTGAAATGTAAGAATCCTCTCCATGTTCATAGGTCATGAAGGAGGGTTGACTTGCGCTGCAGGTCATGTGGCATGGCGTATCCCCTGGAAAGATTTGTAAAATCAATGGACGACGACTTTGAGCTGGAACTTGCAGACGTGCGATGCGATAGATTCTGATCTATCCCAGCTGAGATATTGTGCTTAAGATAGAATGACTTTTATTTAGTGATCGAAAACCTGATAGAATAAAGACGTTTTTCGCTCCAAACCCATCATTCCATCATTCCAATTTTCCACTATTCCTATTCAAGGTGATAGGCGATTGTACTCAAGCCAACTGAAATACCTTTTGTAATGCTCCCTCAGGAGTATGGAGGTTCGTCTCAGCCCCATGCTCAAGCCTAGATAGCTGAATGGATGTCTGCGGATCTGGGACGGTAACCGTGACAATATACCTCTTAGGCTAAGAAGCTCTCGTCTGAACTGCATGTAACCCTCGGCCAGATCTCTAAGGTTCATGAGGGCGGGTCTAAAAACGGGAGTTACATGGTCGTAGAACTGCCAGTCTTGATGGAGCAGACGTCCCTCATCTATCATACGATCAAAAAGCGGGGTGCCGGGATAAGGTGTCATAACGTAGGAGCTCACAGAGGGGACTTTGTACTTCTTTATGAAATCGAGAGTTCGGCTGAAAATTGATTTGTCGTGCTCATCCATGCCGAAGATCAGGGCGGCGTGGAACAGTACACCAGCGGCACGGCAGCGGTTTATCGCTTCCACATAGCCTTCAAGCGGAACAGATTTTCTGAAGTTTGCCAGACCGTTTTCATCTATAGTTTCCACCCCCACAAAGACTCCTTTCAGTCCTGCTGTTACCGCTTCATCAAATAAAGTGTCGTCCAGAACGAAACCAACCGAGACCTGGGCGAGGAATTTCAGATCAAAAGGCCTCAAGCCGGCGAACAGTTCCAGAGCCCATTCACGATTTACCCCCAGATTATCGTCCAAAAACACCACCCAGTTTGCGCTGCTATGACGTATCTGCTCGAGCACTCGATCCACGGGCAATTGTCTCAGACGGCGGCCGTAAACCCTGTGTACGCAGCAGAACTCGCAAGCATGCGGGCAACCGCGGCTAGCCACAACCGGAACAGTGCTCGGCGCAAAGACTCTTCTCTTATGATTGTTGTAATGCACAAAGGGCATCTCATTTATATTGGGTTGGGAGTTGCGATAGATTTGCTGCAGATTATTATTTTGGGCATCTTGCAGTATGCGGCCCCACGCCCCCTCGGCTTCGCCCACTAGGACGGCATCGGCATGCGCCGCCGCTTCTTCCGGTATCACCGAAGCGTGTATACCTCCCAAGACCACCTTTGAACCACGCCGGCGAAATTCATCCGCTAGGCTATAGGCTCTAGTTGCCGTCGCGGTCATCACGGTAATTCCTACAAGATCCCAATTTCCATTTACGAGGACTGGCTCGATCTCTTCCTCAACCGCAACCACCTGGTGTTCTGATGGCGTCAGCGCTGCAAGGATCAGAAGAGACATTTGGGGAATACGCAGCCATCCGGGTGTGACATCAGGGTATTCCGAACGCGGCGAGACAAGAAGAATCCTCATGGCAAAACCTCCGAGGACAAAAACCCTGCCGTTGAGACTTCCAATACCCAACGCGGCGCTACCAGCTCAAAATAGCATTCCTGGAAAGCAGGTTTTGACTTTGAGGGCTGTCTTGTGATTTGCACTGAAATGACCTGCCGTCTATGGGGCGGAACATCAACGAAATAGAGGAGAGTGTCCACCCGGAGTTTCTGAATGGACACTAGTGATTGCGCCGGTGCTCCTTGGAGAAAAACCGATTGAGCTATTGGAAATTAATAGTCTACCTAACTGAAGACATCAGAACCTGCACTGCAATTAGTTAATTCAAGGACTGCAAGGCTTTTTTGGCTTGTTCAAGGTAGCCTTTAGCTTCAGTTTGCTGAAGGAATTCTATGGCTTCTGAGAGACACTCCCTGGCTTGGTCGGTTTTACCCTTATTTTTGTAGAGGAGACCCAAATCAAGAAAGGACCTGCCCAGAATAGCCCTGGCCCCGATCTCTCTTGAAAGTTCAATCGCCCTCTTGAGATGATGCTTTGCCCTTTTCTTGGCGGTGGGGAGTTTGCTAATGAGAAAGCCAAGGTTTCTAAATATGGTTGAAAGATTGACCGGTCTCGCACCCTCTGCAATGTGAAGATAGACGTTTCCCAGGATATACTCAGCATTGGCAACACAGTATTTTCTCTCATTTCTCATAAATGATTGAAGCGACTTTTCAATAAGCTTTAGCCCTTGGGACATTCTGCCTTGACCGAGCATGGCTATCCCGAGAACAACCGAGGCTGGAGTTCCCAGATTCTCGCAGCCGTACTGATCACAAAATGAGACAACCCCCTGGAGAGCCTCCTCGGCTTCCCGGTACTGTCCATTTTCGATGTAGCTCCAGCCCAGAAAGAATCTGGGCCATTGGGAATAAAAGGGATCCTCTGAAACGTTTACTGCCCTCTGGTAGCATTCCATGGCAGCCGAAAGATTGCCGGCTGTGATATGTCCATGTCCAATGTCAATGTGACCTACCACCAAACATCGGGGGTCAGAATGTTTCTCGCCATGGTCAAGCAGAATGTTCCCAATTTCAGCATTCTTTTTGCTCTCGCCGCTAAAGAAATAGATGTGTCCCATGCCCCCCAAAGACTGGAAAAATACTATGGAATCAGACTCCAGGAATGGTACTGTCTCCTGAGCTCTGTCTGCAAAATGAATACCTTCCTCAAGCAAGCCAAGATCTGCGCAGGTCCAAGTGAGCCAGGTACAGGCCTGGCCAATGACTTGTTTGTTCTGGATTTCTTCGCCCAAAGCTAGGGCCTTGCGAAGATAGTGATGTGAATCCCGCAGTTTCTCTCTGCAAAAGAGAGCAAAGCCATACCAGGCATAGAGAATCCCTAGCCTTTCCTTATCTTTCAGAGACTCTGCAGCACTTACATGACCACTCAGAAGATTCTCGAGACCTCTGAAATCTCCCCGGAAATAATAGACCAAGGCCCACTCGTTCAGGAGATCGATAAACAATCCCTGTTCATCTTTGGACTTATCAGTCTTGTCGCTCAAGACGTCGAAAGCTTCTTGATAATACCGATGAGCCTCCTCCACTGCGTACCTCTTCAAACTTTTTTTTCCTGATTTCATTAAATAATCGACAGCTTTCAGAACCGACTGGCCATGGGTGAAGTGGTAGGCTAGGGTTTCATAAAATTCAGCAAGCCTGTCAGAGAACAACTGCTCGATCACGAGTCCAATGCGTTCATGAATTGCTTGGCGCTCCTTTCTGAGAAGAACGCTGTATACCACCTCCTGGGTCAGAGCGTGCTTAAAGACGTATTCCAAATCAGGTGTCGCGGACCTTTTCTTGATCAGGTCTAGTCGCTCCAGTCCAGTGAGACACCGATCGATGTGGTCTTTGAGGTCTGTCACCCGCTTGAGGATCTCATAGAAAAAAGTCCTTCCAATGACCGAGGCCTCTTGGAGAATTCTTTTTGAATTAGTTTCCAAACGATCGACTCTGGCATAAATCACACCACGGATAGTGGGCGATATGCCAAATTCACTGATCGATCTGGTAAGTCGCCAACCACCGTTGTCGCTAATTAGCGTTTCCGATTCGATTAGAGAGTTGATTACCTCCTCCAGATAAAAAGGATTTCCTTCAACCTTCTCCCGAATGAACTGCCTCAACTCGAGGGGAACGAACTCGGTCTTCAACAAGGATTCCATCAGGTTCTGGGCTTCCGGGGGGGAGAGATCCTGGAGCCGGATCTCACAAAATAATTTTTCTATACCGCGCAACTGGTCACCACTGAAAAGACTGAAAGGAGGTCGATAAACACAGAGAAAGAGGACGGGGTGCTTGAACTCGGAGAGAATGAAGCGAAGTAGTTCTAGAGAGGAATGGTCAGCCCATTGCAGGTCTTCGAGGCATATCACTGTTGCTGCCCTCTGGGCAAAAGCCGAGAGAGCTTCTAAAATGGCTTTGTGCAACCGAGACTTCCAGAACTCCGGACTCACCCCGTCAGCCTCAGGGTAACTGAGCTCAAAAAGACTACCTATGTAAGGGACGACATTTCCTTTTTCCCCAATCAGGTCTTTAACTCTCGATTCGATCTTTTCCCTGATCTTTTCCGGTGGATCGTCCTCTTCAATTTGAAAGGCTCGATTGAAGAGATCGATAAGGGGGGCATAAGGTGTGTTTTGAGAATAGGGAAATGCGTGACCTTCACGCCACTGAATTTCTTCGAGATCCAAAGTGGCCTTGAACTCTTCGACGAGCCGGCTTTTTCCGGTGCCCGCATCACCACATATAGCGAAAATCGAGCCTTTTCCCTTATGGAGTTCCTGGACGGCTTTTTCCAACTGAGCCATCTCCTCCTGTCGCCCGATCAACTCAGCCCTCAGACCGGAGAGACGATGAGTCTTTCTTGGCTGCTCTTTTACAGAGAGAACCTTATAGATCTGGATTGGTTCCGTCCGTCCTTTGATCTTTGTGGTTTCCAAGCTTTGGAAAGAAAAATGTCCCTCAGCCTGCCGATGCGTATCCGGACCAACCACTATTTCACCCGGCTTGGATAGACTGCTCAGCCGTGCTGCCAGATTGACGGTATCGCCTGCGACGCCGTGGGTTCCTCTCTCCAGGTTCACCTCACCGGTCACAACCAGGCCGGTATTTATACCCGTATGCATCGATAGGGGTTGCCCAAGCCTCTCTTCAAGCTCAGGGTTCAAGTTTTCGACCAGGTCGTGTATTTCTCTGGCAGCCCTGATGGCTCTGATCGGGTCATCCTCGTGTGTTCTTGGAACACCAAAAAGGGCCATCACTGCGTCGCCGGCAAATTTTTCTATGAATCCGTCATACTTGGATACAACTTGCGCAGCATCGCCGAAGATCCGGCTGGTGATCTCTTTGATCTCTTCCGGGTCCAACTTTTCTGACATGGCAGTGTATCCTGACAGATCAGAGAAAAGGACGGTGACATGCTTTCGCTCACCATCTACTAGGGCTGTTTGCTCGGCGTCCCTGCTTGGCAAACCTAGTTTTTGTCCACATTCACCACAATATTTGTCGCCCGCAAACCTCTCGGCCCCACATTGAGAACAGATCAACGACAAATTAGCGCCACAGTCACGGCAAAACTTTCTCGTCTCAAGATTTTCGGCATGGCATTCTGGACATTTCATGATTGATACCTGGCGCGGGAAGACTTATTTTAATCGGGATACTCCGTTCCCATGGGAACAGATCCCGTCCTAACCGGAGTAAGGGGGCAGAATTAGAGCTTCATTTCTTTCCTTCCCCGGCAATTTGGTTGAATTCAGGTGGAATTTTAGAAGGAACCCCAATAAGATAACGTTAAGCTCAATTGACATATTCTGTCAATCCAAAAAAATGATACTCCATTGATGCTTGCTGGTTTTTGGGATATATTAGAAAGTTATTATAGAAGAAATCGACAGGATTAACGGTTGGTTGGAGTTTGATGATGACTATTCTGGAAATTTGCACCTATCCTGAGAAGGTATTGCGTAAGAGAGCAGAGCCCATTGCCGAAATTGATGAGGAAATTTACCGGCTGGCCGACCATATGGCGGATACCATGTACAGTGCGCCAGGCATTGGTTTGGCTGCCAATCAGGTGGGGGTTCCCAAGCAGTTGCTCGTGGCCGACATCTCTCCTAGAAGGCCAGAATCGGAACTCATCGTGCTGGTTAATCCTGAGATCATTGCCGCCGAAGGGCAGGTGACCATTGAAGAAGGTTGCCTAAGCGTGCCGGATTACCAGGCCGAAGTAAAGAGGCATGAAAAAGTTACTGTACGTGGTCTCGACCTCCGTGGCGAGGAGGTGGTAATCGAAGCCGAGGGTCTCTTAGCTGTGGTACTCCAGCACGAAATTGACCACCTGAACGGCTTATTGTTCATTGACCGTATCAGTAAGTTGAAACGTGACCTCTACAAGAGGAGGCTGCGAAAACAGCTAGCTAAACCGGACTCTTAGATTTAGTCGTCAATTATTAAATTACGGCGTGAAGTCTGTTTGGTCTCGTTTACGGGACAAGGTCTAATCTCTCATGGTCAACGACCTTCCAAGTCTGGTTTTTTTGGGTACGCCAGAATTTGCACTACCCAGTCTTGAAGCGCTGTTGGCCGCGGGAGCTCCAATCTTGTTGGTGGTAACTCAGCCGGACAGGCCAAAGGGTCGGGGCCGAAAGTTGTTAGCGCCACCGGTGAAACTCCTGGCTCAGGAACGAGGTCTTTCCGTTTACCAGCCGGAAAGAATCAGAAGCCCAGAGGCCCTTGAGCGAATAGCTGGATTGGAGCCTGCATGCATTGTGACGGTAGCATATGGTCAGTTGCTCCCGGCCGGGATTTTGGAGATTCCCACAAAGGGTGCCGTCAATGTTCATGCATCACTTCTGCCCAAATACCGGGGTCCGGCGCCCATTCACTGGGCCCTGATCCAGGGAGAGTCTGAAACAGGGGTAACCACCATCCTGATGGATACCGGCATGGACACCGGCGACATCCTTTTGCAGAGAGAGGTAGTTATACAGCCGGAAGAGACTGGTGGCAGCCTACATGACCGTTTGGCCGAGGTGGGGGCCGGGTTACTAGTGGAAACCCTGGAATTAATGGCGCGAGGAACTCTTGAGCCGAAGGTTCAGGATCACTCCCTGGCCTCTTACGCTCCCATGCTCGCCAAGGAAGATGGCCAGGTGGACTGGCACGATACTTCACACCGGATCTGCTGCAAGATTCGCGGGTTAGATCCACGGCCTGGTGCGTTCACCCGGTGGCAGGGAAAAAGGCTCAAGCTCTTCGGCTGTCGAGCCTTGCCCCACTTATCTAGCCAGGCAAAGCCAGGCACAGTGATTGCAGTGGAAGGAGATGGGTTGCAAGTACATACTGGCGAGGGCTCGGTGCTGGTCAAAGCGTTGCAGTTGGAAGGGGGTCGCCCTCTTCCGGTTACAGATTTTCTGAGAGGACATCCCCTCCAGGTGGAGGCTAAGTTAGGTGAATGAAGCCTTAGATAGCAAAGAAAAGTTGTCCAGTCCGGAAGAGATACCTCTCGAGGTTAACCAGATTCCGGAAGCTCCCCAGAAGCGGATTTTTATAGGGTTGCTGGCGGTTACCTGCGTTATTCTGGGCGGCCTGGCATATTTTCTCTGGTGGGTGCCCAACGTTGGACTCCGCAACATTCACCCATATCTGCCGGCCATTTTGGCAGGGATACTGGGTCTGGCCGTGCTTGCTGTCGTTGCCGGCTCGATTCTTCTGACCCTGACCATAATAGCCGGGCGTGATTTTCTGCTCTCTAGGAAACTTCGGGGTGCGGTGGTCAAGGTACTCTTTCCGCTGCTCATTGTGATGGGCAAGCTCTTTGGCATATCCCGGGAGAAAATCAGCCACTCCTTTGTTGCCATCAACAATCAGTTGGTTCTGGCTCAAAACATAAAGGCAGTTCCGTCTCGCCTGCTGCTTCTCATGCCCCATTGCCTGCAAAACTACAATTGCAAGGTTAAAATCACCGGGAACGTAGAGAACTGTGAAGGTTGCGGCAAATGTCCCATAAAAGATCTGCTGGAACTTTCACACAAGCACGGCGTGGAACTGGCAGTGGCCACCGGTGGTACCATTGCGCGTCGCATAGTGGTGCAGAAACGACCGAAGCTAATTATTGCGGTTGCCTGCGAACGTGATCTGACCAGTGGCATCCAAGATACTTACCCGCTGCCGGTGTATGGTATTTTCAACCAGCGACCCTACGGCCCCTGCTTTAATACTGGATTGCCGCTTGCTGAGGTGGAGACGGCAATCCGTCACTTCTCGGATAATTCTCAGCCATGACTCCAAGGGCCATTGCCATGCACGCGCTCATGCAGGTGGCCCGGCGCGGTTCCTTCCCCGACCTCCTATTGGATATTTACTTCAAAGAACATCCGGAACTGGACTCCCGCGACCGTGCCCTGGCTACCGAACTGGTCTATGGCGTCATACGCTGGCAGGGGCGATTGGATTGGATTATTGACCAGCAGGTCAAAATAAGCCCCGATAAAATAGCCTTGCCTGTCCGTTTAGTGCTGCGGTTGGCCGCCTATCAACTCCTATTTCTTGACCGCATTCCACCATCAGCTGCAGTTAACGAAGCGGTGGAATTGATCAAAACCAGCCAGCCTCCGCATGTTGTCCGCTTTGTCAATGGGGTTCTACGGACCATTTCCCGCAAAGTTGAGATGCTCAAAGAAGCCGTTTCGCAAGGGAGTATGGCAGAACGTTTGGCGGTGCGATATTCTTACCCTGTCTGGCTGGTGCAACGCTGGCTCTCAGAGTTGGGAGATGAAGAAACCGAGGCCTTCTGTGCCGCCAGCAACGAGGTTCCACCCACCGACATACGGGTGAATACGTTGAAGACCACGGTTGAGGAGATGGCCAATGCCTTCGCGGCTCTCGGTTTCAAGGTGAAAACCGGAAGGCTTGTTCCGGAAGCCCTCCACTTAAGGTCCATCCGCACTGGCCTTGCCTCTCTGAGCCAGTATGAGCGCGGAGAATTTCAGGTGCAGGATGAAGCCTCCCAATTGGTTGCTCATCTGCTCCAGCCGCAGCCGGGAGAGAAGGTTTTAGACGGTTGTGCGGGAATGGGTGCCAAGAGTACCCATCTGGCCCAACTTATGGAAAATCATGGAAAAATTACGGCTGTTGACAATCAAGGTTGGAAGCTGATCCGGCTCATGGAAAATGCTCAGCGACTCCAGATCTCCTGCATCGAGCCGCTGGAAAGTGATTTGCTCAAATTGGAACCGACCGAAAAGCTGGGCCCTTTCGACCGAATTCTGCTAGATGCACCCTGTAGCGGTCTGGGAGTGCTGCGACGCAACCCTGATATCAAGTGGAGAATAAGACCCAAGGATTTCCGCCGGCTACATTTGCTCCAAAGGCAGATGCTCAGCAGAGTGGCTGCCTTTCTGAGACCGGGAGGCGTGTTGGTTTATGCTACTTGTACGTTCAGTTCCGAGGAGAACCAGGCCACGATACGGACTTTTCTCAGTGAGCATTCCGAGTTCCATCTGGAATCGGCACGTCCCTATCTGCCACCTGCCTGCAAGGGTACGGTGGACCATGAGGGGAATATGCAAACCTGGCCCCACAGGGATGGCGTGGACGGATTTTTTGCTGCGCGACTGCGACGCAAATAGCATCGCGGTTAGCGTTCGTTTTGAGTGATCAACATCCTACAGCTTGCAGCAGGCAGCCGGCAGCGGGCAGATAAGACTAGGCACTAAACACTAAGCACTGGGCACTGAAAATACCTTTTCGGGATACTGGTTTTGGTGCTTAGTCCCTACTGTCTAGTGCCTAGTTGTTCCGAGGAACGTTGCCTTCTAGGCCTGATTACTGTATGGTGCAAGACCGATGGCCGTTTTCAAGAAACTACTTCGTTTTGGGATCTACGGTGGCATATTTTTGGTGGGACTGGTATGCAGTCTCTACCTGACAAGTAAATGGATCATTCAGAGTGAGGAGGAGGTGCTCGTACCCAACTTGGTGGGTCATGACACGGTTTACGCCCTGGATCTTTTAACCTCTCTGGGTTTGAATATCAAAGTGGGCGGATTCATGTGGAGTGAAACTGTGCCCAAGAATTTCATCGCTTTTCAGGAGCCCGATGCCGGCATCCGGCTCAAACGAGATCGCGATGTCAAGGTGACCATTTCAAGGGGTTCCAAAAGTGTACGGGTTCCGAAACTCCTCGGCACAAGATTGCGGGAAGCCGATCTAGTTCTCTCCCAGAACGGTTTGCAGATGGGTGGGCTCTGCCGCATACCTTCATCTAAGCATCCACGAGATACGATCATAGCCCAGCGGCCAGGGCCTCTACAGGAGTTAGAACGAGGAGAAACCGTTGACCTGCTCATCAGTGATGGTCCGGAATCTATTGCCGTTGCAATGCCTGAACTTCGCCGGCGCTCCGTAGGTCAGGCCCTGAAGACTCTCGACAATCTGGGCCTTGCGCCAGCTGCGGTTAAGGAAGTCCACCGACCAGGACTGCCCTTGCACACGATTGTTGGCCAGCGGCCTCTATCCGGGTATCGGGCGGATGCCAATAGCTCTATTATCTTGATGGTAAACCGGGTTCCGCACCCCAAGGAAAGGGAAGCTAAATTGTGGTGGACTTCTTATCAGTTGCCACCCGGCTATTTCAAAAAGGAGGTTGCCCTTAGCCTGCACCAGAATAGGAGACAAATACTCCTGTACCGCAAGATTCACCGTCCTGGTGATCAGTTAGATTGGTTGATCTGGGCTCAGTCTCCGCAGGAAGTAAGCATTTTCGTGGACGGTATGCTGCAGAGGCAAGAATCAAGTGGTTTTGACTGGGAGAATTTCTCTAAATTAACTTATTCTTCATTTGGCGACGATATGTTACCCGTTCCACTCGAGGATGTATGGAGAAAACCATGAAGAAGCTAGCCCCTTCAATTCTGTCTGCTGATTTTAGTCGGCTTGGTGAAGAAGTTGCCGCGGTAACCGCTGCTGGAGCCGATTACATCCATGTGGATGTAATGGATGGTCACTTTGTGCCCAACATAACCATAGGACCTCTGGTGGTAGAGGCGGTGAGGCGCAGCACTCACCTGCCCCTGGATGTACATTTAATGATCAGTGAGCCGGACCTTTACCTGGAGGACTTTGTCAAAGCAGGGGCGGACATTGTTGGTGTCCATGTGGAAGTGTTGCCTCACCTGCACCGGACGTTGCAGCGGATCAAGGAGTTGGGGGCAAGATCCTCGGTAACCCTTAATCCGTCAACGCCTCTGGTGAGTGTGGAACACATCTTGGACCAAGTGGACCAAGTTCTGCTTATGACGGTGAATCCTGGATTTGGGGGACAGACCTTCATTGACGCAGTGATTCCAAAGATCAAGGCTTTGCGGAACATTATTGATGAGCGTGGTGTGACAGTGGAATTGGAAGTGGACGGTGGCATCAATGCAGCAACCATCGGTGAGGTGGCCCGAGCCGGGGCTGACGTATTTGTGGCGGGCTCCGCTGTTTTTTCTACGCCAGATTACGGGGAAACCCTACGGATGTTTAGGGAAAAGATCGAGGAGGCACTTTCGTAAAGCCACTAGGGACTAAGCACTAAACACTAGGCACTGTAATGCAATCCTTAAGGAAACTTGTGTATTGGTGCCTAGTGCCTAGTGTTACCTGTCCGCTGCTAGCTGGCTAACGGCTCAGTGAACTGGACTCCCCGGTTTCGCCTTCTTTTCGGGAGCAATGAGGATCATTTCCCCATCTACACTCGCCACCAATACCATTGCCTCGGAACGGATACCCATCAAGGTGGCTGGCTTTAAATTTGCCACCACCACCACCTGTCGACCCACCAGGTCCTCAGGGCGGTAGTGGCGGGCGATCCCGGCGACCACCGTGCGGTTCTCACCCAAATCTATTTCCAGTTTCAAGAGATTTTTTGAACCGGGAACCGATTCGGCCTGTAGGATTTCAGCCACCCGCAAATCCAGCTGGGAAAATTCCTCCAGTTTCAAAGTTGGTTTTTGGGGGGGAGCTTCAGACTCAGCCGACGTAACCGTCCGTTCGATCCTCGGGAAAAGAGGATTACCGCGACGGGTGACTGTACCTGGTTGTAGAGATCCCCAGGTGGCATGCTGGTCAAGCCGCAAGTCCAAGGGCTTGAGCTTCAGTCCAAGTCTGTCAAGCAATTCCTGACTGGCGTCAGGCATGATGGGAGCGAGAAGCACTGCCACTATCTTCAGGCTCTCCAAAGAGTAATAAAGGACCGCGTCCAAACGGGACCGCTTCTCAGGATCGCGGGCCAAGGCCCATGGTTCCTTCTGGTCCACGTAGCGGTTTACGTGGTTGATGAGTTCCCAGAGCAGCATAAGCGCTTTATGAAACTGCAACTGCTCCATCTGGTGCGCGTAAGTTGCAGATAGCTTTACTGCCGCCTTTTTCAGTTGTTCATCGTCCCGTTCTTCGGAGTCGGGGTGTGGGATCTTGCCATCGCAATATTTGTTAATCATGGTCAAAAGACGGCTGGTGAGGTTTCCCAGGTCATTGGCAAGGTCGGCATTCACTCGGCCGATAAGTGCCTCTTCACTAAAGCTGGCATCAAGGCCGAAGACCATCTCCCTCATAAGAAAGTAGCGAAACGCATCGAGACCGTAAACCTGGAGGAGATCCAAAGGCTTGATCACCGTGCCTCGGCTTTTGGACATTTTTTTCTCGTCCACGTTCCAGTAACCGTGAACGTTGAGATGCTGATATAGAGGAATACCGGCAGCTTGCAGCATGGTGGGCCAGTAGATACCATGCGGTTTGAGGATATCTTTGGCTATGAGGTGTTGAGCCACAGGCCAAAATCGGGCAAAGAGCTCGCCATCTGGATATGACAAGGCGGAGACATAGTTAATAAGGGCGTCAAACCAGACATAGGTTACATAGCGATCATCAAAGGGTAAGGTGATTCCCCAACTGAGGCGTGTTTTCGGCCTTGAGATGCATAGGTCTTCTAAGGGTTCGCTGAGAAAACTGAGTACTTCGTTACGATATCGCTCTGGTCGAATAAAATCGGGATTTTTCTGAATGTGTTCGATGAGCCAGTCTTGGTATTTGCTCATTCTGAAAAAGTAGTTTTCCTCTTCGCGGGGAACCGGTGGGCGATCATGCTGGGGACACTTACCGTCAACCAGTTCTCTATCTGTAAAAAATCTTTCACAGCCAACACAATACAAGCCACTATAAGAACTGAAATAGATATCCCCCGTATCGTATACTTTCTGGAGAATATGGCGCACTATCCGTTTGTGCTGCTCATCGGTGGTGCGGATAAAGAAATCGTTGGTAATGTTGAGATTAGGCCAGGTGCTGCGGAATAAATCGCTGATCTCGTCAGCATAGTTTTGTGGGTCCTTACCCGCGGCGGCTGCGGCTTCCACCACTTTGTCCCCATGTTCATCTGTGCCGGTCAGAAAGAAGGTTTCATTACCGAGGAGACGCTGGAAGCGGCTCAGCACATCAGCGACGATGGTTGTGTAAGCGTGGCCGAGATGGGGCGGCGCATTAACGTAGTATATGGGCGTGGTGACGTAATATTTGGATGTCATTGATCCTCCCGGCGTCAATCTCTTCCCTCCTTCTCTCCTTGTCTTTGTGATCCCGCGCCAGTTTTGCTAGTTTTGCCAGACTCGCTAATTTGGTCACCGCCAACCATGGAACCTTTCTCGGTAGATAGATCTTCAGCGGCGAAGTCGAGTTCCCTGCCGTCGCTCAGGGCGACGATGACCCGCTGCTCCATGACGTTTTGGCGAATGATCTTCCCCTCACCTTCCGGCGTTATTACCCGCTTGCCCACTTTGGGTATTTCCTTTTTCATTTCAAGGTAATCGGCATACTCGTACTTTAGACAGCACATGAGACGACCGCAGACACCAGAGATTTTCGTTGGGTTTAGGGAGAGGTTTTGTTCCTTGGCCATCTTCACCGACACCGAATGAAACTCCTTAAGGAATGTGGCGCAACAGAGTTCGCGACCGCATGGACCAACGCCTCCAATCATTTTGGCCTTGTTCCGGACGCCGATTTGTCGCAACTCGACCCGGGTGTGCAATTTTTTCACCAGATCTTTTACGAGTTCACGGAAGTCTACACGGCCATCGGCGTAGAAGTAAAAGATGATCTTCGATCCGTCAAAAAAACTTTCCACATCCACCAGCGTCATAGGGAGGCCACGCTCTTCTATACGTTCCTGGCAAAAACTGTAGGTTTCCTTTTCCCGGGCCAAGTTTTCCTGGTACTGATGACGATCGGTATCGTTCGCCAACCGAAAAACCTCTTTCAGTTGTTCCTTCGGGTAGTTGGGATCTCGCTTTCTCACCGGAGTTGCCACGATCCCGAAGCTTAAGCCCTTTTCAGTTTTAACTATGACCTCGTCGCCCTCTTTCAAGACGAAATGACCAGGGGCAAAGTGATATATTTTGCCGCCCTCTCTGAAGCGGATGCCGACGATGTTATCCATAAAGTTTCCTATATCTATTTCTCGCGACAGGTGGGAGGGCTTCCGAGTCAGCTACACCTTTCACGGTCCGGGTGTGCAGGAACAATAGCAGCGCCTCCAGACTCAGCCTTTTGTTGATATTATAACTGATAGCTCCCTGAACGGTGCAAATAAGCTCGAACATCTCCAGGAGATGATCCGGTCGAAACTCTTGAGCCACTTCTGTGACTTCCTCGGCAAAATCGGCGTTGATCAGACCGTTTCTGTCTACCGCCTTCATGTGCTGGACGAGCAGGTCTCTGGTCCATGTTTTCAACCATTCCAAATCTTTTTTCAGATCTTCGTTCTCGCCTTGCCACAATTGCGCCGCTGCTAACAGGTCAGTCACCTGAGACTTGTGCACCTTGGCCACGATTTCCAGTAACCAGCGGCGGCGAGCAAGTTGCTCTTCGTCCAGCAGAGTTGCAGCCCGTGAGAGACTGCCCCCTGCCAATCCGGCTATCACATCGGCCCGTTCTGGCGTAACCCGACGTTCCCGACGTAGATAATCTGCTATCTCTGCCGTTGCCAATGGTTGAAAAGGGAGATGCAGGCAACGTGAGACGATGGTGGGAAGAAGGGCGGTGGTGTCAGTGGCAGTCAGAATGATGAGGTTACCTGCTGGGGGTTCTTCCAAGACCTTGAGCAGGGCATTGGCCGCTTCTGCCTTCATGTTCTGTGCATCTTCAACAATAATTACCCGGAAGCGAGCTTCCAGCGGTCGAAAACGTAACCGGCGCTGCAGAGCACGGATCTGCTCAATCTTGATGAAGGGACCATCGCTTTTTATGGTGAAGATGTCCGGATGGTTACCACTCGCAGCTTTTCGACAAGAGAGGCAGTGGCCGCAGCTGTCTGCACCATCACCATTATTGCAGTTTACTGCTTTAGCGAGAACCAGGGCTGTGCTCCGTTTACCAACCCCTTCCATTCCGGTGAACAGGAAGGCGTGGGGCAGGTGGTCTTGAGCAAGCGCCTGGCGTAAGAGGCGAATGACT
>JASFEM010000078.1:0-16328 GCA_050124835.1 Syntrophobacterales bacterium | reverse complement strand
GCCCTGAGCCTTACGCCCTGTGCCTTACGCCTTTTCAGGAAGAATTGGCGCCTTCATACTGGCTGATAATATGAGCCAGGTCATTCCGCACGGATTCAATGTAATCAACATTGCCAGTAATGGCGAAATTGTAGGTCGGTTCATACCACTGGAGTTGGGTTTGCTTTTTGATAATCGGTTTCAGGGCAAGAAATAAGTCATGGAGTTCCAAGCGCAGCTTATTCCTCTCCTGGAAATCCTCATAGCTTTGATTCTTGGCATGCTCACCATATAGCCGATCAAGCTCGAGAAATCGGTCCCTTATTTCCTTGTTAGTCATCCACTTGTCCTCTCATTACTGATTGTCGCCGTTGGCATTGAACTCAGACGGTACCCGACCAGTCAAAAGCACGCGGGACCATAAGCCTTGGATTTGCCCTTTTTGCTACTGGTCTTTGTTTCTTCAGGACGAGCCCCCTGGTGCTTCTGAATGGTCACAGTGTTGCCCTGGATGGAAAGTTCCACCCATTTGTAGTCACTATCGATCACGGGCTGGTTTATGGGAAGACGCTTTTGGGTAAAGAAGAGCACTTTGGCCGGCGACCAACGATCAGGGTAATAGTTGCGCCGATCAAATTCGAACTTTTTCGAAAAAATGATGGACTGGACGATGAGGTGTCGAGGCGGCGAGGGGATGGCGCGCTTTAACCGTTTTTCAATCTCTGCCTTTATCCTCTTGCTGAAATCTTCAACCACCACTTGAGTCGGAAATTTGTCTCCAGGTGGCGAATTGCCGAAATTTCTTTTGACCTTGGCAAGACCTTTGAGCACCCCGCGCGCATCCCAGAAATCAAGATCTGTATAAACATGATAAAAACCTTTGCCCTTGGAGGCTAGATCGTAAATGATTCGCGCCATTGCTCCACTTGTAAGAAAATCTGAGATTATTATCTGAACCCAAAAATAGTGTCTTTATGAGACCACCTACGTTAAAATTCTACATTATATTAATTTGTTATTCAACTGGAGCCGACAGATTAAACCGCTTTGCGAAACCATCCGATCAAGTCGCTAGGTGCCTACTGTCCAGTGCCTGGTGCCTAGTGCCTAGTGCTTAGTGCTTAGTGCCTAGTGCCCAGTGCCTGGTGCCTGGTTTTCAAAGCTATAGGAACGGCTATTATTCCCGAATAGAACTGCCTTGCACTAGGTCTTGCAGTAGCTGAAGATCTACTTCCTCAAAACTCCTTACTACTTGATCGGCCATAGCAAGGTCCGCCGCATTCGCGCTTGTGCTGATGGCTAGGCAGCGCATACCAGCGGCTTTTGCGGAAGCTACTCCATTCGGAGCATCTTCGATCACCAGGCAATTATCGGGAATCACCCCCAGTTCCCTGGCCGCAGTGAGATAGATATCCGGAGCCGGCTTGCCCCTGGCCACCTGATCGCCGCTCAGGACGAGATCGAACAAAGCAGCGATACTGAACTTGTCCAGAACCAACTCGATTAGCCGCTTCGGCGAAGAGGAGGCCATCGAAGTCTTTACCCCTGAATGACGCACCGACTTTACCAGATCCAAAGCGTATGGGATCGGTTGGAGTAACTCCCGAAACAGTCCGGCAACCAGCTCGTTGCGCTCTTCAATTACATCGTCCACGCTTTCGCCGAGATTGTAGTGTTTTATCAAAATACCAACGGCCTCCCGGGAGTCACGCCCCATAAGAACTGCTTTCAGTTGTGGCGAGTAGCTCAGGCTCCTCCGGGCCAGAAATTGTATCTCAGCTTCCGTCCAAAGCGGCTCACTGTCGACAATCACCCCATCCATGTCGAAAAGTACTGCTTCGAGTCTTTTAGCTGTCGACATCTCTCAACTCGGCACAAAAAGATGAACAGATCAGGGACGCAGCGGCTCAAGGCTCAAGGCACAGGGCGCAGGGTATATTACGTTATACGTTATTAGTTATACGTTACTTGGTTCTTGGAAGATTCAACCTTGAGTCTTTACTTAAGAATTCCGAATTCTGTTACCCTAATAACTTATAACCTATAACTAATAACAGCGCTGCCTGCTGGCCTCTGATCTCTTGTAGCCGTCTCGCCGTTTCTCCGCGCCTGCCCGCCATCGGCTTCGCCTTCAGGCGAGGCGGGCGGGTCATCCCGAGCTGCCCGCTGCTAGCTGCAATCTGCCTGCTGTATTGCCTTCTGCTCTATGCTCTATGCTAAATAAAAGGGGCGCTCTTTTAAATGGTTCCAGAGAGCGCCCGCTTCAACTAAAATTTCATCGTAATTTACTCAGCACCTTACTCTTCTTTATTCTCGTCCTCCTTGCTCTTGCCGAATTCTTTCTCCATTTCAGCCATCTCCTTGAGTTTATCATCCACTTTCCGAAAGAGAGTTCCCTCTGGATAGGTGCCGTCTTCCTGGCGTTCTCCTGCTTCCATCCCGGTGAGAATTTCAATGCCCTCCTCAATGGTGCTGACGGGATAGATATGGAACTTGCCCTTCTCAACCGCTTGCACCACGTCGTGTCTGAGCATCAGGTTCTTGACGTTTTTATCCGGAATCATAACCCCCTGTTTGCCGTTCAACCCCTTATGGTTGCAGATGTCGAAGAACCCCTCAATCTTACGGGTCGCTCCGCCGATGGGCTGAATCTCACCTTTCTGGCTTACAGAGCCGGTCACCGCAATTCCCTGATAAATGGGCACTCCGGAGATGGCGGAGAGCAAAACATAAAGCTCAGTACTAGAGGCACTATCCCCTTCAACCATACCGTAGCTCTGTTCGAAGCAAAGGCTGGCCGACAGGCTCAAGGGCTTATTGTGAGCAAACTTCTCTTTGAGGTAGGCACTAAGGATCATGACACCCTTAGTGTGGATGTTGCCACTGAGCTTTGCCTCTCTGTCTATGTCCACCACTCCTCCTTTTCCAAGGGCAATGGTGGCAGTGATGCGGCTGGGTTTACCGAATTCGTGATCACCCGTCATCAGAATGGACAGACCGTTCACCTGGCCAACTTTGTGGCCGTCCGTTTCAACCCAGAAGACATCCTTTTTGACCAACTCCTGTACCTTCTCCTCGTAGAGGCTGGCACGGAACCTCTTTGTGTCAATCGCTTTCTGCACGTGGCCGCTATCGATGTACTTGGCGTCTTCCAGGCCGGCATAATAATTGGCCTCCTTGAGCAGATCGCTGATATCAGCAAGTTTGAGTGTAAGCTTCTCCCGATCTCCGGTGACCTCCATACTATACTCGAGAACCCGTGCCACTCCGTCATTGCTCACATGACGTAGACCTTGATCGACACAAAACTTGGACATAACGCAGGCACCCTGTTTAAGATTGTCCTCGGTGTTGTCCACCTCGGTGTCCAGGTGGGCCTTGACCTTGAACATCTTCTGGAAGCGATCATCGTAAATGTAGAGCAGTTGGTAAAGATAGGGGTCACCTGTGAGAACCAGTTTCACATTCAGGGGAAGCGGCGTGGGCTTCAAAGTACGGGTGCTGAAGATGCCATAGAGCTCGCCGAGATCTTCTATCTTGATTTGCCGGTCTTTTATCGCCCGTTTCAGAGCTTCCCATGATATCCAGTACTTTAAAAGGTCCAGGGCCTTCAATACCAGGTAGCCGCCATTGGCCCGGTGCAGGGCTCCGGGTTTGATCATAGTGAAGTCGGTAAACAATGCGCCAAAATAGGCCTGCCGCTCTATGCTACCGAAGAGATTTGGGTAGCTGGGATTTGACTCGATGATTACGGGTGCCCCTTTGGTCTCAGAATTGTCTATGAGGACATTGATATCGTATTTGCGAAAAGCCACTTCCTTTGGCGGCATCGGCATGGGAGCTGTCGGCTGCTGCGGCTCTGGTTTCTTCTTGAAATCATCGATATTCTCCAGTATGTCCGCTTGTACCTCTTTGAAATACTCGAGAACATCTTTTTCATCCTTGAACTCCTCCTCCAGGGTCTCCATCAAATGCCCCACGACGTACATCGCTATCTCAGAATCCAGCTTGCTGTGCTTCTCCCTGAAAGCTGCCTCGGCCTTGCGGATTTCCTTTATGGCGTCGTTCATCTCTTTCTGCAGCTCATCGCTCTTTTCCCTCAGGGCCTTCTTCTCATCATCGGGCAACTGGCTGAGCTGATCCTGGGACATGGGCTGACCATCCTCTGTAGCTGGAACGATCACCATTCCCACCTGCGAGAACTGGAGAATAAAGCCTTCCTCCTTGGCTTTGCCGGACAGTGCATCAATTATTTCGCGTCGCTTCTGCTCAAATCCCTGATGGACCTCGGCCTCCTTGGCACTGTAATCTTCACTATCGAAGACCTCTGGAATTTTTGCCTGGAGCGTCTGGACAAACTGCTCCATGCTCTTTTTCAGCTCCTTACCTCTTCCTGCAGAAAGACTGAGGTATTTAGGACTATCGGGCTCACTAAAATTGTATACATAGCACCAGTCAGGAGGGGTCGGTTCATCTGTGGCCGCTTTTTCAAGAAAGGTCCTGGCGATGTAGGTGAGTCCTGTCTTGGGCTGTCCTGCAACGAAAATGTTGTAGTCTGTATCTTTCATGCCCATTCCGAATTTGATCGCATTAATGGCACGGTCCTGGGCTACCACTCCTTCCTCGGGTGGGCAGAGGCTTTCGGTATTGTCAAAACCGAGGGCGCCTGGGTCAATTCTGGTGAAGAGCTCCTCGACCGGTACTTTTTTAAACTTTTTGGCTTTGGCCATCATGTTCCTCCTTGAAATATTTGTAGGGATAAATGCGAGCTGGCTAACATCTCTGCTGGAGTCTTTGCAGGGTTGTTGTTGGTTTGCTACATGTCACGCGGCGAACAGATCTAATTGGCACACGAGTAAGAGTGCCATATCATAGTCACCCATGGTTTTCCAGCCATTATTCTACACAGAAATACGGAGTAAAGGAAACCCAAACCCCGCCGGCTGTCGATCAAGAGTAACTAACCCATAACCTCAAGTACCACCCGTTTCTTTTGACTGGCACCAGCGGCATTGAGAATGGTGCGGATGGCGTTGATGGTGCGCCCCTCTTTGCCGATTACTTTGCCAATGTCTTCCTTGGCAACTGCCAGCTCAATAATTGTGGTATTGCGGCCGCTTCTTTCAGCTATTAGGATTTGATCTGGGTTGTCAACCAGCGCTGTCACGATGTATTCCACGAGCGTTTTCATCGATCTTTCCCCTGCTGCTTCCTCCGCTTGTCCCTCTGCAATCTCACTGGTTTTCTGCCTCATTCAGCCGCCAATACGGCGAGTATAAAAATTGCACTCTTTAGGTAAACTTTAGTCCTTGTACTTCTTGATTTACCGTTGGTAATCAAAATTTCTTCGACCAGACGCTAGTGTTCCCAAGGCCAGAGCTCCAGGAGGGTCTCCAGGCTCCGCCAGAGTGAAGGTTCTTCATGCGGCTCCAGAGTGACCGTGGGTCGGATCCCCTTATCGCCCAAGTATTGAAATAGTTCCTCAAAAGGTGCTGTGCCGCTGCCAATGGGGCCGTGCATATCGCTCTGGCCATCGTTGTCGTGAAGGTGAACCTCCCTGAGATATGGGCCCAGCGCCTCAAGCCATTCTGCCAAGGGAGCATCTCCAAAAGCATTCATATGACCCACATCAAGGCAGAAGCCTATACGTTCTGAAGATATCTTCTCTATCAAGGCCAGAATCATCTCCGGAGTCTTCTCATAAACGTTCTCCAGATGGATCAATACGTCCATATTTTCCGCTTGTTTAATGATGGGCTCCCAGGTAGCCAGGCTTCCGGACAACCACTCCTGGCGGTGGGTATCGTAACGACTATCATCATAACCCGCATGAAAAACTACACTTTTCGGTCGAAAAAGAGGAACAAGTTCCATGGTTCGTTGCAGCCGCCAAGCACTCAGTTTCCTGACACGTTCATCCACACCCCCAGGAGCCAAGTCCATGAATGGCCCGTGGAAAGTAACGGTTCTACCCTGCTCTGTAATAAGGCGGGCTACTTCGGTCATGGCCTCCATATCGGAGGTTTCCAGGACGACTGCATCGAAACCAATCTCCGGGTTGATGCCGTAGTAAAGAAACAGGTCCAGGTATTGATCCACTAGCTGCCGATAAGGTGCATTTACCTGTACTTGATCCAGCAGTCTGCCATATTCCTCTT
This sequence comes from Syntrophobacterales bacterium, assembly GCA_050124835.1. GTDB lineage: Bacteria > Desulfobacterota > Syntrophobacteria > BM002 > BM002 > BM002. The sequence continues at coordinate 10,191 of JASFEM010000078.1, read as the reverse complement.
TCAAGTCAGGTGCCCGATCTCCTATTTTTTTCCCCTTTTTTAAGCTAAGCCCGATAAGCACACTCCTGTATCTAGCTCCCATCCGAAACGAGTCATTGTCATTCTGAGTGAAGCGAAGAATCTCAGGCTTACAATCAACTGCGAGATTCTTCGTCATCCCGCCCTTGACGGGATTCCTCAGAATGACACTCAAAAGCGCAGGTTTTCAGATGAGCACTAACTAGCAAACCCTCGACGTTCAGATCACCTTCTTGGGTATGGTAACAATACTAAAGCAGCACCAGCTAGACGAAATTCGAAAGCTGGAAGCGGCGGCCTGATCATCTTTGAAGTAACACTGGTGATAGCTAGCTTTGCCTGTTGCGCATCTTTAAAAGCATTCTAGCGAAAGGTTTTCCGGAAATCCAGCAAAAATGGTTTTACATCAGGCCTCTTTGGAGCTAACTTGACCGAGTAAACTGATAGACCACCTCAGAGGCAAGCTGTTTGTAACCTGAGGTAGTGGAGCATTGGAATTATGGAGACCGCGGAAAAGACGGATTGACCTTATGAAACAGTACGTGATCGATCAGTTGCGTGAAGGGGACTTTCTAAAGCTGGAAGAATACCTTGATAGTAATTCCGAAGCTGGAGAATTACCCGGGATTTACTGGATTTCTATGCCGGAACAGCTCTTTGACAAGCTGCAACGTGAACACGAGGACTGCCAACCATTTTACTTTGCCGTCAACTTAGACCGCCAGTCCATTAGCTTTGAACTGCTGATTCGCACACGAAATCGTTTGCGCTGCGGCTGCATTCAATACGCAAGCCAGAAACAGCGGGACTATATCCTAGATTATGCTGACGGGCTGTTTGAGAAGCTAAATCTGATGACATAATGATAAGAAAGGCAAAAGGCGCAGGGCACAGGGCGCAAGGTATCTGAATTGTAACGATTTTTACCCTTGTGCCTTGAGCCTTACGCCTTAAGCCTCTTGTTATATTCCCTCAGCGTATTGCCCGGTAGCGAGTCCGTACTGATACCTTACCGTATTGCTTTCTGTTGCAATAGCATATCAGCCAGAACTAGCCGCACCATGGCTGTGCAGACGGGCACGATGCGAGGGATGGCCGAGACATCGTGTCTTCCCTTGACCGAGAGTTTGACTGGTTCACCGTTCTCTGTAATGGTCTGCTGCTCTTTCTCAATGGAGGGGATCGGTTTCACCACGACGCGAGCCACAATCTCATCACCATTTGAAATGCCACCCAGAATGCCGCCGGAGTTATTGGTAAGAAAGCCGGCTGGACTTAGGGGGTCGTTGTTCTCTGAACCCAACATGTTTGCTGCTGCAAAACCGCTGCCGATCTCAACGCCCTTCACTGCCCCGATGCCCATCAACGCCGCCGCCAGCATTGCATCGAGCTTGGCAAACACAGGTTCGCCGAGGCCGGCCGGACATCCTTGCGCCCGGATCTCCACCACCCCGCCAACTGAATCGCCGGCCTCCTTCACTTCCTTCAAGCGTTCAATTATACGCGGAACTGCATCGGCATCTGGGCAGAAGAGCGGATTCTTGTAAACTTCGTCAAAGTCCAACTTCTGGGCGCGAATACCTCCCAAGGCCAGGGTGTAGGACAACACGATAATACCGTGTTGATCCAGCACCTTTTTCGCCACAGCGCCCGCGGCTACCCGCGCCACCGTCTCGCGTCCCGAGGCACGACCGCCTCCACTCTTGTCTCTAATCCCATATTTATGCCAGTAAGTGTAATCAGCATGACCGGGACGAAAAAGATCCCGAAGGTGATCATAACTGCTGCTGTCCACGTCTCGATTGCGGATCAACAGACTTATTGGGGTGCCGGTGGTGCGATCCTCGAAAACACCCGAACAGATCTCCACCCGATCAGGTTCTTTGCGAGAAGTAGAAACGCGAGGATCTCTTGACTTCCTCCAAGCTAATTCTTCGTTTATATCTTCAGCCGAGAGAGTCAAACCTGGGGGACAGCCGTCTACCACTGCGCCCAAAGCCGGGCCATGTGATTCACCCCAGGTGGTGACGCGAAAAACAGTGCCAAAGGTATTTCCAGGCATAGTTCATTCCTCCACTAAAGGCTATCTTGAGGTGCCAAACTCATTTCGTTGTTGCAACAAAGGATGCAGTTCCTGCCACTGCTGGGCACTAAGCACTTTGGTAATTTCGGATTTCGAATTGGGGATTTCGAAATTATCGATCCACAATCATTTGATCTCTGACCTCTGACCTCCGACTTCTTTGTATTTTGCTGCCTAGTGCCTAGTTGAAACGGCTGCCTGCTGTCTCCTGCCCGCTGCTACCTGTCAGCTGGTAGTTTCGTCTCCAGCCAGCGCAAAATATGTTCCGCCACCTCCCGTTGCGACAACCCGTCTGTTTCCACCTGCAAATGCATGGCCTCATCATATAGGGGCAGTCTTTCTGCAAAAACCTCCTCGATCTCGGCGAGAGAGTCATTACCATGGAGAGGGGGCCGTTGCCGGGTGGTGTCTATGTCCGCCTCCATCCGCTCGGCAATCGTAGCCGGGCTGGCATGGAGCCAGACTACTTTCCCGCTGCCACGCATTGTGGCTACATTCTCGGGCACCGTTACAACACCACCGCCAGTAGAGATCACCTGCTTGGTCGCTTGACTGAGCCTCTCGAGCAACTGGGCTTCGCGCTCCCTGAAATATTTCCAGCCCCGGCTGGCAACAATATCGCCAATCGGGATTCCCGCCTCCGCCACCAATTCATTGTCCATATCAACAAAGGTCCAGCCCAGAGCGTCAGAGAGCAGTCGGCCCACGCTGGTCTTGCCCGTACACCGGTAACCTACGAGGTAAAGGTTCATTGGCAGCCGCCTCAACATGTTTTCTTATATATCAAGGGTATTTAATGGTAGCAGGGAGATGGTATATTTGCAAACAACCGGGGGCAGGGCAAAAAAAACTCCCGGCGATTCCTAACATCGGGAGTTTTTTGGGTTGGCTTGGTTTATTAAGCTGCAAGCTGGAAAGCCTGTTCCGTCGCCTCACGGACTTCATCCGGCGTGAAGGGCTTGGGCAGGTATGCCACGGCCCCCAAACGAGCGGTTTCTTTAGCAGTCTCTATGCTGGCGTATCCGGTAATAATGATCACCAGGGTCTCCGGCCTCTCCTCGCGAATTGCCCTCAGAAGCTCTAACCCTTTCACACCTGGGATTTTCAGGTCCAACAGAACCAGCTTGTAATCTCTCTGGCTAATTTTATCGAGAGCCTCATCCTTGTTAACAGCCTGATCGACCTGATACCCCTTCCTGGCGAGGATTTTTCTGATATTGTTGTTGACCGCCACCTCGTCGTCTATGATCAGAATGTCTTGCTGAGCTGCTACTTCAGCGACCTCTCTGTGAATTGGCGTCGGCTCGGGCTTTTCTGTGATAAATCGGGCGGCGTTTTGCTTGAGTTGTTCATAGGGAAGGAAGGCGTAACCCTCACGATCCACATACTGAACAAATTCCGGTCCGGTTACAGCGGCCACCTCTTCATAATCGAAGGGCATATCGATGCCGATGAGCTTGCTTGGATCAGACCCCTGTGTCTTCTTAGCAGCCTTTTTCTTTCTTGCCTCTATCTGGGGGCATTTCCCAGTCTTCATTCCCCCTTTGCATGTACCGCCTACCTTTTCGAAGATCTCGCAGACCATTCCTCCCAGTTGGCAGTAGTTTTCCAAAAGCTCCGGCCTGGGAGTAACGTCAACTGGGATGTCCGAACGGCTCAAACTTTTCGCGTACTCTTCATCCGTATATTTCGCCACCTCATCTGTGTCAAAGGGGCTATCGATGTCAATGAGGTTCATAGCCGCTATCTCTTGTTCCGTGGCTGAGGCTTCAGTCAATTCCCCTGCCAAGGCCAGCTCCACCGGCAACCTTAACTCATCCGGGGTAAAGGGCTTGGGGATGTAATCCAAGGCTCCGAGCCGTATTGCCTTGAGCGCTGTATCGGTGGATGCGTAAGCGGTGAACATGATAACTTTGGTAAGTGGCCATTGGTTTTTGACGAGTTTTAGAAATTCAAGGCCATTCATCCCCGGCATGATTATGTCGGAAATCAGGAGCGAATAGGACTCTTTGGCCATTTTTTCCAGAGCGTCGTCTGCATTTAGGGCATAACTAACCTCATAGTCATCCTTAGATAGAATCTTTTCTACATTCCGACAGATTTTTTCTTCATCGTCGACTACCAGAATTTTAGTTTTTGCTTCCATTGTCTCCCCCATAATGAAATCTAGTTTAAAGCTGTTTCGCGGTTAAATTTGTCTCTCTGCCTAAGCAGGGTACGTGCCAAAATAGCTAAATACAAATAAGTAATTGAAATTATTTGTTAAAACATGATGTCAAGATCAGTTGGCACTGAAATAGTGTATAAAAAATATATACACTTAATCATATGCGACATGCCTCGGAGCGGCAGTGTTCGCAGCAACGCTAATATTTATAAATATATTTGAAATTACTTATAAAAAATACACGACCAGCTTAAAATTGGCCGTGCATTATGGCGAATCTGTAAGGGTGTATACAAAAAAAATACAGCGTATATTATTGAACCGGGGGAAAATAGGAAATTCCTAAAGGGGTAGGATGCTGGTTGCTGGTTGGGTCACTTCTTCTTTTGCTGCCGCTGAAGCTTAATTCCATGCTTTTTCATAAGATTCTGGAAGTTTGTTCGCTGGAGCCCGACTTTTTTGGCGGCCTGCGTTACATTCCAATCATTTAGGGTTAGAGCGTTGAGAACGAAATTTTTCTCAACTTCACTGACCGCCTTCTGTCGAATCTCCTTTTTGATTTTTTTGAGTTCTTCGTTGGTGGATGGTATGTGCTCAGTCAAATGTTCGAAATCATCTGTGAATGGCAGCTCCCTCAGGCTTATTTGCTCTTTGTCACAGAGGATGACCGCTCTTTCAATGGCATTTCTCAACTGTCTTACGTTTCCAGGCCAATCGTACTGGGTCAACTTATTCACCGCACTAGTCTCAAAACCGACGATATTCTTTCCCAGACTGCCATTAAATTGTTCCAGGAAATGATACGCAATGGGCAAAATATCCTCTTTTCTTTCTCTTAGTGGCGGCATGCTTATGGGGTACACAAAAATTCTGTAGTAGAAGTCTTCTCTGAAAGATCCCTGAGTTACCATCTCTTTTAAATCTTGATTTGTGGCGAGGATGAGGCGCAGGTCCACGCTTTGTGGTGTTGTACTACCTAGAGGCAAAAATTCACGGGCTTCCAAAAAACGAAGAAGCTTGGCCTGTACCTCCAGTGAGATATTTCCTATCTCGTCTAAAAAAACCGTCCCTCCAGATGCCACCTTGAAAATACCTGGTTTATCCTGGTGTGCCCCGGTAAATGCTCCCTTGGTGTGTCCAAATAGCTCACTTTCCAGCAATGTGTCTGAAATGGTTCCACAGTCTACCGCAGAAAAAGATGCGTTCCTCCTTTTACTGTTGGCATGTATTGCCCTGGCGATTAACTCTTTGCCCGTGCCGCTTTCACCTGAGATGAGCACCGTAGAATCCGTAGGCGCAACTTTCCTCACCATATCGATTACTTTTTTTATCTTGGGACTGTCTCCAATGAGTTGGTGAGAAACTGTTCGCAAATCTCCCTGTTGTTGCCTAAGTCTTTTGTTCTGAAGCTGAATAGCTTTTGCAGCGATAGCCTGGCGCACAACACCGCGGAGTTCATCTGGGGTGAACGGCTTCGGCAGGTAGTCAAATGCCCCCATCTTCATCACTTCTACCGCGGAAGACACGCTGGCATAGCCGGTGATCACAATAACCATCGTATCAGGGAAAGCTTCCTTAACCCTGCTTAGGACTTCCATTCCTCCCAGACTACTCATTTTCAAATCAGTGATGATTAGATCAAACGGGTCCGCCTCCATCATCCTGAGGGCATCGTACCCGTTCAAGGCATATTCAGCTTCACATTCGATTTTAGATAGTATCTTTAAACAATTCTGACAGATGGCCGGTTCATCATCTATGACCAAGATACGAGGCCTGGCATCAATGGTCATCGTCGTCTCCATTGTCTAAAGCCAATCTGATGGTGAAACTCGTGCCTTGGCCCAGTTTACTCTCCACATCGATGGTACCACCGTGCTGTTCAATGATGCCATGGGTTATGGCCAGTCCTAGACCGGTTCCCCTTTCACTGGTGGTAAAGAAAGGATCAAAAATCCTATTCACATCTCCTTCCGAGATTCCCTTGCCCGTGTCGCTGACCGTGATCTCGACCGACTCAGCTGCGGAATTAAACCGACTACTAATGCTCACTTTTCCACCGGGAGCTGTCGCTTCTATTGCATTGAGAGTCAGGTTAATCAAAGCTTGTTCAATCTGGTCTTTATCCATATAGACTGGAGGCAAATCGTCAGCTAGATTCTCCTCCACAGTCACATCATTAAAGGCTGCTTGTTTTTTGGTTAAAATAATACATTCCTTGATAACATCGTTAACGCCACCCAGTTTCTTCGTGGGTTTTGTCTGGCGGGCAAAATCTAGGAGACTACTAACGATCTTACGACAGCGTAAAGCTTCGTTGGCGATGGTTTGCATTTCAGAGTAATTTGGATCATCAGGTTCCGTATCCTCCTGGACTAGCATGGCACTGGTCAAAATTGTCGTTAGCGGATTATTGATTTCATGGGCCACCCCTGCTGCCAAACGTCCGATGGAAGCCATTTTGTCTTGTTGCATCATAACCTTCTGAAGATCAATATCCTTAGTAATGTCTCTTGCTACTTCTATCGCCCCTACCACCTCACCGTTGTCTACAAGAGGATAGCAGGAAATGGAATAGAAAAGTTTCTTATTGCCTTTGTCGAAATGTACATGGGTCACCCGGAATGGTTTCCCGGTCTCCACCGTCTTGATAAGTGGACAGGGATGATCCTTCCCTGAACATGGAACATTTTCGCGGTGCAGGATTTCGTAACAGTAGCGGCCAATGGCATCCTTTCGACGCATGCCCAATTTTCTTGCCAGAGTCTCGTTGATGTCTAAAACTCGGTGATTGGACGCCATAACGATAACGTCTTCCTGAATGAGTTCGTTGATTAGAACGTTATAAATCGCTCTTGTTTCCTGAAGTTTCCTTCTTGCTTTTTGCTCAATCCTGGAAGAGAGGGTGAATTCCCAGAAGAGGGTTGCAGTTTTGTGGTTGATCGCCCTCACCGTTTCTTTCTTCTTTAGCAGAATGTCGTCGTACACATCATGCTTGCCGGTCAGCTCTATTATGAGATCTATATCATCTCGGTCGAAAAAATCGTTGTAATCCCTGGTGACAAAGAGACCCGTTTTTTTAGCCTTAACCAGACCGGGAGCGTCGTCCTCAGGGTCGGCCACTGCAACTACTCTAGGGTTAATCTCCCGAAAAGTGTGTTTTTCGATGGAATCCAAAAGAGTACGACACCGAGTACCCCCACCCACAATGGCAATATTCATATTGCATCTCCAGCTTTACAAAGGTTACGCCTAGATCTTGCTATAAATATACTAAATTTACAGCATGAGGTCATTGGGGATATCCTGCAAAAAAAGAAACCTGTCTTCACCAGACAGGTCCTTTAAAAACCATACGCCTGCCCTGGGGTTACTTGGCAAAAACCTCTACCGCCGTCTTGCCTAGCTCTCCCAGGTTCTTGACCACGGTAATCCCAGCCGCCTCCATGGCCTCAATCTTGGCCTGGGCTGTTCCACTGGAACCACTAATAATTGCTCCTGCATGGCCCATTCGTCTGCCGGGAGGCGCGGTGAGTCCTGCAACAAAACCAATAACTGGTTTGCTAATTTCCCGGACGATGAATTCAGCCGCATCTTCTTCAGCGGACCCACCAATCTCCCCGACCATGACCATGCCGTTGGTTCCGGGATCCGTTTCGAATAGCTTCAAAGCGTCGATAAAATTTGTGCCAACCACGGGGTCGCCGCCAATTCCCATGCAGGTACTCTGCCCCACACCATTCTTGGTCAACTGGTCCACCACCTCGTAGGTTAGGGTGCCACTGCGTGAGACTACCCCCACCGAACCTTCCATGTGAATAGGGCCGGGCATGATCCCCACCTTGCATTTCCCGGGTGAGATTATTCCGGGACAGTTGGGACCTATGAGGTGCGAGCCACTGTTTTTCACCACATGGTAGGCCTTCATCATATCCAACACCGGTATGCCTTCTGTAATGGCCACAATCACCTCAATCCCGGCAAAAGTGGCTTCCATAATGGCATCGGCTGCAAAAGGTGGTGGCACGAAGATCATGGCCGTGTTCGCACCGGTCTCTCGTCTTGCCTGCTCCACAGTGTTGAATACCGGGATACCGTCCATTTGCTGGCCACCCTTGCCAGGCGTTACCCCTGCAACCACGTTGGTGCCGTACGCCACACACTGACGGGTATGAAATTGGCCCTCTTTACCGGTTATTCCCTGGACCAGTAACCGTGTATTTTCATCTACCAAAATACTCATATCAACCTCTCAATTTCAAAGCTTTCAGCGATCAGCAATTTAGCCGCAAGACGCAGGGCTCGAGGCGTAAGGCAAAATACGAATCTACAATTTTGAAATTCGAAATTCGCAATCCGAAATTCGACATAATCTCCTTGTGCCCTGTGCCTTGAACCTTGTGCCTCGCGCGCAGCGCTAAGCGCTTCGCGCTATTTCCGCCACCTTAGAGGCAGCGTCCCAGACGTCGGTGGCCACTTGGAGATCCAGGCCGGATTCGTCTAGAATCATGCGACCTTCCTTCACGTTGGTACCTTCCATGCGTATCACAACCGGCACCTTGATCCCAACCTTGTTGGCTGCCTCAACCACACCACGGGCCAGTATGTCACAGCGCAATATCCCGCCAAATATGTTGATTAAAACCCCCTTCACATTCTCATCGCTTAAGATAATGCGAAAACCATTTTCCACCATCTCGGCACTGGCGCCACCACCGACATCCAGAAAATTTGCAGGCTCAGCCCCTGCCAGCTTGATAATGTCCATGGTGGCCATGGCCAGGCCAGCACCGTTGACCATGTTGCCGATATTGCCATCGAGTTTGATGTAATTGAGATTGTATTTGGATGCCTCCACCTCGAGAGCTTCTTCCTCGGTAAGATCACGGTAGCCCTCGACCTCCTTCTGCCGATAGAGCGCATTGTCATCGAAGTTGACTTTGGCGTCCAAAGCGACGAGCTTTTTGTCTTTGGTGATGACCAGGGGATTGATTTCCACCAGAGAGCAATCATAATTCATGAAAAGGTTGTAAAGTTTTGCCACCACAGGGATGAACTGCTTTACTACCTCCGGCTCAAGGTTCAACCCGTAGGCCAGAGCGCGTCCCTGGAAAGGTTGCAAGCCCTCACCAGGTCTGACCTGTTGCTTGATAATCTTCTCCGGGGTATTGGCGGCCACTTCCTCGATGTCCATGCCCCCAGCTTCACTGGCCATGAAGACCAGACTGGCCGTGGCCCTGTCCGGCACCACTCCCAAGTAGAGCTCCTTGTCGATGTCCAAACCCTCTTCTACCAAAATTTTTCCAACGATCTTGCCTTCTGGTCCTGTTTGATGGGTAACAAGGGTCATCCCCAGGATCTCGCCAGCTACCTTTGCTGCCTCCTCTGCCGAGTCGGCCAATTTGACGCCACCACCTTTGCCGCGACCACCCGCGTGGATCTGTGCTTTCACTACCACCGGCAACACTGCCAACTCTTCGGCAATTTCTTTGGCCTCATCCACATTGAAGGCCACCCGGCCCCTGGGTATGGGAATGTCAACTTTTTTGAACAACTCCTTTGCCTGATACTCATGAATGTTCATGGTTCAATTCTCCAAAGCTAGTTTGTCATTGGTCAGCCTGGTGTTAGGCGATGCCCACCCTACCCAAAGAATTCAGTAGTCAGGAGCTAGGAGGTAAATGACACTCATTTCATTTTTTATCCTCTAACTCCTGGATTCTGAATTCACTGCTTTTTATTCATTTCGCAATTCGAAATTCGCAATTCGAAATTACCTCCCTATGCCCTAAGCTCCATGCCCTATGCTAACAATTCATCTTTATGACAAAAAGAGAAGAGATTATCAAGGACATAAATTTGCAATGCCAGCGGAATATTTAATTGACATGGACATATCCATTTTCAATTGATTTTTACATGA
>JASFEM010000077.1:0-16630 GCA_050124835.1 Syntrophobacterales bacterium | reverse complement strand
GTTTACGTGACCCACGATCGGATCGAGGCCCTATCGCTGTCAGACACCATTGCTGTAATGAAGGACGGGCGCATAGTAGATATAGGAACACCAAAAAATATCTATTTTGACTCTGATCATCGATTCGTGGCGGATTTCATCGGTCAGGCGAATCTGATCGATGGCAAGGTGATGGCCATTGAGGATTCTTATACCATTGTCGACTCCTCCATCGGCACCATCGCCTGTCAAAAGAGCTCCACTACATCGGTTGGAAATGCGGTAACCATTTGTATCCGCCCAGAGTTTATCAGGGTCGTGGAGGGAGATACCAGTGAGGGAATCAACATCTTCCTGGGAAGGGTGGAATCCCTGCTCTTCGTCGGAGATGCCTACGAGGGTGAGATCATCATCGCAGACACTCGCCTGATTATCAGGATCGAGCCAACCACCATAGTCGAGGAAGGGGATGAGATCGCTCTTTCCCTAGACCCGGATCATTGTTTCGTGCTCTCGAAGTGAACAGAACGATGTTTAATACCAGAGCGGCGCTGACGCCTAGCCTTATTGCGATTGTCGGGTTTCTGACTGTATGCCCGGTGGTAATGCTTGTGTTCGGAAGCTTTTCTGAGGGTATTGGAGCCTTCGGTAAGTTCACCCTGGAAAAGTACATCCAGTCATACACAGATCCGGAATTCGCCAAGATCATTATCAATACTATCATATTTACCATCGGCTCTGCTTTTGTCGCCACTCTCCTGGCTCTGTTCCTGGCCTACCTTAATACCCGAACCAATATCCCCTTCAAGTTCCTCTTCCGGATCATTTCCATCATCCCGATGATGATTCCCCACATCCTTTTCTCAGTCAGCTGGGTTCTGCTCCTGAACCCCTCCAATGGGCTGATCAACCTGTTATTGCGACAGGTCCTCAACCTGCAGAACTCTCCCTTCAACATCTATAGCCTAAGGGGGATGATCCTGGTGGAGGGACTGCTGGATCTGCCCATCGCCTATCTTATCCTCGCCCCCGCCATGGCCGCCTTCGACGTCTCTCTCGAAGAATCTTCCAAGGTCTCCGGTGCGTCGAACCTGCGTACGCTAACCAGAGTAACACTGCCGGTTCTCAGGCCTGCTATTCTGGCCTCCTTCATACTGGTCATCGTCCGGAGCCTGGCGTCATTCGCAGTTCCCTCCATCGTCGGCATGCCGGGACGGATCTATGTGTTGTCGACTCACATCTACCGGATCATCGCCACAGGTTTTGCCGCGGACTTCGGTATGGCGGCGGCAGTGGGCATGAGCGCCTTGGCCGCGTCTATCTCGCTCATTTATCTCTATCGATACCTGACCTCCGAGAGCGAAAAGTACGTAACCATCTCTAGCAGGGGATACAGACCCGCCCTTATTGAACTGAAGAATGCCAAATACCCCCTTTTCGGAATCGTTGCTCTCCTTTCCTTCGTCTTGATCGTGCTGCCGGTTCTAGTCCTGTTCTACACCTCCCTTGTTCCCTACTCCATGGTTCCGAGCGCCAAGGCCTTTTCCATGATGAGTTGGAAACACTGGCTGGAAGTGCTAAGTGATCCCATCTCCTTGCTCTCCTTGAAAAACAGCGTTTTCTTGGGCGTCGTAGGTGCTACGCTTGGAGTGATCCTTTCCATCTTTGTCTCTTACGTCATCGTCAAGGTCCGCACCCGCGCTGCCGGCTTACTGGAATCTTTAAGTTTCTTGTCTTTCTCCTTTCCAGGGATCGTCATCGGTGTTGGCTTCATGTGGTTCTTCGTCCGGACTCCCCTCTATGCCACAATTTGGTCACTCTTGATCGGCTACATCGCCACGTACCTTCCTTACGGTATTCGGCCGCTTAGTAGCGCCTTCATTCAAATCCATAGTCACCTGGAAGAATCGTCGAGGGTCTGCGGCGGGGGAACTCTTTACACCTTGCGCCGCATCGTTATTCCCCTGCTGATACCCGGCATTGTGTCAGGATGGATCCTGATGGCCACCATGTTCGTTCGCGAGCTAACACTCTCGGTCGTGCTCTCCAGACCGGGAACGGAAGTCCTGGCTGTGCAGATCCTCCGCTTCGCCGAGGACGGCTTGTGGGGAACGCTTTCTGCCTTGGGAATTATGATGATTTTCATCTCCACGACCTTAGTAGTAGTCGCTTCCTTAATCGGGATGAAGTTGACAAAAGTGGAAGAAACTAGTCAGTAAGTGGAAAGGATTTTAGTGCCTTGATCTAGACATCAGCTCCCACAGACCCTAGCACAAAATAACGGGATAGATCGATATAGAGGGAAAGTTTTGGTATCTTGCCAGATGGCCAATGCTCAAGAAGTTACGATACGACCAAATCGAAATCTCGCCTCATCTTTGCCAACACTGCCTGATCATTTTCCATTGCCAAAAGTATGCTGGTAAAATCAAAAGATATTGATTTACATCCAGCATGAATATCAAAAATCGAATGGTATTCGTAGCTTAAGTTTTTCGTAATTCGTCTGGTATCGTCTTGGGGACGCAATGGCCGGGGGGGAGGTTTGCCCGGTTAAGCCAACTGAACATTCCCGTCTAGCCGGATACTCCTTGCTCTATGCTAGGATACCTTGGTCGGACCAACGCGACGACCAAAACGAAACAGCAGACGAGAGGATCACGGCGAATTCAACAGCACGCGCTCTAAGGCCCTCTTTTTTTGGTTGGCGTTATCTAAATATTCCAGGATTTAGGCAATATGGGGATTTTGGGGTACAAGGTCATCTGACCTAGCCTTGGCCCACATCCATAGCGCAGTCCTCGCAGACAACTACTGTCTCACGTCCTTTAAATCCCTCTGCTTCAACTTCATATCTAGCAAGGTATACTGCATCATCAGAGGCTTCGCTCTCTTGATGTTCGACCTGAGCATAGAAGGCTAAGGCAGGAAGCCAGCGCTTGCATAAGTTGCAGTGGAATCTGAGAGTATTTAAACTCTCGAGTTTTGCTTTTGAGACACGGATAAGCTTACGGCTATGGATTCCATACTCTGGAGACGGCTTTTTGTGTGCTCGTATGCTACGTGTCTTTCTAAAGGTCATCAAATTATTTCCCTCCTTTTCTAGTATAAGTAAAATACTTATGATGAAAATTCAAGGGTCGATTGGGTTATATAGAACGAAAATATATCCCACATATTCTGCCACAATCTTATCAGAACCCTTTACCCCTTTTGGTGGGCACACCGAAAAGCTATCTACATATGATAGCAAGGAGGTGGGTTCATCTCAGGAAAAAGACGTCTAAAAGGTTCTCTCTGCAAAGCATTTCCAGTGGGGTGAAAGTCGTACTTGAATCTCACGAACAACATCTTTCGCTTCCTTCAGGCCCAGATCCATTTGGAGCTCAGCAGGAATCGGCTCTGGTTCTTCCAAGAAAAGCTCAATCCCCGTAACTCCCACAATCGATGCAAGCCAGCCTAGGGATACAATCTGTGGGTTGGAGCTATAACCGGATCCTACAAAACCAACAATCTTGCCTTGACAGATTTTATCCGCTGTCCGGCCTATAAGACTCCCCACCAGACTTATTCCCTCTAGCGTCATTCCCATTTGAGTTATCCGATCCGTAAAATGAGGATCGGTACCATCCACCATGAGGATCATTTGTGGCCGAAATTCTTCGGCAAGGGGAGTGAATATCTCAGTCAACACATATTCGTATGTTCTAGCCGTAGAGCCAGGTGATAATGGGATATTTACCGAATAACCTGTGCCTTCCCCGTCTCCAATTTCATAAACGAAACCTTTTCCGGGATAGACTGTGCGAGGGTCTTGATGGATGGATAGAAAAAGCACCCGTGAATCAGTAGAGAAGATTTCATATAACCCGTCGCCCGCGTGCGCGTCGGTGTCAATCACCAAAATTCTCTCCAGGCCAAAATGTCTCAACAAATTCTCAGCACAGATTCCCACGTCACTAAAAACCCCGAAACCTTTTTCACGCTCCCTGTTTGCATGTTGCACTCCTCCTCCTATAACAAAAGCTTTCTTGCAGGATTCCGACTGAACCAACTCGCCCGCAGTTTTTCCAGCTCCAGCCAGAAGTTTTGCGGCCCTGACCAGTCCTGGGGACAGAGGCGTGTCATATGGGTCTATGCCTTCACAGCGCTCAATGCGTTGAATGTACGCCTCAGTGTGGATGAGTCTTAAATCTTCGTGCGTCGCATATGGCGGTTCTACGACTTCGAAACTCGGGTGATCCCCCAACTTTTCCTCAAACAGGTCGATGAAATTTTGATATCTGTCATAGGTGAGAACGTGCCCCAGGTCGTATTCTTTTAACTTGTCACTGTAAATAATTGCAAATTCATCCACGTATTCATCCTTGGTAGGCAACCAACATTCTTCGCTGGCGCTATTGATGAAGAAAGCACATTATTAGCTATACGGTTTTTTTGGCAGGTGATGTTGAGTCTATGGTTTCAAATTTTCATTCTTCATCTTTTAGTTTCTTTCCAACCTGATAGTTTACAAACAGATAAACCAAGGGAAAAACGACCAGCAGATACATACTATCTAGATTAACAACAAGAAAAGCTATCAATATAGCAGCCCATGCCACACCTATCCGCGGTGCTGCCTTCATGGCAGCCCTTTCCTTCCGGTTGAACAGAAGTGCATTACGGTATTTCCTCTTTTTCCAAATCCAGTTGAACAAATAGAAGCCAGTGAATATAGCCAGTATGCTCCAAATAGCAAAAGCTGCTGGTTCCATCTCAGTGCTCCTTGCTGATCCGCTGCAAGGCTTTCTTCGGATTGGGTGAACTTTAATGACCTCTACGGACACGCGCTCGCACGGAAACAAAAGTCTATGATAAACCTACTAGAACAAGAGGGTGAGGATCAAGGGGGAAGTTCCGACTAAATGCACGGTCAACTGTATCGTAAGTAGAGTCGAGGTCTCGATGACAATTCTCGCTTAAAATCCACTTTAATGAGCACAGTAGAAATAAAGTTAGAACAGTTGAGGCTTATCAAAATACTTAATTTTTTATGAATTTTAATGTTTTTACGTGGAGGATTAACACGCCAGATTCAAGAAAAGTGTGTTCAAATTTTGGATTAATATCAGATATCTACCTATTTCCTTTTCCACGATCTAAAGGATACAGGTTTTCTAATCTCGAAATACATATTTACACTGATTTAAAGTCACCTAGTCGCGATATAGCCTTAAGCAACAAAGTAAATTGGAGGTACGAGCAGGATGCAAATCATTGTTTCACTAATTGTGGCCGTCGTTCTCAGCCTTATTTTCGTGCTGACTTTGCAGCGGAGATTATCATTGACTGCAACTTTCTGGTTCTTAATCATTACCTTCCTGGCTAGCTGGGCTGGCAGTTTGTGGCTCGGTCCCATGGGACCATCCATAAGGGGGGTGTACTGGCTGCCGTCACTTTTGGTGGGTGCCACAGCCGGACTAGTTTTTCTTGTCTTCGCCCCGCGACGAGCACCGAGAAGCCGGATCGAAACCCTAGAAATGCTTGAGGAAATCCAACAGACCAGAGAGATGGAGAAAGCTACCACCGTTTCCTTTAGTGTATTTCTTTGGGTCGCTATCTTGACTCTGTTAGCGGCTATAATTGTCCGCTATGTTCTATAATAGCAAAAAATATATTCTGGAACTAAAGATTATGATCAGGCGTAAAAACCATAATGTAACGGTTTCATTAAATTAAAAAAAGATATCAGTAGATGTTATAAAGGAAATTTTCATGAACATTCTTAGAGATTCACCATTCAAGAGATCTCAACTTGTAAAAACGATTTTGTGGGTCGGCTTGTTTTTGTCGCTTTTTTATTTGTTTTATGGTCCCCGCTATAGACCAAAGAGCACAACAATTTCCTATTCTGAATTCAAGAAGCTTGTAAATAAAGGCAGTGTTGTAGACATAGTGGTAGAGGACGAAAAAATAGCAGGAAATCTAAAAGAACCTCTATCCCTCGGCTCCGGGGAAAATGGCATGAAGGTCAAGCGTTTCAAGACTATCTTGCCTTCTTTCGAGGATCCCCACCTTTTGAATCTGCTCGAAAAAAACAAGGTCACCATAAAGGCCGAGTCGGATGAAAGGTCCTGGGCTGGTACGCTGCTCATCAGCCTCCTACCTTGGCTTCTCATCATTGGGTTTTTCGTTTGGAGTAGTAGAAAATTTCAACAGCGAATGGGAAGTGCGGCCGGTGGAGGTCCCTTTGGATTCGGCAAATCCAAGGCCAAGCTCTATACGAAATCAGACAGCGACACGAGCTTCCAGGACGTTGCCGGCCTGCTCAATGTCAAGAAAGAGCTTACCGAGATTGTTGATTTCTTAAGGAATCCAACACATTTCAGAAACCTGGGTGGCGAGCTGCCCAAGGGGATCCTTCTGGTGGGGCCGCCAGGAACCGGAAAGACTTTGATGGCCCGTGCGGTAGCTGGTGAGGCCGACGTCCCCTTTTACAGTATCAGCGGCTCCGAATTTATCGAGATGTTTGTCGGTGTAGGCGCCTCGAGGGTTAGGGATATGTTCAGCAAGGCAAAAAAGGATGCGCCGGCAATCATATTTATAGATGAGATCGATTCCATTGGGCGAGTGCGGGGCACGGGCCTGGGCGGAGGCCACGATGAGCGTGAGCAGACCCTGAACCAGATCCTTGCTGAAATGGATGGCTTCTCACCACAAGAAACAGTGATCGTCATGGCGGCTACCAATCGTCCGGACGTACTCGACCCTGCTCTGATCAGACCGGGGAGATTTGACCGACGAATCACTCTAGATCGTCCGGACAAAAAAGCACGGAAACAGATTCTCGAAATCCACTCGAGAGACGTGCCCTTGGCAGATGATGTCGACCTTGAAACAGTAGCGGCAATGTCAGTGGGCTTTTCCGGCGCTGATCTCAAGAACTTGGTCAACGAAGCAGCCCTTTACGCCGGCCGTAAGGAAAAAAAACAGGTGGAGGCCGAGGATTTCGACCTTGCTCTGGACAAGATCCGCTTGGGCATTGAACGGGAGGATGTCGTCGGCGACGCGGACAAGGAAATCATCGCCTATCACGAAGCGGGACATGCGCTCATGGCCCGGCTGTCACCCAAGGCGGATCCTCTGAAAAAAGTCAGCATAATCCCGCGTGGCCGTGCTCTGGGCGCTACAGAACAACTGCCCGAAGAAGACCGTTACAATTTGAGCCGCAGCTATCTGCTTGACCGGATAGCTGTAATGCTGGGGGGACGAGCTGCAGAAAAACTGGTCTTCAATGACCTCACCTCCGGTGCGGGAGACGATCTCAAGCAAGCCACCAACTTGGCCCGCCGCATGGTGTGTCAGTGGGGTATGAGCAACAAACTCGGTCCTGTGACCTTTCGCCAAGGAGAAACACATCCTTTTTTGGGCAGAGAAATCGCAGAACACAAGGATTTTAGCGAGCAGACAGCCCGAATCATCGACGCCGAAATCCGACAAATTATCCGTGGACAGGAGAAAAAGGCCGAGGACATGCTCGATGACAACAGGGACAAACTCGACACTCTGGCAGCGGCACTCCTGGAGAAGGAAACCATGGAAAATCAAGAGATCGATGACCTGCTGAATTAACCTGTCTGATTCTAACACCTTTTCTCTTGGTCAGAATAGATGGAAACCAATTTTTCAACGGGAAATTGTTTCAAATTAAGAAACGAGGAGGATAGATCATGCCAGTAAGAAAAGCAGAGGCAGAGTGGAAAGGTAATCTAAACCTTGGCTCGGGACGCATGAAGTTGGGGGGAGGAGCCTTTGAAGGACCTTATTCCTTCGCTTCCAGATTTAAGGACGGGACCGGGACCAATCCGGAAGAACTGATAGGCGCAGCCCACGCGGGCTGCTTCTCCATGGCACTGTCTCACTCGCTGTCCGAGGCAGGCCACATACCGGATGTGATCCACACCAAGGCCAAGGTCCACATAGACCAGGTGGCTGATGGATTTAAGATTACCACCATCGAATTGGAAACTGAAGGCGTGGTTCCTGGTATTGACGAGCAAACCTTCCAGAAACAAGCAGAAGCCGTCAAAGAAGGTTGCCCCGTCTCACAGGCCCTGGCCGGTGTAGACATAAGATTACAGGCCAGATTAGTCTTATAATTTCATTAACCTGATTCTGTAAGAGCAATTGCGGATTGGACAATACATCTAGCTCAGCTTAAACGGTCCTATCGCCAGGCATCACAGCTCTGTCTGGGAGTTAGTCATGGGTGATAAACTAAGGAAAACCAGAGAAATTAGGTGCCCTTTTTTGGACTGCAAAAGTAAGCAGGTTGCCAGCGTGGGATACCGCACCTCTCACTCCAGCAGAAATAGACATTTCGATGAACAGCTGTTTCAATGCCAGGAATGTGAAAGAAAGTTCTTGTTTATCGGCGACCTGTCATTGGAGTGAAAACCAACAATAGAAAGGAAAACCATAATGACAAATAAGGAAGCTTACAGGCAGAAGCTTGAGGCACAAATGAGGGAATGGAGTGCCAAGATAGACCAAATGAAAGCCCGAGCAGACCAGTTGGAGGCGGAGGCAAAAATTGAATACAGCAAGAGGATTGAAGACCTTCGCCAGAGGAAAGAGGCGCTGCAGGCACAACTGACGCAACTGAAGAATGCAGGCGATGCCGCGTGGGAAGAGGTCAAGGCTGGTGTGGAAAAGGCTAAAGCCGACCTCAAGAGTGCCGTCGAAAGTGCCGCTGTAAAGTTTAAGCAACTAATGTGACCCTTTACCGTCCTGCCATTGAGATCTCTCGGGGGAGAAGCTATAGGACAGGAGAGTGCACACGACAGAGTTGCGGAGTTGTGACCAAAGGTAAAAGAGACCTGAGATAAAAGTTATGTTCCCTTCTTCGAGCAGACTATCTTAAATATCCTTTCTGTTGTGGGTTCTTCAGCTTCGAAACTGTCAAATGCACAAACGTTCTCCCAAGAGGCGGCATCAAAGGTTTTTAGGAGCGCCTCGAAGCAAGCAATAACATCGAGCCCACTTGCTTCACCACTTATCTCAATGGTCATCAAATTCTTTTCTTCTAAAAATAGTTCCAAGATCATAGTCGTTTCCATGACAAATCTACCCTGCCCTTCCTAAACACCATTGTGTGCCCATATCCCAAATCAAATAATCCAGTGGCCGGTGGCTAGTAGTTGAGTGCAACTCAATATTTGTTGCTTTCCTTCTGAATTCTGGATTCTGACTTCTGGCTACTTACCCTATGTGCTATGCGCCAGGCGAAATTCCACATCATTCCTCGCCCTCTTCAGGTGGAAATTGGATTGAAAGCACCGGGCAGTGGGCCATTCTTATGACCTTTTCCGCCACCGAGCCGAAGACAAACCTTTGCCATCCCGTTGAACCATGCGTCGCCATGACAATGAGATCAACATCCTCCTTTTTAGCGACATTGGCGATTTCACTACCAACATTTCCATGTACCACGAGAGCCTCGGTTTTGGTTTTCCCGGAGATATTCTCGTCCACCACTTTCCCAAGAGCTTCTCTGGCCTGACTTTCCATCTCCAGAGGGTACGAAGCTGAAAAAATACCTTCGAGGCTACCTCCAGTTGGTATGGCAGGAATCGGTGGTACAACGTGTAGGACTATCAATTGGGCGGAGAAATTTTGAGCCAACTCTTCAGCTGCCTTGAGAGCTTCATAAGATGGTACGCTGAAATCAGTGGGCCAAAGAATTCTCTTAATGGGTAACACCTTTATCGCTCCTTTCTCTTTTGAAAATCACGTGGGGACATACGTCTTTATATTATGTGACCAAGCCTCAAAACTGCATTCGGGCCTAGATCTTGTCTTAGGGTAAATTGGTCAACTTCACTCTCACTATGAAGTCGTTCAAAAACATTCCTCATATTTATGGTCCTGGAGCTTAAGATGCAATTTCTTGCAAACGCTCCTGTGCAGCTTTGCGGACCTTTCTATCTGGATCTTCCTTTGCCATCCTCGCGAGAAGAGATTGATCCTTTATCTTCTCCACGGCTTCCTGGCGAACCTCGGTAATCGTTCTTCCCTTACCTGTGAGTTTGCCCGTTGTGAGAAGATATCCGTACACGCAGCCAAAAAAAACGAAAAATATTGCAGCTCCGGCAAGCACAAAGTTTTCGGGCGATTTGACCTTAAGCGGTGGCAGGTCAATCAATACAGCCCCTAGAAACAGTAGTCCGACGGCGACGATGAAAGCCGCTGTGGCTATTGGTAAAAGAATCTTTTTGTCCATTGTGACCTCCAGTTTAAAAGACTGTTATGTTTCCTTCGGCCCCTCCTCGGATTCATCAAGCTTTAGGTTCATACAGGTAGTATTTCCTCCAACCTCATCTTCTTATAGCATCCTGCCAAATTCTCTGAAATTAGTAGAGGTCTGTATTTTAGGTGTGGAAATCCTGTACTTGTAGAAACAGCAGATTTTTCAAAGGGCACCTGGTGCACGGCACAATTAGGTCGTACCGCATACATCCAGGCTTAGTAAAATACAGGTTTTACCCCATAGCGAATCGATCAGTTTTTCGTTTTGATTAGTTCAAGAGGAGAATTTGGTGAATTAGATAACCACAGAAACCCTAGAATTGAGAAGTCACGATCTTTAATTTTAGGGTGACTCAAAAAGGGAGGACACAATGGCACAGGCGAAAACTGGTGATACAGTCAAGATCCATTATAGCGGCTTTTTAGATGATGGTACTCTCTTTGGCTCTTCTCGTGGAGAGAAACCAGTAGAGTTTATCATTGGCGAGGGGAAGCTAATTTCCGGTTTTGAAAGTGCAGTAATTAACATGGAAGAAGGAGACAAGAAGACAGTTAACATCCCTCCTGAAGACGGTTTTGGCAAATATAAAGAAGATCTTGTTAAAGCTATAAGCAAGACGAGCATACCATCACATTTTGAAGCAAAAGTAGGCAAGGTGTTAGTTTTCAGTGTACATGAAGGAGATAACGTTAGAGCAACTGTAAAAGACGTTACTGAAAACGAAGTAATAATTGACGCAAATCATCCTTTTGCTGGGAAAGAACTACAATTCGAGATCGAACTTTTGGAAATAGTCAGCTAACATTAATCTGCTCCTTTGGCTTTGAAAATTCTACCTCTGGTCAAAGCACGAAACTCAGCCTGCACATGACGCCAAATTTGGAGGGTGGCTGTAACAATTAAAGAAACTTTACATCAAAACCATGTAAGGGATGCGTATCGATGGATCTTTTGGATGAACTGGCATACGGAGATGGGGGTAAGCTCTACACCAATGATGCTTTACTGACAATCGCAGTATGCGCTGCCGGAGTGGACGAAGAGTATAGCTCTGAAGAAACCGACCGCATTTTTGCTTTAGCTGTGGCAAATAAAATGTTTAGGAATGAGGCTGAAACAGTTGAGAGAAGAGTGTTTCACCTCATCAACAGCATAAGTGGTGGTGATCGGCGGGCAGCCCTGGATAGGGCTGTGAAATCATTGCCTGAAGAAATGAAAGAGACAGCTTTTGCTTGGGCTATAGACGTGCTTATGGCCGATGGCTTCCTCGCTGATGAAAGCAAAGAGTTCGTTGGGCAATTAGCAGCAAAACTGTCCGTTGACAGCGAGATTGCTTCTGAGATCATCAAGGTTATGGCCATAAGAAACAGAACAATAGATGGGGGCGCTAAAGTTGATTTGAGGCGGTAAAAAGCCTAGGCAAAAATTTTCCATCTGCATCGCCCCGGCCTTAACCATATGTAGGGGTAAAGGAGGGAGAAATGCGACTTGCTGCCCGACTGGGTGAGAAAGAATTCGGGGGGTATGAATGTCACTCCTGTTTAGTTGGAATCACCAAAAATGCTGAAGACAGACTTCTAGTGAAATTCACCATGAAAGGCTCGGAACAGGAGGGAGGTTTTTTAGAAATCAACCAATCGACCGCACGTTGGTTGGCGAATGGGCTACTTGCCGCCACGAATATCGATGCTACAAAAGTGGAAATATCAGCGTTGCTGTCTGAAAAAGATCTAAAGCTAACGGCACCGCGTGCAGAAAGTGAATGAAGATAGCCTGAGACTCTTGGAAACTTGATCACAGGGAATTTTCGCAAATATAATATGTGAAGCTGCCTTTGTAGCTATGCCCAGTCACCCTTAAACCCATTTGATAACTAATAACGAAACAAGGCGGCAACTGGACTGTCGGCCGGCATTTTATCCTGCTCGACCGCATAAACACTGCCACCGTTTATGAGTGTCTCTATGGCGACGAAATCCAACAGATCTTGATCCCCTGGTTCTGCTATATCGTGGAGTTCTGCACTCTGACTGTCTTGATCAAAAGTTCCCCACCGTTGACAGCCAAGGGCGACAAATAATATTCCCACCCGACCGCGGTAGGCAGCTGGTATAATGGTCTTGAGATCATAGGAAGTACGCCCAGTGCCAGCAAAATGCCTGTACTGCGCTGCCGCTTCGTTGCGAGTTTCTTGGAAGTAGGATGCCACAAAGCTCCAGGCGCGCTCATGCAAATCTTTCGCGCCTAGAAGTTCAGGGTTTCCGCTGATTATTTCACTCATTAGATTTGGATAGTTGTTGGCTTTTCTGTAGATCGAAAAAAGATATTCAACACCTGCAAAGATCAAAGGTACTTCTTCATCATGCAGAAAGTTTCGTATGCCCTCGTCAATTTGGCGGAAATATCGCAATATGTTCTCTTTGCTATCATCCTTACCGACGCCATGACCATGAAAAATTGCTGGGCGTCTACCTCCTCCTGCTGAGGTCCCAGTGTGAAACTGGAGCTGTTTTTCTGGATCATCATATCTAAGGGCCTCGGCTGCACTCTCGAGCATGCCAACCGGATGGAGCTCGCTGATGCTATGTCGTGTGCATTGAAAAAGTCTGATCTCGTTTTGGCTGACGGCCAAAATATAGAAACGTCCATCGCCGCTGAGGAGTGGAAGAAGGGGTTTCAGATGGAAACGGTCAGTTACCACAACCAGTTCGTTAAAATTAATCGGCACACGATAGTAGCGAAAAACTCCCGACGAGAAAAATAATGCAAGACCATCAGATTGATACCACCAAAAAGGGCTCTCCCGTAACAAATTTCGTGCTGGCTTCAGTAAGTTGACCTTACATGGGTCTACGGAGATTAAAGTTTTCTCTGCTTCTGTAACTAGATTCTTTAGTCTGATTCGATCTTGTTGGCTTTCTTTTGCCGCGCTGTGCGTGGGCATAAAAATGGAAATACAAAGTCTATCTTGCTCCTTCATTAATGTCCGTAAATCATCTTTTGTGATCAAGTCTACATGCATGGTCTTCCTCTTGCATAATGTGCGATGCCGCAGTGGAAACATTGCACAAGGGGCAAATATCAAAACAAAGAACCATCAATCATTGATGTCTGCAAGGGCACTCTTTTGAGTCAAAACTGAATCAAGTAGTTTGGCTATCTCAACCATGGTTACTCTTCCTTTTACCAGAAAAGCATCCGCTCCATTTTGATAAGCAGCGTCTCGATATTCTGGAAAATCATAACTAGTAAGGATAACGATGGATATAGCTGGAAATAGTTCCTTTATTTTTTGGGTCAATTTAAGTCCAGTTTCTCCAGGCAATCTGATGTCCATAAAGACAATAGCTGGTCGAAAGGTATCGATTTTTGCCAAAGTTTCCTTGCCGTCTGCAGCCTCCTCAAAGGCCACAGAGGGAAATCGCAAAGAAAGAGAGTTTATTAGCTTTCGCCGAAACTTTGTGTCGTTCTCCACAATCAGCACATAAGACATGTTGAATCCTTAAGATTAGTTAAAACAGATTCTATCTGAACTAAAACAGATTTTTTGCCATGCTTTGTATATCTTATACTTTACGAATGTAAAACTTGAATATGAATTACTAAATAAGTACAGAAAATTTTCAAAATTATATATAGGTAATTTCCTGTATTTGATTGACTGAAACCCTTTATTCCGGAAATTGTCTCCAAAGCAGGGGCAACTATTTTGCGATACAAAAGCTTATTGATTTTCTACTTGCTTCTAGATGGAAGGTCTCTTAAACTCTTAATAATGTAGGCGAACAAAGCTGAACATACGGAGACTTCCTCATGGGAGAAATAAGGAAAATTGTTATAGCCGAAGACCATAGGATCCTTAGGGAAGGCTTGGAATCCCTTTTGAGCTCGAAACCTGACTTTGAAGTAATCGGAAAGGCCGAAGACGGCCTCGAGGCAATCAGTTTGGTTAGAGACACCAGGCCAGACCTTGTCCTGCTCGATCTTTCCATGCCGAGGCTTGACGGGTTGTCGGCAATCAGGGATATAAAAAAGCTAAGCCCCGAGACCAAGATACTGGCCCTCACAGTGCACACAGATGAAGAATATGTACTAGAGGCCTTCGAAGCAGGAGCCGACGGTTATTGCTTGAAGGATGCCGGCCGTGCCGAATTGATAATGGCCATAGAAACTGTTTTTTCAGGAAAGCCGTACTTCAGCCCCGGTATTGCAGACAAAGTTCTGGAAGGCTACTTGGAAGGGCGGCAGAGTCTCAAGGAACGTCCATCTTGGGAAACCGTCAGCCGTAGGGAAAGAGAGGTCCTGAAGCTGGTTGGCGAGGGATACACGAACAAAGAAATTGCCGCGTTCCTCAGTATAAGCGTTAAGACTGTTGAAAAACACCGATCCAATATCATGAAGAAGTTAGATCTTCCTAACACAGCGGCTCTCACCGCCTATGCAATCGAGAAAGGCTTGGTTACAAAAAGGTTGTAGGCCACCTTGCTCGTATGATGGTCCCCTCCCCCGGATCTGACAAAATCTTAAACGAGCCGCCTGATATTTCGGTGCGTTCCCTCATGCTTTCCAGCCCTAAGCCGCCGACAAAGCCCTCCTTGACTGAATAATCTCCAAGATCAAAGCCTCTCCCATTGTCTTGGATGTAAAGCTCCAACTCGTCGCCAATGTTGGACAAAGATACCTGCACAGAGTCTGCTCGACTATGTTTGGCAACATTGTTCAGGGCTTCCTGTAAAATTCGATAAATCACTATCTTCAGCTGTTCGGTCACGTCCGCTTCCTCTATCTGCAGCTGCAACTCAATCTCCACGCCTCCGTGCAGCTGTTGAAACTGACGGCAAAACCAGCGCAAAGTAGCCAACAAACCCAGGTCATCAAGCATGGCAGGCATTAGGTTGGTGCTGATTCTCCTGGTCTCATCAACGGTAGCCCTAACCATGGAAATGAGGTCCTGCAATTCTGCGACCTGCTGCTGGTTCGCCCATTCGAGCATCTCCTCCAACCCATAAATAATGGCAGTGAGGTTCGCTCCTATACTGTCATGAAGCTCCATTGCTATTGATTTTCTTTCATTTTCAATAGCAAAGAGGAGTCTCGAAGACAGCCTCTGAACAGTTCGTCCCGTTTCTTTTAATGCATCTTCCGTCTCCTGATGTTCAATAATTTCTTCCTTTATCAACTCTTTCGCCACCACAAGTTCTGCTGCTCGCTCCTCTTCGCTCTTTTCTAACTCCTCTTGAGCTTGCACCATCACGTTGTTTTGTTCCAGCTGTTCAATAATCTCCGAGCGGAGTTCTTCCTTGGCCTTTTCAAGGTGCACCGCCCTATCATAGATATGCTCAAACAGCTTTTCTTGACCTCCGCCCTCAACCACTTTCTCTGTAATGTCCTGAATTGCTAGAAGCACTAATTGAGGATCTCCACTCTCAGAAAAAACCGCGTTTGCATTCAAGTTTAAGGTTCTGTGCCCAATACCTTTAAAATGATGGGCAAATTCATGATCGGTGACTCGCCCTCTCCCATGGGTGATCTCGTCAATGAACTCGTGGACTTCCCGGATATCCCACCGACCTTCATCAAGCTCGTATATCAAGCAGTCCAAAGTTTCTTCAGGCTTTAAGCGAAAATTCGTGTAAAAAGACGCACTCGCCCACTTGATCCGCATCTGTCCGTCAAGGATTACGAAGGGTTCCCTCACGGTTGCCAGCACGGCACGAGCCAATTCACTGTTATACAGGTCCTTGACAAGATGGATAATCTGCTCATCACGTTCCATGAAATTTACGCTACCTATCTTTTCCTTGACATATACAAAGTATACCCTATTCCTGACAATACAAATGTTATTTATAATGTATCGACCATTGGGGTCAATGTATCAAAATCTCTGACCTACCCTATAGCCTCTTTTGAGATTATGGCAGAAAAGAAATCTGATCATCACAAAGTTCTTGATGAAGGAAAAAACTGCTGGCGTATTGAGCCAGCCAATAGGGTGTCATTTCTCATTGATGGGGCCGCCTATTTTGCTGCTTTCAAGTCAGCTGTGGAACGAGCCAAGAGCTCCGTCCTAATTGTCGGCTGGGATTTTGACAGTCGCATACAGTTGCAGCGCGATGAAAAACCGCAGGATCGTGCAGAGCAATTGCGTCACTTTCTCGAGGGTGTGATTTCCCGCCGGAAAGATCTGCACATTCACACCCTGGTCTGGGACTTCGCCGTAATTTACGCGTGAGACAGGGAGCTTTTTCCTGTAATAAAGCTAGACTGGCAAGTCTCAAGACGGTTGCATTTTAATTTCGACGGAAATCATCCCGTTGGTGCATCCCATCATCAGAAGATCGTCGTGGTTGATGATGC
>JASFEM010000076.1:0-16668 GCA_050124835.1 Syntrophobacterales bacterium | reverse complement strand
TGTCGGCGCCTCGAGATCCGCTGTTGACTCGGGCTGGCGTCCTCATGCCGATCAAGTGGGGCAGACCGGTAAAGTGGTTACTCCCACCCTCTATATTGCCTGCGGTATTTCGGGCGCCATTCAACACCTCGCCGGTATGGGCTCGAGCAAGTACATCGTGGCAGTAAATAAAGACGCAGAAGCGCCCATCTTCAGTAAGGCAGATTACGGCGTGGTAGAAGATCTTTTTAATTTTATGCCGGTCTTTATCGAGGAAGTTAAGACGTTGAAGTCAACGTGCTAGCCGGCCAGGGGCCGCTAACAGCAGACAGCATGCATCCGCCTTCGCTAGAGCTTCCGCCTTCGTTAAAAACTACAGCGAGACAAGTCGGCGGACAGGGCAGGCAGCAAGCAGAGATTACTAAGCACTAGGAACTAAGCACTAGGCACCACCCAGAAGTAGTCAGCAGCAAGTAGTTGAGAGGGGCTCAATTTTGATTGCCTTTATCCTGAATTCTGACTTCTGGCTCCTGACTCCTTGTTTTTAAATCCGCAATCCGCAATCCGCATTCCGAAATAGGAGAATGCCATGCAACCGGGTCATTTTCCCGCCAATATTGTGTTCATTTTGCTTTTTGTAGCCGCCAACGGATTTTTTCTTTTCACTGTCTACAAGCTCTACCGGATCATGAGATTAGGCCAGGCTGAGGACCGATTTGACCGGCCTTGGAGGCGACTGAAGGGTGTGGCAACCTTTGTTTTAGGACAAAGGCGCGTGATAAATGAGCCAGCCGGCTGGGGCCACTTTTTTATATTTTGGGGTTTTATCACCATTACCATTGGGAGTATAGAAACATTTGGAGTTGGTGTTTACCACGGTTTCGCGTACTGGAAGTTCTTGGGTAAAGGTCTTACCGCCTTTCTGTATTTGCTGCAGGATTTGTTTTGCGCCGCAGTCCTCATTGCTTTGGGTGTTGCTCTCTTCCGGCGTTTCGTGGTCAAACCGGATCGTCTGAGGTACGATGATCAGAGAGCCACCAATCTTGATGCAAGTATCATCATCGGTCTCATCCTTCTGTTAGTAGTTCTGCTCTTTGGGGCGCGTGCGGTTGAATACCTTCTCGCCCAGGGGGCAGCAACTAGATACTTTCCGAGGACAGCCTTCATCTCAGTGTGGCTTTCAACCATCTTTTCCGGACTCAACAATGAGGCACTGCACAGCTGGTACAGTTTTTTTTGGTGGGCCCACACTCTGGTGATCTTGGGATTTCTCGTTTATATTCCCTTTTCCAAACATCTGCATTTGCTAGGGGCGATTCCCAATATATTCTTTCGACGGTTCCAGCCGGTAGGCCAACTCACCAAGATGGATCTTGAGGACGAGACGGTTGAAACCTATGGGGTTTCCGCGATAGAGCAGTTCACCTGGAAGCAGCTGTTGGACCTCTATGCTTGCACAGAATGCGGCCGCTGCTCGGAAAACTGTCCGGCCAACCTTACCGGGAAGCCCTTGAGCCCCAAGTTGACCATCCACCACCTGAAAGATCATCTGCAACAGGTGGGAAAGCTGTGGTTGAGACAGGCAGGGGCTTTGGAGAAACTGGAGACGGCCAACCCCGACGGTGCATTATCCAGAACCCTCATAGGCGATGTCTGTCAACACGATGAGCTCTGGTCATGCACCACTTGCGGTAATTGCATGGAGCACTGTCCGGTCTTCATTGAACATATTGACAAGTATATTGATATGCGTCGTTACCTGGTGCTTATGGAGAGCAATTTCCCCACCGAAGTGCAGAACGTTATGCGGAACTGGGAAACCAATTCAAATCCCTGGGGTCTGGGTTTTGCTACGCGGGGAGATTGGGCTAAAGGACTACCGGTGAAAACGCTTGCCGAGGATTCCCAGGTTGACTATCTTTATTATGTTGGATGTGCTGGAAGTTTTGACGAGCGGGCCAAAAAGATTAGCGCCGCAATGGTGACGCTTCTTAATGAAGCTGGAGTCAGCTTCGGAATCCTCGGGGTAGACGAAAAGTGTTGCGGTGAGACGGCCAGAAGAATTGGCAACGAGTACCTCTTCCAGAGTATGGCCACTGAGTTGGTGGAAATCATCAACGGCCACGGGGTGAAAAAAATTATAACAACCTGCCCTCATGGATTTAACTGCCTCAAGAATGAGTATCCTCAATTTGGCGGAAATTGGGAAGTCTACCATCACAGTGAGATTCTTGCCAGCTTGATGCAAGAGGGGCGACTCCAGCCTGTTACAGGCATGGACAAGAATCTGGTTTTTCACGACTCGTGCTACCTGGGCCGCTTTAACGATATATATGAGGAGCCGCGAACGCTGCTCAAGTCCATTTCAGGACTGCGATTTTCCGAGATGGATCGAAGTCGCAACAAGGCATTTTGCTGCGGTGCCGGAGGCGGCAGGATGTGGATGGAAGAAACTTTAGGGGATCAGAAGATCAACAATGCTCGCACCGAACAGGCACTCATACTGGATCCTGACATTATAGGTGTCTGCTGTCCCTTCTGCACCACCATGCTCGAGGATGGTCTAAAAGACCGCAACATGGAAGAAAAGGTCAAGGTATACGATATAGCAGAACTGCTGGCCCAAACAGTTTTGAAAGAGAAAGGCTGAACCATCAGCAATTTAGGTTTAAGGTGCAGGGTACAAGGTTCAAGGCAGTAGCAAATTTTGTCCTAAACTCTGCCTTATACCATGTACCTTGTACCTGACTCACTGCTGAGCCCTGAATGCTCACGAAGCGATCAGCCACAGCAGTAACAAGGAGAGACCATGACCACACAAAAGGTATGGCACCAGTACTATGATGAGGGTGTTCCCTCTGAAGTGGACCCACCCAAGGATCCTTTACACCTTCGGTTGGAGAAGACGGCTCGGGAGTTTCCCCAGGTGACCGCTACCGAGTTCGTTGGCGCTAGACTCACATATCAGCAATTGGCTGACCAGGTGAGCCGTTTTGCCGCCTCCCTGAGTCAATTGGGGGTGAGGCCTGGCGATCGGGTGGCCGTAATGCTCCCAAATTGCCCGCAAACAATCATCGCTTTTTATGGTGCCCTTAGCATTGGTGCGGTAGTGGTTATGACCAATCCCATGTATGTGGAGAGAGAGATGACCCATCAGTTCAACGATGCTGGGGTCAAGGTTCTGGTGGGCTTAGATCATTTGTTTCCAAGGATAGATAAGGTCTGGAAGGAAACGACGGTTGAGCATCTCGTCATTACGAGTATAAGGGATTACCTGCCCTTCCCCCTAAATCTTCTCTATCCACTAAAGGCGAAAAAGCAGAATCTTAATATGAAAGTTCCCTACAGCGGTTCCGTGCATCAGTTCAAAGAACTGGTGAAGCGGAGCCCTAGCAGCCCCCCCCGCCCGGAAGTAGAAATGGATGAGGTTGCCCTACTTCAGTACACCGGCGGAACCACCGGTTTGGCCAAAGGGGTGATGCTCACGCATAGCAATCTCGCTGCCAACGTGGCTCAGATCACTGGTTGGCTGCCGGGGATAAGAAGTGGAAAGGAGCGTTTCCTTTGTGTTGTACCGATATTCCATGTCCTTGGAATGACCGCGGTTATGAATTGGCCTATTTGCTTGGGCTGTTCCATGATCTTGGTTCCCCGTTTCGAAATCAAAGATTTTCTCAAGACGATCACCAAGACCAGACCGACAATTGCGATTTTGGTTCCAACCATCCTTACTGCCATGGTCAATTATCCCGACATCTCTAAATACGATATCTCCTCTATCAACTACGTCGTCAGCGGCTCTGCCCCCCTGCCGGTGGAAATCATGAATCGTTTCGAAAAAATTACCGGGAGCGTCATTCTAGAAGGTTATGGCCTCACTGAAGCCTCCCCTGTGACTCATGTGAATCCCATAAAAGGAAAACGGAAAGCAGGAAGCATTGGTATTGCCCTACCGTCAACAGACGCCCGGATCGTGGATTTGGAGACCGGCACCAAAGAGGAGCAGGTAGGTCAAACTGGGGAGTTGGTAATCAAAGGTCCACAGGTGATGAAGGGTTACTGGAATATGGCTGAAGAGACCGCCGAGACTCTCAAGGAAGGTTGGCTGCATACGGGGGACATCGCCCATATGGACGAAGACGGCTATGTGTTTATTGTGGACCGTAAGAAAGACATGATTATTGCCGGGGGCTTCAACATCTACCCACGCGATATTGACGAGGTATTATACGAGCACCCAAAGATTGTCGATGCAGTGGCCATTGGTGTCCCGGATCCCTACCGGGGAGAGACCGTAAAGGTTTTTGTGGTGGTCAAACCCGGAGAAACCCTTACCGAGGAAGAGGTCATTGCCCATTGTAAAGAAAAACTTGCAGCTTACAAGGTTCCTCGTTTAGTAGAATTCCGTGATGAGCTACCAAAAACCATGGTAGGTAAGATTTTGAGGAAAGAGCTGCGCGCTGAAGAGCTCAGAAAGCAGGCGGAAAAGAAGGAGTCATAGGGGACAATAACGAAGGTCGGAGAGGGAACAGTATTCAGCTAGCAGCCGACAGCGGGCAGCAAATGAGAAGATAAAGACTTTCTGCCAACTGTCTGCCCAGTACAATCAACAAGCAACTTTTTAGTGGCGGGAACAGTAACCCGCCATACTATTTCTCATTTGGAGAATCGTATGCCAACTGTAGAGGCGGAGGGAAGATCCATCCACTACCTCACAGGCGTAAGCGGAGTTGCCCCCGAGCGTCGTACCATCATATTCGTTCATGGTGCCGGGGGAAATGCACTGGTGTGGCAGAACCAGCGGAGAGGCCTCGATCGGGGCATAAATACAATTTGTATGGATTTACCAGGTCATGGCCAGAGCCCGGGCCCAGGCTGCCCCAGTATAGCCGAGTATAGCCACTGGCTGCTGATCTTTATCAGGAGTCTACAGTTAAAAGACGTGGTTCTCTCGGGGCATTCAATGGGTGTTGCGGTGGTTTTGGAGACTGCTATTGGGAACCCGGATGAGCTGGCCGGTCTGGTGTTGATCGGTGGCGGGGCCAGGCTTCGAGTGAGTTCGGAGATTTTCCAAGGGTTGGAGACCGATTTTGTCGCTGGGGCAGAGCAGTTGGTGCGCTGGAGCTATGGTTCAAGAAGCTCAAAGAAATTGATCAAATGGGGTTTAGAGCTACTTCTAGAAGAGAAGCCAAGAGTCGTCCTCGGTGATTTCAAGGCGTGCAATGAGTTCGATCGAATGGGGCAGATTAGCAGTGTAAAAAAGCCCGCACTTGTACTCTGCGGGAGTGAAGACACCATGACTCCGCCCAAATATTCTCAGTACCTTGCCGAGAATCTTCAACGAGCCACCTTGAGGATTGTAGAAGATGGCGGTCATATGGTGATGGTGGAGAATCCTTTTGAGGTAAATGCGTCGATATTAAAATTTTTAGCATCTTTGTAGCTGTCAGCTATCAGCCGTCAGCTTTCAGCTTTAAGAAGAATCTGACCGCTGAGCGCTTTAAGCTATCCTTGCCAACCGTTAGCAAACCTTGATAAAATGATAATTTGCGAATGTTTGTACTGGGGCACTTACCCAAATTCGAGAATAGATAATGGCCGGTAAAGACTATTACAAAATTCTTGGTGTGAATAAGAATGCCAGTGAGGGAGAAATAAAAAAAGCCTTTCGGAAGCTGGCAATGAAATACCATCCTGACCAAAACAAAGGTGACAAAGCTGCAGAGGAGCGCTTCAAAGAGGTAAACGAGGCCTACGCTGTGCTTAGCGACAAAGAGAAGCGCAAGCAGTACGACATGTTCGGCGCCGAGGGCTTTCAGCAGCGTTTCAGCCAGGAGGACATTTTCAGAAATTTCGATTTCGGCCAAGTATTCCGGGAGTTTGGCTTCGGATCAGAAGATCTGTTCGGTCGCATTTTCGGTGGAAGGGGTGGCGCCCAAAGACCTTTTGGCAGGGGGGGCGGTGGCTTCTATTCCGGTGGTCCTTTTGGTCGTACTGCCCAGCAGCCCCAAAAGGGTGCTGATCTAGTTATGGACATGCAGGTGAGCTTGAAAGAAGCTGTCTTTGGCGTTTTCAAGACAGCAAGTTTCAACCGAAGTGGCGGGGTGGAGCGTGTTACAGTAAGAGTTCCGCCAGGAATCTCCGCCGGCAAGAAACTACGCGTTGCTGGAAAAGGGCAGCAAGGTGTATGGGGAGGTCCGCCGGGCGATTTACTCATTAGAATCCAAGTGGCACCTCACCCCTTGTTCGAACGCCAAGGTAACAACCTAATCATTAGCCGAGAAATCAGTCTTACCCAGGCGGTTTTGGGTACTCAGATAGAGGTCCCCACCCTAGATGACAAGACTCTGAGCCTCAAGGTGCCCCCGGGCACCCAAAGCCACACACAGATGAGGATAAAGGGGCACGGCGTGCCACATTTCAATAGGTCAGGAAGGGGCGATCTTCACGTTAAAATCATCGTGCGGTTACCGAAATCTTTAACGCCGGAACAGGAGGAACAGTTCAAGAAACTTGCGGAGCAAGGAATGTAGCCCATCCTTTAGGATTACCATCCACATTAAATTCGAAATTCTCCTTCGGAGTTCCCACCCTGCGGGCGGGGCCCCGGTTTCGAAGCACGAAATACGAAACAAATCTGAAGCACGAATTCCCGAATGTTCAAAATAATGCTTACTGAAGTTACAAGTACACCGTTTTGGACATTTGGATTTTGAAAATTTGAAATTGTTTCGGATTTCGATATTAGGATTTCGGATTTCTTTAGACTTGCCTAAACTGATTGATATTACAACGGAAACCATCCGCACATGTCTAAGCTAGACCAAGAAACGCTTCGCACTGCGGCCGCTGACTTCCTCTTTCTCCTGGACCGAGGTTACCCTCGCAGTGCCAGCCTTCAATTGGTTGGGAATCGGTACAACCTCAATGCACAGCACCGGGAAGTTTTGCATCGCGGCGTTTTCGCCCGTAAGGAGGCTAAGGACAGGCGCGACCGACTTGTTGGGATTGAGCAACTGGTTGGTCTCAAGCTTCTGGTGGATGGGCACAATGTACTCATAACCACAGAGAGTGGTCTCGCAGGCAGACCGCTCATTGCTGCAAATGACGGGGTGATTCGAGATGTCGCCGGCATTTCCCACCGTTACCGCATTTCAGCACTGACACATCAGGCTATAGATCTCCTCTTTCAGGTCCTACACAAATATCCTCCCCAAGAAACACTCTTTTTCTTGGATGCACCCATTCGCCAAAGCGGAGAGCTCGCAGCTGCACTTCGCGCAGCCTTGAAAAGTTGGAATTTACCAGGAGATGCACAAACCCTCAAGGTGCCCGAGAGTCGGCTCATTGGCAGTGAGGGCATTGTAGCCAGCAGCGACTCCGCCGTGCTTGACGGGGTGGAGCTAGGGTTAGATTTTGCGGCGGCAGCCATTAGATGCCTCTCTCGGGAGTTAGACCTAATTGATTTTACATTCTTAAGTTAATAATCGATCTTGTCTCTTTCCACGCTATGCGCTATGCGCTATGCTCTATGCGGCTGGGAGAACTGCAAAGGTAGAAATTGAGAACATGATAGAACTGGAATCTGTGACAAAGACATATACATTGGGCCAGCAGCGGATAGTTGCGGTAAACGATGTGTCGCTGACCATTGAGCCTGGCGAATTTGTCGCCATTATGGGCAAGAGTGGTTGCGGGAAAACCACTCTCCTGAGTTTGCTGGGTGGGCTCGACCGTCCGGACAGGGGCCACATTTGGGTCGATGGGCAGGATGTTACCCAATTGTCTGACTTTGAACTCACTCGATATCGTCGAGACCAAGTGGGAATCGTTTTCCAATTCTTTAACCTAATTCCTATTCTGACCGTTTCAGAGAACGTGGCTCTACCCTTTACTCTCCAAGGGCGTCCAGAAAGAGAGGTCCAGGCTCGGGCAGAGGAACTGCTGAAAGACGTGGAGCTCTGGCAGAGGCGCAATCACTATCCACACGAGATTTCCGGCGGTGAGATGCAAAGGGTAGCCATCGCCAGGGCTCTGATCAATCGGCCACATCTTGTTTTGGCAGACGAGCCCACCGGCAACTTGGATTCCCGCACAGGTCATCAGGTCATGGAAATGATGGCCCAACTGAGCCAACGACACAATACTACCTTTGTTCTAGCCACTCATAGTGACGAGGCGGCTTCTTTCGCTATTAGGAAGCTGCTCATGCGAGATGGCAGCCTCAGCTCCGAAGCAGCATCTTTGCAGGAAACATGACCATGATCTGAAACAGAAGTTTGGCGTATCGAATATGGACATCGGAGCTGAGGAAATCCGAAATCCGAAGCACGAAGCACGAAACAAATCTAAAATCCCAATGTTTCAATGTTCAAAACAAGTTGTTAAGGGAAGTCCAAATACGTTTTGGTCATTTGAATTTTGAATTTGTTTCGGATTTCGATATTCGAATTTCGGATTTATGGCTTATGCATGAAATAACGAGCTATGCAAAGTTTAGTTCGCCCAATAGTAGTCTGGAGGCTACATGATCCGGCTGTGGCGATGGTTTTGCCTCAGACATCTGTGGAGCTATAAAGGTCGCGCTTTGCTCTGTTTACTGGGCGTAGCGTTGGGCGTGGCAGTTTTCGTGGGTATCAAAACTGCGGCGTCCAGCGCCATGATCTCTTTTCGCGATACGGTTAACTCACTCACGGGCACCACTCAGCTGCAGGTGACGGGACAGGGAAACGGATTTCCAGAAGAACTCTATGCGACGGTGGCTTCATCCGACGGAGTTCTTGCAGCCACACCGGTTTTGGAATTCAATGTCATAGCTGCCGCACCAATTGATGAACCCTTGCTGATGCTGGGGATAGATGTCTTCAGTGACCAAGAATTTCGCCAGTATCAGTTCGTGGAATCTCGACAAGGAACGGATGGAATTCTTTCTTTTCTCACCGAACCCGGTGCCATTGCGCTCACCGAAAAATTTGCACAGCGCCACGGTTTAGAGGTTGGGGACCGCTTGGAAATTCTTTCCGGTTCCCGTCGTTTGCGCTTTACCCTGAGAGCACTTCTTAAACTCAAAGGTCCAGCTCGAGCTTTGGAGGGAAACGTGGCACTGGTGGATATTGCCACTGCACAAGAGGTGTTTGACCGAGTTGGGAGGCTTGATCGCATTGATTTGCTGTTGGAAGAAAATGTCTCTTTGAAGGATGTCAGCGAGCAGCTTCAGAAGCTTCTGCCTGCAGACGTGCAAGTTGAGACATCGGGGAAGCGTCTTGGGCGCATAAGGGAAATGGTAAACGCCTATCACCTAAACCTTCTCGCCCTGAGCCTGATCGCACTTTTCGTGGGTATTTTCCTCATTTATAACGCGGTGTCCTTTGCCGTGAGCAAGCGGCGCTACGAGATCGCCATGCTCCGTGTCCTCGGAACACAAAGACACCAAATACTCGGGCTTTTTTTGGCTGAGGCGCTCATAGTAGGGCTGCTGGGAGCTGTGGTTGGAGTGGGTCTGGGTCTGGTTATGGCTAAGCTTGCTCTTAAAGCCATGGCGCAAACGATTAGCGAGCTTTATCTATTGGTTCGTGCTGAGACCCTCACCCTGTCGCCACTGAGCATACTTTTTGGCGCAGGGGCAGCTTTGGCTGTAGCTTTGCTCGGCGGCTTGTTCCCATCTCTGGAGGCCAGCCGTACCCTACCCAGGGAAGCTCTCTACCGAGGTACGTTGGAGAGGCGGCTTCACATGGGGCTTGGAAGAATTTCATTGGTGGGGGTTGTGATCTTGGGTCTCGGCTATTTCTGTAGTCAACAGCAAGCGGTTAACGGACTACCTCTTTTTGGTTTCATTGCTGCTTTCTTGATTCTGGCAGGATTTTCCTTTCTCACACCGGCTAGCGTCGTGCTGGTGAACCGAGCACTGGCGCCGGGGCTGGCCAGTATATTCAAGATAGAAGGCAAGATGGCCAGTCGATATCTTGGCCGATCTCTCAACCGCTCGGCCGTAGCCATTGCCGCTTTAATGACCGCACTCGCCATGCTCATTAGTATTTCCATTATGATACTGAGCTTCAGGCAGACAGTGGTAGTTTGGACAGAGCAGATCATTGCCGCAGACCTTTACATTTCTCCAGCGGTGCGGCTCACAGGCCAGAGAGCCAGTTTGCCGCCCGAGTTGGTGGAGGCATTACCGGATCTACCGGGATTTCTGGCGATGGAGCGCCTCAGCGAGATTCCGATTCGTATCGGCGAGGTGGCGGCGCTTTTGGATGTCACCGACCTGGAAGTGAAAGAACGGCTGAGCCGGATTATGTACAGGCAGGGTTCTTCCGTTGAGATTCTTCGCCGTTGTCGAGAACAGAACCAAGTATCCATCTCAGAGGTCCTGGCCAACCGGCTAAATCTCGGTGAAGGAGATTGGCTCAACCTGCCTACCCCCAAAGGCTTACAGAGTCTGGTGATTGCCGGTGTCTTCTACGACTACCGCACCGAGGGTGGTATGGTTATCATGGACCGGTCCACCTATCTCCGCTACTGGCCTGAGGAACGCCGGTATAGTTCGGTGGGCCTGCATGTCAAACCTGACGCCGATCCAGAGGAGGTGCGGACACTCATTCGGCGGCGGCTCAAAGAAAGTCAAGAAGTATTCATAACAAGTAACCGAGAGCTTCGCCGGGAAATCCTGCGAATTTTTGACCAAACCTTCTCCATAACCTATGCCTTACAAGTAATCGCCATTGTAGTGGCGGTTTTTGGTATTGTAAACACCCTAATCCTTTTAGTAACGGAGCGCGAACGAGACATCGGCGTCCTCAAGGCCGTGGGAGCAACGAACAAGCAGGTACAAAGAATGACCCTGCTGGAAGCTGGACTTATGGGATTGATAAGCTTTGTATTGGGGGCGGTAAACGGTGTAGTTCTTTCCCTGCTCCTCATCTTTGTAATCAACAAGCAATCTTTTGGGTGGACCATTCAATTTAGTGTTCCAGGGGCGATGTTTGGCAAGACCCTGATCTTAGTTCTGGCTTGTGCCCTGATTGCAGGCATATTTCCGGCTCGAGCCGCCGTCAGTAAACGAGTAAGTGAGGTCATGAGCCTGGAGTGAAGTCAGCTGGTAGCAGAGGGCACTAGGCACTAGGGACTAAGCACTAGGCACCGGGCACTAGGAACAGCGGAACGACCCGCCCGCCTCGCCTGAAGGCGAAGCCGATGGCGGGCAGGCACGGGGACGGGGAGAAACGGCGACGCGGCGAGACTGGACTTTCAGCTAGCAGCGGGCAGCAGGAGCCACTAGGCACTAGGGACTAAGCACTAGGCACCATGGAGCAAGGCTCGTAGGGGCGAAGTTGATCCCCGCCCGAAATGTCACTTGAAGAGGATTATCTTTAAGTTGGATTATAGGGAAAAGAAAGAGCAGGTTTTCATACTCTACGCTGAATACGAGAGGCTGGTAGAGCCCTTCAAGTCCCAAGCGGTCTGTGAAAAAGGTTGTGCCTCCTGTTGTATAGACGTTGGCAATGTAGGGGCAACGACGCTTGAGGGGTTGATTATCCTTGAATACCTGCAAGGGTGGGATGACCAGGCAATTGAAGAGATTAACCGTAGCCTAAGAGAGAATAGGAGCGAGAAGCTCAATAGTGTCTTGGTCCGCTGCCCTTTCTTGGATGAAGAGGAGAGCTGCCGAATTTACGTTGTACGCCCCTTTAGTTGTAGACGGCTCTATTCAGTCAGGAAATGTGATGGCCAAGGGGCGGTGGTGCATAGACATGCCCTTGCATTAGGGCAGAAGATGGAGAAGGAACTACAGGAACTTGACGCAGAGGGATGCTCGGGACATTTGAGCTTCATTCTTCATCTGCTGGAGAGGAAAGGATTTGGTCAGGACTACCAGCGGGAGAATTGGAGTTTGGAGAAGTTCAAGGAGATTATCGAGCGCTATGAACTGGTAGTGCAC
The DNA here is from genome assembly GCA_050124835.1 of Syntrophobacterales bacterium. GTDB lineage: Bacteria > Desulfobacterota > Syntrophobacteria > BM002 > BM002 > BM002. The sequence goes on along the minus strand of JASFEM010000076.1, from coordinate 4,751 downwards.
AAAGGGGCCCCATAGGGGCCAAGCCCCTTTGTGCAGCGAGCAGCAGGCAGTTTTTATACTAACTTTTTGTGCTGCCAGCTGCCTGCTGCTCGCTTGGAAAGAGGGAGAAGTTATTGTTAACAGAGTCGCGTTTTTACAGCAACACAACGGTTGCGTTGACGGCACTGATCCTGCTCCTGATCACAATACCCATTGCCCATGGGCAGGACGAAGGGCAGACCTTCCGCCGTGCTCTTCCTGGTTATGTCTATAAATTCCCTGCGGACCATGCGGCCCATCCGGAGTTTCGCACTGAATGGTGGTACTACACCGGACATCTCAGGACGGTAAAAGGGCGTAACTTCGGGTTTCAACTCACCTTTTTTCGACACGCTCTCAGGTCGGCATCAATACAATCCCAGTCGCGCTGGGCCCTCCACACCCTCTATTTCGCTCACTTCGCCATAACAGATGAGAAAGAGGACAATTACCGCTTTCAAGAGAAAGTGAGCAGGGGAGCTCTGGATGTAGCCGGGGCTGATCCTAAGGTTTACCGCGCGTGGGTGGAGGACTGGGAGGTCAGTCTGCAAGGAAACAAGCATACACTCAAAGCTGGTAAGGAGGACATGGGCATCGATCTAGCTCTGGTGCCTATCAAGCCCGCAGTAATTCATGGTGAAAACGGGGTGAGCCAGAAGGCGGTGGGTGAGGGATACGCTTCGCACTACTATTCGCTGACACGGATGCAAGCTAAAGGTGAGCTATACTGGCAAGGGCGGTCATACGAAGTCGGAGGGTTAGCCTGGATGGACCACGAGTTCGGCTCCAATCAGTTGCGCGACTACCAGGTTGGCTGGGATTGGTTCAGCCTGCAACTAAACAACCAGATCGAACTGATGCTGTATATCATCCGTCATAAAGACGGCAAACCTGATCCCACCTCGAGCGGAACTTTTGTCTATCCTGATGGTCGGACGGAACACCTTACTCTGGAGAGCTTTGGCATTGACGTATTGGGGTCTTGGAAAAGCAAGATGAGCAGTATTACTTATCCGTCGGGGTGGCTGATTAGAGTTCCAAGCAAGCAACTTGACTTGAGGTTGATACCGACAGTGAAAGAGCAGGAGTTAACCACACGAAAAAGCACTCTGGTCAACTACTGGGAAGGCAGTGTCCGGGTAAAGGGCAAAGTCGAAGGAAAGGATGTCGAGGGGCGAGGTTATGTTGAACTGACGGGATATGATCAAAAGTTTCGACCGGATATCTAGGTAAAGCGCAGAGCGGTAAGCGCATGGCGCATAGCGAAAGAAGTAGGCTCCAAATCCGAAATTCGAAGCACGAAATCCGAAACAAATTCGAAATACGAATTCTCAAATGTTCAAAACAGTAGAGACTTAGGAGTAAAAATTGTTTTGGTCATTTGAAACTGGGGACCCGCCCGAAGGGTGGGGAGTCCGGAGGACCAATTTTGGGAATTTGAAATTGTTTCGGATTTCGTGCTTCGGATTTCGGATTTATCCTGGATAGAAATAGTGAGCTCAGATTTGTTAAAAATGGGAGGTCGAGGTATGATAGACTACATAGTCGTTTATGTAACTGCGCCGGCGGAGGAGGCTCCTCAGCTGGCCAGGACTCTGGTGGATGAACGGTTGGTGGCGTGCGTCAACATCGTGCCGGGATTGAGGTCCATATACTGGTGGCAGGGTATAGTAGAGGATGAGCCAGAGGTACTGTGCATTATGAAAACGCGGAATAATTTGTTCGAGGCTCTGCGTGATCGAGTGCGGGAACTGCACTCTTACGAGGTTGAGGAAATTATCGCCCTGCCTATTCTGGCTGGAAATCCTCCCTACTTGGATTGGATTAGAGAGAACACGCAAAGATGACTCGTTTTGGCGGGCTTATCTCCACGGAAACTAGCGAACTGTTTCTTCTTCCAGTTTGGGTAATTCCATCCTCATTATGTAAAAGGTTTCTTCGTCACCGGGGAAGTCACTGGGAAATACAAGGATATTTGCAATTCTGAAACCCAATTTCTCATACAGGTTTATGGCTCCCCTGCTTACGAGTTCAACATCGAGTTCTACTAAGCCAATATCCCTTTTCACCAGAATGTCAAAGCATGTTCTTATTAATGTCCTGGCAGCTCCTTTGCCGCGGTGATCTGGATGTACAGCAATTCTTATGATAACTGCCTTCTCGAGATCATGACACACACAGGCGACAAGATAACCGATGATTTCTCTTTCTTTTTCTACCACCAAGAATATATCTTTCAGCGCCGACTGGAAAAAATTGTAACTCCAAGGAGCTGAAAACGAAAGTCGATCAATTTCCATAACTCTATTAAAATCCTCTTCCGTGGCGGACCTGGTGCTCTTACCATGGCCTAGCGTATTCACACTCATGATTTAACCTGTGAGTTTGTTTCCGTAAATATTGCTGGCATCTGAAGGCGTGATCGGCTGTGAGCGGCGAAAAGCGGGTGTCGGATTTCAGGTCCTGTTACTGCTGAGAAGATGAGGTTGAAAAGGAACTCGAATTGCTCTGAACATGATATCGTTGCCACGCGCTCACTGATTAAATACGGGCGTGTCATCCACCGCAATGTAGTCAGCATAGGTCTTGGCTGCCCACTTGTACACGACTTCCTTCAAAGCTTTTTCCAGACCAGGCGGGCATCCGCGAGTGCTGCGGGCGACATATTGTATGGTTTCGAATCCGTCCAGGCTGGGCTCTCTGAAGGCAATAATGAAGGATATCGGCAGAGCGCCTTTGTCAACGATTTCCATAACATCTGTCCTGAATACTTTAAGAAATTGTTCTAAGGCCTTTTCAAATGCGGCTAGATCTTCATTCATTCTAGTCACCTCCTTGTGCGGGCCAGTCGCGAACAACCGTTCATATGATTTGATGTCAGTGGGACTTTTTTGGGCGTCTTTTCTTCTTTCGCGTCAGAATGTTCCTTATCATGGTCAACACTTCCCACTCCTCGTAAGGTGCCAGGATGGAGGCGAAAGCACCAAGTTCCATGGCTTCTTTGATGAGTTCGCGATTGGCCTGATCACATAAGAGGATGACGCTGCACTTGGGGCAAGCAACATTAATCCTTGAATATATCCTCGCGCCATAGGTGTTTACCATCTCGTAGTCTAAGAGCACTATCACACCCCCTGGCCGTTTTGTTTGCCTCACCAGCTTCTCGAGATCAGTTGCTACAGCCGCGTGATAGTAATTTTTCTCACATATTTCCAGAATGTGATTGCGCAAGTCGTCATTCGCCGCCAGGATGAAAATATTCGCTTTTTTCTCTTGAGCACTCAAGGTACCGAAGCTTCTTGAACTACGACCCGGTGTTATGCTTGGTTCCCACGGTCGACTATTTGCAACTAAAAGAGGAGTTTCAGGCCACACATCGCCACTTTCCACCCGAGAAATAACTAGGCGGCATTGGTCAGGATGAAACAGCCATTATGTAGATTCAGAAACAAATTCCTTGCCAAAATGTTACATAATTCTCCTTGCTCCTTCATCAAGACAAAAACTCTCGTGATAATAATTAGTTAAGCGGAATTTATGATTCAGATCGGCATGGCTGGACTCACACTGAAAACTTCTCTTACTGGCCTAACCGTTTGATATTGGACCCGATATCAATTATATAAGCGTCGATGCCTATGGTTTAAAGATTAACAGTTTGCCCAGAATTGGACTTTCGGGGTCAGCATTTGGACAGTCGAAGCAGCTCTCAGCCATCAGCTGTCAGCAGATTATTTTCCATCCGGGAACCGGATTCTTGGGTGTCATTCTGAGAAGTCCCGCCTATGGCTGGACGACGAAGAATCTCTTAGTTAGGAGGTCTGCAGAGATTCTTCGCTGAGTTTACCCTGAGTGAACCGGAGGGCTCAAAATGACAGTGTTGGCCATGCGGATGGACACTGAAAACTTGTAAAAAATCTGTAAAGGATAATGAGGCTACATATGGAGTCCAATTGGCGAGCAGATGGTCGACTAAGTCTATGTATTCATTTTAGCTGAAAGCTGAAGGCTGACAGCTGAAAGCTTGAAAAAATAAGCGGCGGGGGTAGCAGGCCAGACCCCCCGCCGCTCGGTGGGTTATGATAGGAGGGGTAAAGCGCCCCTCCAGGGTGGTAGTTGTTGAGCTCCTCAAGTACGAGAATGAGGATTAGGTGAGGGATGTAAAGGGTAATCTACCAACACTCGTCGTGGAGTTCGTCGCTGAGACGGTGAACACGCACTGCCTAACGAGGTTTGCAGAAGATATAGCATCCCTCACCCTTTCTCTTTGAGTCACCGTGAACCCTGAACAATCTATGGAGCAATGAAATCCAGGGTGTAATGCAGCTTCATCTTGTCCTCAGGCCACATTTTGACGCTCACCTTGTCTTCGCCGGGAAAGACTTCCTTACCGGCAACAGTCTCAACAATCAGCTCCAGAAAATGAAACTCGGTGAGTTCGTACTTGACGATGGCCTCAGGCGGAAGCAGTACGGCAAGCCCAGATTCCATGGACAGTTTCCACTCAAAGGCTTCATTGGGCTCATGGGTCATCTCCCCCGTCTTGCCGGTAAACACCTTGAGCAGCTTCCCAGTAATCGGGTCATTGGGCTTGACGCCGTACTCTTCATAGATCTCGTCTGATATGTGCCACCACAGACCGCGAAAGCCTGTCTTCACATACCCTTTGACGAGCATGGGATCGAACCCGCAAACACCCACGCGGCATTTCTCAGGCATGCTCTACCTCCTTT
>JASFEM010000075.1:0-16683 GCA_050124835.1 Syntrophobacterales bacterium | reverse complement strand
ACATCGGTCAGACTCACTTCAACAAACAGCTTACTTTGCTCAAGTATGGCGGAACGCTTGTTCAATGCGGCGCTACCACAGGTTACGATGCCCAAACTGATCTAAGACACGTCTTCTTCAAGGGCACCAACATCCTCGGATCAACTCAAGGAACAAAGGCTGAAGTTGAGAAAGGGTTCTACTGGATGTCTCAGGGCAAGATAAAGGCTATTATTGACTCAGTGTACTCTTTCGAAGATGCAGCAGAGGCTCACACAAAGATGCTCACGGGAAAAGGCCTTTTTGGAAAAATGCTGATGAAACCATGATAAAAGCCAATTGCTGCGTGCCGTTCGCGGCGTGGCCCCCGAATGGTTAAGAGTTAAGAATCCAGGCCTTGGCTTTGAGCTGCCCCCCAAAGGTTAGAGGGGAAAATACTATGAACAGCAAGACTTTCAGAGCCATGATTGTAAGAGAAACGGCTGATGGTAAATATACCAGGGAGATCGCTCAGCAGACGCTCAACAACTTGCCTGAAGGTGACGTGTTGGTCAAGGTTCACTATTCATCCTTAAATTATAAAGACGGACTTTCCGCCATCGGGCACAAGGGGGTTACCAAGAGATATCCACACACCCCTGGAGTTGATGCTGCCGGTGTTATAGAGGAGAGCCTCACTGATGCATTTCGACCTGGGGACGAAGTGATTGTCACCAGTTACGACCTTGGTATGAACACCCCAGGTGGATTCGGACAATACATTAGAGTGCCGGCTGATTGGGTGGTGCCGCTTCCAGACAACCTCACACTAAAAGAGAGCATGGCCTATGGTTCAGCCGGTCTCACTGCCGGCTTTTGCATCCTTAAACTCCAAGAGAATGGCATCACCCCCGATCGAGGAGAAATACTAGTTACAGGTGCAACAGGTGGTGTGGGCAGTTTTGCTGTGGCAATGCTTGGCCAAATCGGATATCAAGTGGTTGCGGTAACCGGAAAGACGGATGAGAAGCAGTTTCTTATCGATCTTGGCGCCAAAGAAATCATCTCCAGGGAGGAGGCAACCGACACCACGGGCAAGCCTCTTTTGAAAGGTCGCTGGGCTGGGGTGGTAGACTCGGTGGGGGGGGAGATCCTGGCAACAGCCATCAGATCTACAAAGCTTCACGGAGCGGTCACTTGCTGCGGCAACGTAGCATCGCCGAATTTGCAGATTAACGTCTATCCTTTTATATTGAGGGGCATATTGCTCGTTGGCATTGATTCCCAGAGTTGTCCTATGACTTTTCGGCGGCAGACATGGGAAAAGATTGCCTCTGAATGGAAGCTGGCTGATTTGGACCGGCAGACTTCCATGTGCTCACTCGAGGAGTTAGATGTTGAAATCGATCGTATTTTGGCAGGCCAGCAAAAAGGAAGAGTGATCGTAGATTTGCTGCGGTAGAAAGCCCTTAGCTGAAGAGCGATGAACAACACATTTGCACCCAGAATGCATAACGTCCGCAGGTCTTTTATCAGGGAAATTCTCAAGGTCACCGAAAGACCGGAGATCATATCATTTGCTGGAGGGCTGCCAAATCCCAAGTTATTTCCTGTCCAAGAAATTGCAGACGCAGCTTTCAAGGTCTTGCATCAGAAAGGGGAGAGTGTTCTTCAGTACAGTACAACCGAAGGCTATCTGCCTCTGCGGGAGTACATTGCCAAAAGGTATCTCAAAAGACACCGCTTAGAGATTGACCCGGATGAGATATTGATTACCAATGGCTCTCAGCAAGGCCTCGACCTCATCGCTAAAGTATTTCTGGATCGGGGGGAGCAGGTGGTTATCGAGCGTCCAGGTTATCTGGGTGCCATTCAGGCTTTCTCTCTGTATGAGCCTGAGTTTCAAGCAATAGAACTGTTTGAGGACGGTATAGATACTGAAGCTCTGGAAAGGATACTTGAAAAGAAACAAGTAAAGTTATTCTACGCTGTGCCCAATTTCCAAAATCCATCAGGTATCTCCTACTCTGAGCAAATACGGCAGGATGTTGCTCATCTTTTGAAAAGCCACACAGCGATTTTAGTTGAGGATGATCCTTACGGGGAATTGCGTTTTATTGGAAAAGATTTACCCACAATGCGAAATTACCTCGGCAATAGGGTGCTTCTCCTGGGGTCATTTTCAAAAATCGTTTCGCCCGGGTTAAGGCTTGGCTGGATTTGTGGACAAAAGGCGGCGATGGAAAAGCTGATCATTGCTAAGCAAGCTTCCGACCTTCACTCAAACCATCTTTCACAGCGGATCGTTCACCAGTATTTGCTCGACAATGATTTAGATTGCCACATCTTGAAGATAAGAAAAGTGTACAAAGAGCAGCGAGATGTCATGGTGTCCATGATAGAGAAGTATTTTCCGCAAGAGACAAATCACACCAGACCCGAGGGGGGCATGTTTCTGTGGATAACACTGCCACAAGGTATATCCTCTCTGGAATTATTCGAGCAGGCAACCCAGTTAAATGTGGCCTTTGTTCCGGGGCAACCCTTTTATGTCGATGGAGGCGGGGAAAATACACTGAGACTAAATTTTTCAAATACTGATGAAGTACAGATCGAGGAGGGAATCAAGCGATTGGCTGAAGCGATGAAAAAACTGATGGCGTGAAATGAGAAGAAAAGAAAAGGCAATTCATAACTTGGCCGCAATTGAAGGCATCATCGGGAAATCTCTTGTTTGTCGTCTCGCTCTCTCAGCAGACGACTGCCCATATGTCGTTCCCCTTTGCTTCGGCTACCAAAACAACACGCTTTATTTCCACTCCTCACCCGAAGGTACAAAGTTGGAAATACTCAAAAACAATAGTAATGTTTGTTTCGAATTCGACATTGACCAACAAGTGGTACGGGATGAGACAGCGTGTAATTGGAGCATGCGATACAGAAGCGTCATTGGATTTGGCAAGGCATCTTTTGTAAACAGCCGGGAGGAGAAAAGACGGGGGCTCGATTTAATTATGGCGCATTATGGCGGTAGATCCTCCGGATATCCCGAGAGTGCCATTGACAATACAGTCGTCATAAAGGTTGAAATAGAGCGCATGACCGGTAAACAATCCGGATACTAAATCGGCTGCCGGTTCTTGCCCAAGAGGGACCTATCACTTACCAACACATCGCGGTATCTTTCGCCACAAAGTGCGCAAAGATAACAATTGGTGAAAATGAAGATAACAATGGCACAACTGAATCCGGTTGTCGGAGACATTCAGGGTAATGTGTCCAAGGTAGTGCAGACACTGGCACAATGCAATCAGGATTCTCCCGATCTAGTCGTCTTTCCAGAACTTTTTCTCGTTGGCTATCCTCCCAGGGACCTCCTGGAAAGGCCCTCATTCATCGCCAGGGCTCAGGAGGCCGTTCAAGAGCTCTTGGATATTTCCCAACGGTACCCGCAGACGGGCATCATTTTGGGGGCGCCCCAACCCAGTCTCCAGCCTACCGGGAAAGGTCTCCACAACTCTGCTTTATTGCTGTTTCAAGGGAAAATTTTGTTTGCTCAGCACAAATCCTTGCTGCCCAGCTACGATGTTTTCGATGAAGCGAGACACTTTGATCCCGCGGTTGAGGATACTGTAGTGACATTCAAAGAAAAAACTCTTGCTATATCAATCTGTGAAGACGCGTGGAACGATCCGGCGTTATGGTACCCCCGCACTTACTCTTATGACCCCATCGAGATCATGGCCAGAGAGGGTGCCGGCGTCATAATCAATATAGCCGCTTCCCCTTTCCATAAGGGGAAAGAGCAAATCAGATACGATATTGTTCGAAGCCATGCTACCAAACACCGCATCCCTTTTGTCTTTGTCAATCAGGTTGGAGCCAACGATGAACTCATTTTCGACGGCAGGAGCATCTGTTTGGATGGAGCAGGCGAACCCCTTGTCGTCTTTCCACCCTTCAAAGAGCATGTCCAAACCGTTTCTGTGGACAGTGCTGGAACCCCGGGCCTCTACGTTCTCCAGGAGGAAATCGAAAGTGTCCATCAGGCACTCATTTTGGGGGTCAAGGACTATATGCGGAAGTGTGGTTTTACCTCGGCCATTGTTGGCCTGTCTGGCGGCATTGACTCTGCGGTAACCTGCTCTATTGCTGTGGATGCGGTCGGTGCTGAAAATGTTCTAGCAGTCACCATGCCCGGACCCTATTCCTCACCCGGCAGCGTGGAAGATTCCAGAAACCTTGCCAAAAACCTCGGAGTCAGATTCGAGATTATCCCAATAGTCCCCGCCTATGAGACTTACCTGAAGTCCCTTCAGGATCACTTCAACGGAAAGGAGCTTGACATCACTGAAGAGAACATTCAAGCCAGAATAAGGGGCAACATTCTCATGGCCTTGTCCAATAAATTCGGCCATCTTGTCCTCTCCACAGGCAACAAGAGTGAACTTGCGGTTGGCTACTGCACCCTTTATGGGGATATGAGTGGCGGACTGAGCGTCATTGCTGACGTGCCCAAAACCATGGTCTACCAACTGGCACAATATATTAATAGAGAATCTCCAATAATTCCCCAAGAGATCATCGATAAAGCACCTTCCGCCGAACTGAGAGAGAATCAAACCGATCAGGATACTCTGCCACCCTACGAGGTCTTAGACCAGATTCTGCACTACTACTTGGACGAACGCTACTCACTGGCCGAGATTGTCCAGCTCAACTTCGACCCCGAGACGGTGAAGTGGGTCATCCGAACCATTGATCGAAATGAGTACAAGCGAAGACAAGCAGTCCCGGGACTCAAGGTCACTTCCAAGGCCTTCGGCATGGGCAGGAGAATGCCCATCGCAGCCAGATTCGAAAGTTGATTTAGAGATGATATGGAAAGGGTAGAACAGGAAAATGACAACCTAGCCAGATTGGCAGCTGCCTATGGCATCCAGTCTTCTTATTTTGACATTTGGGGTAATGTCCACGAAGTTCCGTCGAAGACTCTCAAGGAAATGCTGGTAGCCTTGGGAGTGGATAACAGTCGTCTCAAAGAGACCCTGCACGAATTGGAACACGGCTCATGGAGCCAGTTGGCCGAATCCATATTGGTTGAAGCCAAGGATCATTTACCCGCCGAGCTTTTTTTTCGACTACCCACTCAATCTCCCCCTGATGAGCAAATCGATGGCAGGCCCGAGGTCCTGTTGCAGGTTACCGGAGAAAACGGTAGGCCCATCAACTACTCCTACACCCCTGAGCAAATTACTTTCCGGGAGACCAAAAAACTTGAATCCATTACCGTGGTGCGCTGGGGTGTTCCTTTTCCTGAGGGACTTTCCAACGGCTATTACCAATTCAACCTTACTGTTACTCATGAACAAAAAACCCACCATCAGTCCATCTCGGTGATTATTTGTCCAGAAAAGGTTTGTCTGCCAGCAAACTTGCGGGGGGATAGAAAGAGAGCAGGTATAGCAATTTCCCTTTACGGCCTCCGATCTGAACGCAATTGGGGTGTAGGCGACTTCACGGATCTAAAGGAATTCATTCGTTGGGCGATTGGATCTCTGCGGGTGGACGCAATAGGGTTGAATCCTCTGCACGCCATCTCCAATCGCCAACCGTATAATATCAGCCCCTATTTTCCCTCCAGCCGTTTCTACCGAAACTTTATCTACCTAGATCTAGAAGCCTTGGAAGATTATCACTCGTGCCCTGAAGCTAAAAGCTTGGTACAGGCTGAGACGACCCAAGAGCTGTTAGCCGAACTTCGCTCTGCGGAACTGGTGCAATACGAGCAGGTGGCCGCGCTGAAACTCGAGGTGTTGGAAAAGGTATTTCAAAACTTCCTCCAAAACCATTGGCGCCATGAGGGGAAAAAGAGAAACCGGCGTCGACAATTCGAGGAATACCTGGTCAGGGAAGGCGCTCTGCTAGAAAATTTTGCCACTTTCTGCGCCTTGCAGGTCTTCTTTCATGAGAAGGATCCGGCTATCTGGACCTGGTGGCAGTGGCCCGAGCCTTACCAGAATCCGCTTTCCGAGGCGGTCCTAAGCTTTCGACAAACATACTGGGAGCGTATCCTTTTCTATAAATACCTGCAATGGCAACTGGAGAAACAGCTGCAGGAAGCCCAGGATCTTGCTAGCTCATTGGGCGCCGGTCTCGGTCTCTATCATGACCTGGCATTGGGCAGTGATCCGGGCGGGGCTGATTTCTGGGCCTACCGAGAGTTCTATGTGGATGGCGTCACGGTCGGAGCGCCACCTGATGATTTCGCTCTCGAAGGTCAGAACTGGGGCTTTCATCCGCCCAATAGAGAAAAATACCGCAACCACAGCTACAGGCTATTCGTTCAGGAAATTAGAAAGAATTGTCAAGCGGGGGGGGCACTGAGAATTGACCACATTATGAGATTCTTCCGACTCTTTTGGATAACTGAGGGACAGCCGCCAAAGAACGGAACTTATGTGGAGGACCATTATCAAGATCTGCTCAAGATCATCGCCCTGGAGAGTGAGCGCACCAAAACCCTTATTATCGGCGAAGATTTAGGGACAGTTCCCGACCGAGTAAGAGAGATTCTATCCCAGTTCGGCATATTCTCTTATCGACTATTCTACTTTGAAAGAGAGATGCAGGGCAACTTCAAAGAACCGGAATCTTACCCATCCTATGCCTTGGCTGCGGTGAGCACTCATGATCTTCCCACTCTGGCTGGATTTTGGACTGCACAGGATATTGCCTTGCGTAATCGCTTGGGGATGTTTCCCACTGAGGATCAATTTCACGCTGCCTTGGAAACCAGGAAGAACGACAAGCAACAAATCATACGGCGACTGATCGCCTCAGGTTTCCTGACCGAGGAACTGGCCCATGCGGCTGAGATAGATAACGAGTTACCCCCCCCAATCCACGACGCCATAATTGGTTTTCTTTTCTCGACCCCCGCCAAGCTGATCCTCCTCAGCCAAGAAGATCTGTTCAGGGATACAAGGCAACAGAATCTGCCCGGAACAGTCGCAGAGCATCCCAACTGGTCTACCAAAATGAGCTATTCCTTGGAGGAACTGTGGCAGGATCCCAGTGTCCAGGATTGCATCCGTCTTTTTGGCGGCTGGATGGATCGTTCCGGCAGGAGTATTGCAACGTCCTCTTAGACTTTCGAAACCTGGCGGGCCTCGACGAATAACTGGCATGTTCCTTGCTTAATTTTTAGAGCCACACGGATCGACCTCACCTGCTGGGGAGCTGGAAAGCAAGAACTTGATCATAATTTTGGCTTATTTTTGAGATGCTTTAAAGCCTACGCTCTCTTGGAGCCCGCAGGGGGACCCCGCCAATTTGCTGACGACAAAGTGGCTTTAAGGTGATTATTTACTAGATATGCACAGGCTGGAAGAATGGGTGGTCTAAAACTCAAGCTGAATGAAATCCCGCAGAGGCTGAAACGGTTCATCTCACACGATGTCCGCAAAAATCCGATTCTCGGGCTTTATCTGGTAATCGGCGTAATGGTTGTCGGCTACGCGATCTACTTCGTGGCCGTGATGTATAAGGACTTTACCACTGAGCCGCAGCAGCAAGTCCCCTCAAGCTCGCAAATTGTGCAACCGCAGAAAACGGTGGTACCCGAAAAACAAGTCCAACCAGAAAAGGAGGTTCCGGCGGAGGAGGTTGCTGAACAGACAACCGCAGTTCAAGAGAAGCCGACACCAGAAAAAACCGCGGAAAAGACTGCGGAAAAAGTCGAGGTTAAGGCGGATAATCAGATTGACATTAGCAAGTGGCATAGTTTTGAATTCCAAGATAGTTCCCACATTTCCTTTCCATCCGACTGGAGCAGAAGTGACATCCCCGCTGAAAAGAACGTCATTCAAGCAATTAGTCTGCAGGCTCCCAAGACTAAAGCAAGCTTAAAATGTTATTTCCGGGGTAGACAGTATGGAAACAGTTATGCCAAGTCCTTGAAAGATACGATGAGGAGAGCTGGATACACCAATATTAAGGATGAAGCCAAGAAAATAAACAAGCTTGAAGTTGTGCAATTGAGTGGGGTCCTGTCAGATAAACACATGGCTGTCACTGTTTTTAATCACAACCCGGAGACATATTTTATTGTTAGACTGATCGCTTCCAAAAAAGAATATGCCAAATTGCGGCCTTATTATAGTGCTATTGTGAATAGTTACAGGGACGCTGGAAAGATGCCCGCATCAGCTGTATCCATAGAGAAGATAGAGCAACAGCTTGAGAAAAGTATAGAAAGCGAGAAAGATTATTTGGTCGGCCGCACCATCAGGATTAAATTGAGCAGTGGCGCACGACATCAGGGTGTGGTCATCGCCGAAGATGACACAACTCTCACTCTCGAGAGCTTCCGTTTTGGCGGTAAATATAGTTTTACGGTCAAGAAAGCAGATATTGTGGAGATCATTCGTTAAAGGAAGATTTTCCCCTTATCCCACCGCTTCATCTCTCTATTCTGCTAATTTCAATCACCGTCACATGCGGCGGAGAAAAAAACCGCATGGGGGGGCCCCAGGTACCGGCCCCACGACTAACATGTAACATACTGTCCCCGCCCAGACGGTAAAAGCCATTCTGTCTTGGGTAGAAGTGTTTTACCACCAGATTGAAAGGAAATATCTGGCCTCCATGCGTGTGACCGCTCAATTGTAGATCGAAATGTCCCAAGGATGCTTTCTCCACTGTTGGTCGATGTTTTAACAAAATGGTGAATGTCTGTGAGTCGGAACGAGCCACTAAATCGGTTTCGCTCAGGTTGACTGAACCTTTTTCCGGATATCGCCGTCTTCCCACCGGGTCATCCACTCCCACAATGCTGAGCAGATCGTCCAGACGATGTGTCTGATTGCGCAACAGTATAAATCCAGCTGCTTTCAGGAAACTCTCGCTCTGACGAATCCCTGCATAGAACTCATGATTGCCCATAACGGCAAACTTCCCTAGCGGTGGCCGTACATCGGCCAATATCTCTGCCAGGTGGTTAAGCCGGTCCATCTGGGCGTCAACCAGGTCACCGGTGCAAACCAGCAAGTCTGGATCGGCTTTTCGCACCAGCCGGATGATGCGGTCCAATCTCCTCTCACCGACCATCAATCCCAAGTGCACATCAGAGATTTGCGCAATGGTCAACTTATCCACTCGAGATGGTAGTTTGGTGGTTTGCAAGACCACCCGATCTAAACCAATCCGCCAGGCACTAAAACCAGACAAGAGGCCAAGAAAGATGACCCCCAGCGTCAAAAACATGAAGCTGCCCCTGCCACTCCATACGAAGCGGCCAGTGCTAGATCCAGGCAGCAAAGCCAGTATCTTCATGCTCAAATTGAACACATCCTGGCAAAGACCGAGCCAGAAGAAAAAAAAGACCAATCCCATCCAGGTATAACCAACGTAGGCAAGATATCGGCTGGCCAAATGTATTCCCTGTCGATCCAGCAAACGCACCGCTATGGGTGCTACCACCATTGCCGTCAAGAAAAAGGCCAACGCCAGACTTGCTGCTAGACTTGGCGAAAAGGCTGACCTTGCTTTGACAAACAAGTAGAGGTGGACGCCTCCATAAATAGAAAGAAAACTAATGAGAAATAGGCTCATAATTTTTCTCTTAACATGATTCGCCCAAGCTTTCCATCCCCTCTATATTCCAATAATCTCTTGACACAATCTGAGACTGTCCTTAATATATGGCTTCTGCCAATCGGTCAGAAAGTAGGAGTTTTAATAGACAAATTAATCAAGAGAGGTTGTTAGCATGCTTGAGGTTACTGAAAAGGCTACAGAGAAACTGAAAGAATACCTGGACGAGCGCCAGCTCGAATCTGCCATTCGCATCTTTGTTTCACAGATTGGCTGAGGCGGTCCCTCTCTGGGAATGGCTCTGGATGAGCCAAACGATAAGGATCAGGTCTTCGAATTGGAGGGACTCACCTACATCGTCGACTCCAGCCTAATGAATCAGGCTGGCCCCATCAAGGTGGATTACATGGAAGACGGCCACTGCTCTGGCTTTGCCATCACTTCCGGTCTAGCTAAGCCAGATAGCTGCGGCTCCTGTAGTTGTTAGTTTTTGTCTCAGCAGAAAAATACCGACTCTGATAAAAAAGAGTCGGTATTTTTTATTCGTCCAACCATTGCCAACCAGATTCAATCAACCGCTGCCGCAGCCATATAAGTACTTTATCAAACTCACTGCGAAGCTCCTTTAGCGCCTGCCCACGGTGACTTACCCGATTCTTTTCCTCGGTACTAAGTTGAGCAAAGGTTTTTTGTAATGGTGGGTAGTAAAAAACAGGATCGTAGCCAAACCCTTGGGTCCCCGCTTGCTCTGTGGTAATAGAGCCCTCGCAACGCCCCTCGTAAATCAAGGCTGGCCCCCATGGTACGGCAATGGCTATTGTGCAAGCGAAAGCAGCTGAGCGATTCTCCACATTTTCAAGCTCCTGAAGTAGCTTGATGTTATTTTCAAAATCGCTGGCATTTTCTCCCGCGTATCGGGCGGAGCGAACTCCAGGAGCACCTCCCAGAGCTTCAACCATCAGACCGGAGTCGTCGGCAAGAGCCGGCAAGCCAAGGACTTTGGCGGTAAACCGTGCTTTGCTTACGGCATTATCTTCGAAAGTTTCGCCATGTTCTTCGATTGCCGGCGTGGGCCCGAAGTCGGTGAGATTCTTGATATCCACTGGAAAGTCTGCGAGTAAAGCCTTGAGCTCCTCGGTTTTTCCCTCGTTCCTAGTGGCTAGAACCAGTGGTATTGGGCTCATATGAACCTCTCACAAGTTGATGGGTATGGGAAGTGGTTATCGTAAGTCACTTCGTTCATCGAGTCAATCCTGCATCTTCGGAGTATTGTTGTTTCAACGACTGTTGATCTCAGATTCCAGATTTTTCCTTGACACAATCTGCAATCTACAATCTGAAATCTGAAATGGCCTTGGCTCCATCACGCCATGCTCTAGCTCAAGCTGCCGTAAGCTTGTCTGCCCTCCGCTTGCCTTGAGCCTGCTTGCCGCGCCGTCTTGTCTCGCCGAAGTTATAACGAAGGCGGAAGCCTTGGCGAAGGCTGGGTCGAAGGGCTGACCCCTGCTTACCATTGACTTTTGTATTGAAATTATTTAACAAATGCAGATAACTGCATTGGATCGTCGTTTGGAAAATTGCTGAAGAAAACGGGAGGTTCCATAAGATGCCGATATATGAATTCTATTGCCCCCAGTGCCACATGATTTTTAACTTCTACTCCCGCACGATCAATACTGAGAAAATACCGTCATGTCCCAAGTGCAATCGTTCCGAGCTCGAGCGGCAGATGTCCTCCTTCGCGGTACTTCGTGGTCAAAAGGAGGATCAGGAAAACGGGCTTCCCGATATTGATGAGTCCAAACTGGAAAAGGCAATGGGTGCCCTTGCCAGCGAGGCAGAGCGGATCAATGAGGATGACCCAAGACAGGCAGCCCAGTTGATGCGAAAACTCACCCATATGACCGGTCTCGAACTTGGCTCCGGCATGGAGGAAGCTTTGCGCCGAATGGAAGCTGGTGAAGACCCCGAGCAGATTGAGGCGGAGATGGGTGATTTACTTGAAGAGGAAGACCCCTTTATTCCCCAAGGGAAAAGGAAGTCGGGTAGTCGAAAGCGTCCACCGAAGAAAGATGATACACTATACGAATTGTAATGAAGCACAGGGGCCGAGGCGCAAGGTAAAGGAGATAGGAGACAGAATCCAGAAGATAAATATGAAAATAGCCTTTCATAACCCCTAGCTCCTGACTACTGGCTCCTGGATTCTATGAATTGCCCTTGTGCCTAAGACAAACGAAATGGCAACCGTGAGCGATTATAACACTCAGCAGATAGAGGCAATCCGAATGGTGCGCCAACACCTTAGAGGACTGCCTTTGGCTCAGATACGCTGGCTTCGGAACCGCATCAGATCCTATATGAAATTCAGGGCAGACGTGGCACACTTCCAGGGGAAACACTTCGCTGACATTTGCTCGCAGAAATGTTTTACGAGTCAGACCAGCGCTTGCTGCGGTCGTGAGGGCATTATCACTTTTTTCGCAGATGTGGTGATCAATATACTTCTGTCAACTGATAAGGAAATCGACAAATTATTGCAAGCCATCCAGCGGGACACAGGTGGATTCAATTGTGTTTATTTGAATGAGAGCGGTTGTCTTTGGCGTGTTAAACCCATCGTCTGTGAGATGTTCCTTTGCGAACACGCCAAGCAGAATGTTCTTGATGGTAACAATAATTTGGGTCAGCAGTGGGAAACATTGCGGCGACGAGAACGACGATACACTTGGCCGAATCGACCCATACTCTTCGATGACTTGGAAGCTTTGTTCATTGAAGCTGGCTTTGACAGTCCACTGATGTACCTTCATCGCAGTCCAGGGCTGTTGCGTCTCAAGGCCAGGCATTGCCTGAGAACTGAGAAGAGTACCTAATATGGCGAGATAACTTATTGACGCCCACGTTAGATGCAAGAATAGAAAGAACGTGACAAATCCAAATCTGTGATGTGAGATGTGAGATCTGGGATGTGCGATTTTGCTGGTGCCCAGCTATTGAGCCCACATCGCCTATCCCACATCAAGGGTGAATGGTTACTATCCAAGTATTTAAGCTCCTTGGAGCGGTATACAGATGAGCCCCAAGTCAAAAGGCCGCATTGCCAGAGCACCCTCTGGCCTACCACTACCCGATCGAACTCGCACCTTCGATATTTCCTACCAATTAATCCGTCCTGAAGAATTTGCCTCGCTAGGTATTGACCCTCAGGACGTTCCCGTCGGTACCTTCGTGGCAGAAGACCATCCTCCCTTTCTTGCCAGTCGCTTCGGGGGCAATGCCTACGGTTTTGGTATCGTGGAGCACCAGGATAAGCTGGGAACCAGAGAGCTCGAGTTCTTGGAAAGTTTGGATTTCAACGATCCTAATATTCTGAAGACGCACTACAGACGTATCAACAGTATATACCGGAATCTTGGCTTGCTGATGCGCTTCAGTCGCCAGGGCAAACGTTACTTTCTCATTCCCATGAATTGGGTGAGTCACTCTTTGGAAGACATAAAAGACAAAGTGGATGAGATCGAGGAAGTCACAGTCAAACAAATTCATCAAAAAAAGAAAGAAAAACTCAGTGTCGGGTTGCTAACCGCCCCCAATGATCTCATCGTCTCTGAGATAACCGGCCGTATGCCGACCCAGCGATATGTGATTATTGACTCCATCGATAAGCTGCGCGATTCAAGTGGACGCTTTGATCTTATAGTCATCCCCAAGGACATCGACGATCTTCTCCTATCCCTGGGAATTAAGGGGTTGGTTGGATCGACCCTGACCAAAGAGACCTTTACCACTTACGGCACTTATGTGGCTGGGAAGATCTATGATCTCCTGCAAACTGGGGGAGACATCTGTGTCATTGCCAGCAAGCCTTTTCCCCAGACCAATAAAGAGGTGTGGGTTGAATTTCGCAACCCAGATGACTTGCGCAATTTTTTGCTTTTCACCCATATATTCCGTTCCAAGAAACGTTATCGCGCTAAGAGCGGCAACCTACAACGAGTGCATCTTGCTGACTTCTACAATTACCTAAGCGGAATTTTTATATACCGTGAGGACCTTAGACAGATCGCGGGCAAACGGGATCTTTTGCAGCTTACCTCGGAGGAAATCGACCACTTGCCACGCTTGGATTTGAAGATCTCCGGCGGTGGGCGCGTTGATCTGGAAAGCCGGTGGAATAAGGTTTTAACCCCATTTTTCGAAAAAGTCACCTGTCACAGTAAGCTGGCTCCCTCACTCAAAGAGAATTGGGAACGTAATTACATTGTTGAGGGCCAACTCCCGGACAACCTACAGATTTATGTGGGCCGCAAGCGAAAACCCGCTGTGCGGCTGGAGCGCTTGGAACAACAAGAGCGGGCCAGCGGCATGGCCGGCTGTTCGCTCGCCCTGGTTGCGGACTACAAGAACACTTTCGACTATCTCCTGGCTGTGCTGGACGTGCTGGCGGAGATTCGGGATAAGCGTTTCCCGCGGCTCTCAGAGCTCGAGCTTAATCGGTTGCACAATCCCTTTGCACCTCTCAAGAACAGATATCGCACCTTCAACCATATGAAAAAACTGATGAATCAGACGGCCCGCTTAAGAAGGCTAGAAACCCTCCTTAACCCCGATCAAATTGAAGGTGCTAGCACAAAGGTAATCGATAACATTGAGAAATTGTCTTTTCTAGGCTTGTCGGCAGCGCTGCTAAGAGAAATATATTTGATTGTGGTGGGTCACACCACTATGGGACGGATCACCTTTGGCAAGCTCCCGGAAAAAACCCTAAAGTCTATTACAGACCAGGCCAAACGCCAGAGTCTCGAGGAAGTCGCTGATCTGCTCAGGATTATCCGGTTGATGAGTATGTCAGAAATTGCCGCTTCTCTGGGGGAAAAACTCACCGAAGAGCAGGGGAGGGAGCTATTCAGCCTTTACGATGAGGCCATCTGGATAGCTGCAGATCCAAATCTTGACTGGGAAATACTCCACGATCAGAAAATTGCCACCCTGGGTGGGGCCCAAAACTTGGCCGTGCGTCAGATGCTCAAGCTCTTCAATCTCTTCGAATATTTGGACTCCTGGACCGTGATCACGGATAAGGGCCCTTTTCAAAAAGAAGCCTTGGCAGATTATACACCTGAAAAACTGGATCAGATCGTTCAAGTCGTAGAGCTGATCAATATTACCAATGAATTCAAGGAACGCTTTTATGAACGCGAACCTTTCAGCCGGCCCTATTTTTTTCGCAAATTGCTCAACTGCCAGTTTCATGGCACCGGCCATATATTTCCTATGCTCGGTACGCGGGCGGGATTCATTCTCCTGTGGATCACCATCAGCAGTTCACCGGCAAATGTAATCAACTTCAACCCGCTGATCGGTTACAAACTTCAGGACGGTGACGATAGACTACTAAGGGTGAGGAAAGCCCTCGAATCTTTAGACCCGCAGCAGCTCCACTTTAGCTACCTTAACCGTATCAAAAAGACCTTGTCTCAGGGCCAGCCAGCTTTCATCTTTGATAGCGGTATTCAACTCCGGCACAACCCGATAAATCAAGCGACTGAGGTCGTATTCATCGATGTAAGAAACAATCTCGAAAAGATGGAAATGAACCTGAAGGCCCTGCATAAACGGTTGATTCCAGAGATGAGCGTCGCCCAATTGGAAGAGACGGATAAACTTTTCTCAGAGTTACACAGCTACGGCGAACACCTACAGCGCCACGGAAAAGCAGAAAACATGGATCCTGAGTTATTAGCTCAACAGAAAGCCGATATCGCACGTTGTTGTTCTCGTCTGGAGGAACTTTTTGCGCAAAAACTCCTTGTGCCCCAACAAATGTTCGACACCCTGGAGATCATCCATCAACACTGCCCCAGCATTGGTCGCCGCATCCTTACCGAGTACTGGGAACTTGATCGGATTAAACCAACAAAAAAGATCCACCTAGGGGAGACAATTCCTGGTTACGTCTTGCGTTGCCTCAAGAAATTCCAGGCCCTTGTGACCGGTGATCGGGGAACACTGCAAAATAAAGAGATTTTCTATCAGCTGGCTCAGCAGCAATTCGGTGCGATGACTGGAGAGACCATTGGCATCACCAATATGCAGATCGACATTCTTGAAGAAGTTGCTGACCGAATAGGCACGAGACCAAATTTGCTTAAAGCTCTTGGTGCTGCACTCATCTTCCAGGAGATTGGCAAACTCCCCCTCTACCTTGAAGAATATAGATCTCTCTCCCAAAGCAATAGCCATGGCGTTGCAGGAGCTGAAATCTTACGACGGCAGGCCCTCCTCCAGCGTCTTGGTATGGACAAGGATACAAGTCGGTTGACCGATTTTCTGGTGGAATTTCACGGGTTGGTTGGCCATATACTTCGTGGCGAGGTCGGCTTGCCGGCCCTGGAACTGGTCACCTCCACCGGCGACGAGCTGATCTTCGAAGCCTTTTTCCTCCATTCGGTGCTGGCCGCGGCGGCTTACCGAGAAGGAGTAATGGTTGAAGATTTGCTCGACCGTTTTCTTAACCTGAGGCAGCTGGCTTTAGATGTTATTCGCGCTAAGACCTCTTGGCAAGCCATTGTGGATAGCGAGTTCAGGGAAAAAGGGGAAAGACTCCTGAAAGAAACTAATGGTACACGAGCCGAGCCGGTTCCACTTGCTTTGTTCTCAGACTGGAACGCTTTAGGTGACGAACAAGGTCTGCGCCGAAAGGGGGAAGATACCGCAGCACTAGAAAGGCTGTTCCGTCTTGTGGGTTTGGCTGATATCAGCTTTGTGGACATTCAGATGCAAATCATGGGTATGCCCGTAAGTTTCATCTACCACAAGAAAGGCTTGAAAAGTACCGGAGTAGAAAAGTTTCAGAGGGATCTGCAGAAAGCTACGATCCTTTATAAAGCGGTGATGCACCTGGATGAAGAGATACGTCGAGACCTGGTGGATAACTTGAGCCCTGCCTCGGACTCTGTCCGCATTTACGGCTTGGAATATGTGGCTCAACATCTGGCACCGGAAAATTGGCTTAAGCTGCTCGTTGTATCCTTTCGGGGGCTAGATCGATTTTACCGCAAAAATGGAAAACCCAAAGTGATCGATTTTCACGATCTTAACCTGGTCATTGATCATAGATATCAG
>JASFEM010000074.1:0-16716 GCA_050124835.1 Syntrophobacterales bacterium | reverse complement strand
CATGGCCCACAACACCAAAAGCGGGGTAGCCCATTTCGCCTGTGAAGATGACGCCCACGCCATCGAGCGTATCAAATTGCTGCTGAGCTACCTTCCCAACAACAATATGGAGGAACCACCGCGGGTGGACACAGGTGACAGCCCGCTTCGCACCGATCCAGCTCTGGACGGTATTATTCCCGACAACCCCATGGCTTCCTACGAAATGAAGGATGTCATCCGCTCCATCGTGGATAACGGTGATTTTTATGAGATTCACGAGCACTACGCTAAGAACATTCTTGTGGGTTTCGCCAGGCTAGATGGTCGCACCATCGGAATCATCGCCAATCAGCCCACTGTGCTAGCGGGCTGTCTAGACGTAAATTCGTCAGATAAGGCAACCAGATTTATTCGGTTTTGCGATTGTTTCAATGTCCCAATGCTTACCATTGCTGACGTGCCTGGCTATTTGCCCGGCAGTGACCAGGAGTGGAGCGGAGTGATTCGCCACGGCGCCAAACTGCTTTGGTGTTACTCAGAGGCCACCGTGCCCAAAATCACCCTGATTACCAGAAAGGATTATGGCGGTTCTTATCTGGCCATGTGTTCCAGGGATCTTGGCTGCGACATGGCTCTGGCCTGGCCCTCTGCTGAAATTGCGGTAATGGGCGCAGAAGGGGCGGCAAATATTATTTTCCGTCGGGAGATCCAGGCGGCAGATGATCCTGAGGCCAAGCGCAAGGAAAAAATCGATGAGTACCAGGATATGCTCTACAATCCATACATTGCTGCGTCTCGAGGTTATATTGACGGAGTGATCGTCCCAAGCGAGAGCCGGCCACGGCTAATAGAGGCACTCGAGGTGCTCTGCACAAAAAGGGAAACGCTACCACCCAAAAAGCATGGCAACATTCCAATGTAGTTGCGTTACCACGCAAGATAAAAAAACCCGACCTAAATTTCCAGGTCGGGTTTTTTAATACTAGGCACTAAGCACTAAGCACGAGACGAATACGCATTTGCTTCTCTGTTGCCTGTGGCCATTTCTCATCTCACATTTCTCATTGCACATTGAACATTTGTGACTAGCATCAGTTATAGTCTTTATGCTTTATCCCTCATGATTAAATGGGAAATGCAAAATGCGAAATGCTCTCTCCGTCTCACCGGGTCCCCGCGTCGCCGCGTCACTCATAAGTGCCCAGTGCCTAGTCGGGAGCCTGTCATTCGCGACCCGCCACCGGCGAGTTAATCCTCCCTTTCACTGAGCTCGATGAGCACCCCGTGGGTGGCTTTGGGATGGAGAAAGGCGATTTTGGCACCGCCGGCCCCCATGCGCGGTTTCTCGTCTATGAGCCTTATTCCCTTTTCTTTGAGCTCAGCCAGGGCCTCTTCTATGTTTTCCACCCGAAAGGCAATGTGTTGTATACCTTCGCCCCTTTTCTCCAGATATTTGGCAATGGGGCCGTCCGGGGCGGTTGATTCCAACAGTTCAACCTCACTGTCGCCGACAGGAAAGAAGGCAGTGGTCACTTTCTGCTCGGACACAGTCTCAGTGCCTTCAAATTCGAGGCCTAGTGTATCTTGAAAGAGTTTTTTTGCCTCCTCGATACTGTTAACAGCAATGCCCAGGTGATCGATCTTCAGTACCTTCATCTAATTCTCCTCTCTGGTAGCGTAGCGCAGTAAGTCTGGTAAAGGGTGAACGGTGAACAGTAAACGGTTCACTTTTCACCGTTTACTACATTTTGTCTGCTGCGCACTATCTAATGCCTGGTGACAACTTACTTATCGTCCGAGAAAAGCGTTTCCACAATCTCCTTTACACTGGTGTAAGGGTCTTTACGGTTGGAGATGATGTCGTCAATGAGATCGTCAAATCGACCATTTCCCAGAATCTTCTCCAAAATGTTTCTGGAAATCTCTTCCTTCAAAAGAGACAGTGTCTCCTGTCTGGTTTTTTCCCGACGAACTTTTTTGAGTTTGCCACTTTCTTCAAGGAACCTGCGATGGTGGTCAACAGCCTCCACCAGCGACTCCGTACCCTGATCCTCTACAGCCACTGTCTTAAGTACCGGCGTTTGCCAGGGTGTCGCTTTGATCTGGGCGTCCTGCTCAACCCGAATCCTAACCTCTGTAAGCAGTGCATCGGCACCCGATCTATCCGCTTTGTTGATCACATAAAGATCGGCGATCTCCATGACGCCTGCCTTCATGCTCTGAATGGTGTCGCCCAGCCCGGGGGCTAGAACCACAACAGTGGTATCCGCAGCCTTGGCGATGTCTACTTCATCCTGCCCAACACCTACGGTCTCGACAATAATCCAATCTTTACCAAAGGCGTCCATGATTTTGATCACATCCGCGGTGGATCGGGCAAGTCCACCCAGATTTCCACGAGTGGCCATAGAGCGAATAAACACATCCGGATCTCCATAGGCCCGCTGCATGCGGATTCGGTCACCCAAAAGGGCACCACCGGTAAAGGGGCTGGAGGGATCTACGGCGATGATGCCCACGGTCTGATTCCGTTGGCGAAGCACAGCCGTAATCTTGTCGGTGAGGGTGCTTTTGCCCGTTCCGGGAGAGCCGGTAATACCCAACACGTGCGCCTTTCCCGTATGAGGATAAATGGCTCCCAGAAGTTCTAGGGAGCGCGAATCCTCATTTTCCACCAGGGTAATAAGCTTGGCCATGGCCCGTATCGAGCCCTGCAACACTTCCGGAACTAGATTTTCCATGGTAAGAGAGATATCCAAACCTCAAAACAGCGCAATTAAACCAATTGTGCTGCGGCCCATTAGTTGTTGGGAATGTTTTCTTTGACAAATTTCACTATATCTTCTGTTCTGGTACCAGGTCCAAAGATTGCGGCGACCCCGGCATCTTTTAACCCAGGAACGTCCTCATCGGGAATGATCCCGCCACCAACAACCAGAACTTCATCCAGTCCATTTTCCTTGAGTAATTCCACCACCCGCGGGAAAAAGTAATTGTGAACTCCGCTCAGACTGCTCAAGCCCACAACATCTGCATCTTCTTGCAGAGCCGCTTCAACGATCATCTCAGGTGTCTGGCGCAGCCCGGTATAAACAACTTCCATCCCTGCCTCGGCGAAAACGCGCGCCAACAGCTTTGCCCCCCGGTCGTGACCGTCCAGGCCCGGCTTGGCCATGATGACTTTAATCCTCTTCTTTGCTGTCATCCTTAACCTCCCATTTTTTCTCAACTAGGCACTAAACAGTAAGCACTAAGCACAAAAATAGTTGGTCAGCAAAATAGTTTTAGGTGCCTACTGCCTAGTGCTTAGTGCCTAGTAGCAACATCCACGCTGCCAGTAGCCTGCTGAATTTGCGTTTACACAAATTCCTTCGGCCGATACTCACCCCAAATATTCCGCCAGACATCGCAGATCTCACCCACTGTAGCCCGGGCCTTTACTGCCTCGATCACTGCTGGCATGACGTTTTCGTCCGTTTTTGACACTTCAGCCAGCCTTTCCAGGGCTGCTTTCCAGACTTTTTGATCTCTTTCCCCCCGAAGCTTCTTCAGCTTTTCCGTCTCTATCTCCCGCTGCTTCGGATCCACCTTGAGCAGGTTGGTGGGTGGCGGTTCCTTCATGGTGTATTTATTGATACCCACATAGACTCGTTCATTGGTCTCGATTTCCTTTTGAAAACGATAGGCGCTATCCTGAATCTCTCTCTGGATGTATCCTTCTTCTATGGCCTTCAGGGTGCCTCCCATGGTGTCAATTTTCTCTATGTACTCACCGATTTCTTCCTCAATTCGATCGGTGAGAGCCTCCACGTAGTAAGAGCCCGCCAGCGGGTCAATGGTGTCGGCGGCACCGCTTTCCTCAGCCACAACCTGCTGGGTTCTGAGGGCCACGGTTACCGCCTCCTCAGTGGGAAGACAAAGCGCTTCGTCAAAGGAGTTGGTGTGTAGAGACTGGGCCCCGCCGTAAGCCGTGGCGAGGGTCTGCAGAGCCACTCTGACCACGTTGTTCAGCGGCTGTTGAGCGGTCAGGGTTACACCCCCCGTCTGCACGTGATAACGCATCATCATGGAACGGGGATTCTGAGAACCGAACCTCTCTTTCATCACTTTGGCCCAGTAGCGCCGTCCGGCTCTGAATTTGGCTACTTCTTCGAGGACATTGGTGAAGGCGTTGTAGAAAAAGGAAAGGCGTGGGGCAAAGGTGTCCACCTCCATTCCTCGGTCGATGCAAGACTGCACATAAGTGATGCCATTGGCAATGGTAAAGGCCATCTCTTGGGCTGCGGTGGAGCCGGCCTCGCGAATATGGTATCCACTGATACTGATGGAATTCCACCTGGGTACGTGTTCGAAGCAGTATTTGATGAGATCAACAGTTAAACGCATGGATGGCTGAGGTGGGTAGATATACTGACCTCTGCAGATGATCTCCTTGAGGATGTCATTCTGCACTGTCCCGCCCACCTTGCTGTAAGGAACACCCTGTTCCTCGGCAAGAGCCAAGTACATGGCCAGCAAGACCGTGGCCGGTGCATTGATGGTCATGGAGGTGGTCACCTTGTCCAGAGGTATCTGGTCAAAAAGGACCCGCATGTCATCCACAGAATCAATGGCAACCCCAACTTTTCCCACCTCTCCCATGGAGAGCGCATGGTCGGAGTCGTAGCCGGACTGAGTTGGCAGATCGAAGGCGACGCTCAGACCAGTCTGTCCCTGTTCAAGTAGATAGCGGTAGCGTTCATTGGTCTCTCGCGCTGTGCCAAAGCCAGCGTACTGACGCATGGTCCAAAACCGTCCTCTATACATGGTGGGTTGCACGCCCCGGGTAAAGGGATACTCCCCTGGAAACCCAAGTTTTGAATCGTAATCGAAATCGCCGATATCTATGGGGGTATAGAGACGCTCCACTTCCTCCCCGGAGATTGTGGTAAAGGTGGCTTTTCTCTCCGGAAACTTGGCACACACCTTCTCAACAGGGCCGCAGTCCCACTGCTCCTTTTCCATTTTAATGGTTTCTAGCTTTTTCTTGTCAAACATTTTTGATCCTCCATTGAAAATCTACCCGCTTCTGAATACTGGTTGAGCATAGTTTGCGCGTTAAAACGAAAGGGCATCTTAACGCAAAATTCGTAATTAACAACTTCTAATACTAACAGATTTCACCATACTTAGACTTTGAAACGAAAAAAGATGACATCGCCATCTTGGACGATGTACTCCTTTCCTTCAAGACGAACAAGCCCCTGCTTTTGGGCAACAGCGTAACTCCCGGCATCCTCCAAATCATCATACTGAACCACTTCTGCCCGAATGAAGCCGCGCTCCATATCAGAATGGACGACGCCGGCAGCCTGTAGAGCAGGAGTCCCCGCCTTCACGGTCCAGGCTCGCGCCTCCTGTTCGTTGGTGGTAAAAAAGGAAATCAAGCCGAGAAGCTGGGATGAAGCCTGAATCACCTGCTCTCTTGCGAGCGTCTCGAGCCCCATCTCCACCATAAACTCGCTGGCCTCATCTGGAGACAACTGAGCCAGCTCCATCTCCAGCTTTCCAACGATCTCCAGATGAGGTGCAAGGGTCCCGTCTGTGACCTTGTCAGGCAATGGTGGAACATCCTCCTCTGGTTGGTTTACGAGGATCAACAGAGGCTTGGCTGAGAGGAAACTGAAGCCTCGCATAAGGGGAATATCCGAAATTCCTGGTTGAGAACGTAAGGGCCGACTCGCCTCAAGGATTTCCTGGCACTCCTGCAGTAACCGCACCTCTTCTGGATTTTCCTTTTTTCCCCTTTGTCTCTCAGCAGCAATCCGTTCGAGTCGTTTTTCCACCACGAGCAGATCAGCGAGAATAAGCTCGGTCTCAACTCGGGAAATGTCTTTTAGAGGATTCGCTGCTCCATGCATGGGATGTTGGAAGTTCCGCACAACATGCACTAGAGCGTCCACCGGTCTGACGTGACTTAAAAATGTCTCCCCCAGTTCCTGGCCTTTTTGGGTGGAGCCGGTCAGACCGCCCACGTCCACATAGTCCACCGTGGCTTCTGTGACCTTCTTGGAATTGTAAAGTTGAGCAAGAAAGGGGAGTCGAGGCTCCGGTATCTTGACCACTGCCAGGTTGGGACCACGCACTGCCGTAGAAAAATCTGCAACCTGAGCTGAACTGCTGGTGAGGGCATTAAAAACCGTGGTTTTACCGCAACCCGGAAGCCCGATGATACCTAATCGCATGGCCCTAGTTTGGAGCAGCGTCCACAGGTGGCGAAGACAATGACCACCTGCGTCTCTCAGGAGTCTGCGAGTGGCCCTATTCACCGGCCCCTCGAAGCACCCTGAATGTGGGCGCTGAATTAGACTATGTGGTAGCCGAAAACTCTTTGCTGCACACTTGTATTTATGCTATGGACTTTACAATAGTGCATCTACAGTGTCAATCAAATCGCGGAATTGGCATAGGGCAGAAGACAGCGGGCAGGAAAAAGACTAGGCACTAGGCACTAGGCAATAGGCACTAAGTTCGTATAGCGCAGAGCGCATAGCGTATGCCATGCTCTTTGACAGCTGTATTTCTCTATGCCCTATGCCAACTAAACAACCGACCCCAAAAACGGAGTTGTCGCTCATGAATCTTCAGAAAATGGTGGACTCGATCAAGAACAGTCCTGATTTTGACAAGGTGGGAATGATCGCCTGCCACGATGGTGTTGTGAGGGCCACCTCCAGGGATGGCCGCAAAGTCGAGGGACTGAGCGTAGAGGTCGATCGGGATGCATTGGAGAGAATTGTCCGAGAAATGCGGAGCCGGACCGGCATTATTGAGCTAGCAGTTCACCTCTTCGAAGGCTACCGACGAATCGGTGATGATGTGATGCTTGTCGCCGTGGCCGGGGACATTCGTGAAAACGTTTTCCCGGTGTTGGAAGAGACGGTGGAAAGGTTGAAAAAGGAGGTAACCCGGAAAGAGGAGTACTTCGTTGAGTAGTCCAACTGCGCGTAGCCTGAATACTCTCAAACCGAAGTCGGGTAAATCCGAAATCCGAAACTCGAAGCACGAAACAAATTCAAAATACAAATGTCCCAATGTTCAAAACAGATGCTTCCACAGCTTTGTAGGTCGACGTTTTGGTCATTTGGATTTTGAGAATTTGTAAATTGTTTAGGATTTCGATATTCGGATTTCGGATTTATAAATTGAGCCTGGGATTGTAAACTCGAGTGCCATTAAATCAGAAAAAAGGGGAGGTTGCTAATGGACCTTGGTTTGAAAGGTAAAGTGGCTTTGGTGGCGGGAGCAAGCAAAGGTCTGGGCCGTGCGGTGGCGCTCGGACTTGGTCGTGAAGGAACCTCATTGGCTCTCTGCGCCCGGGATAAGGATCATTTAGACGAAACTGCTGCTGCCATCACTGAAGAAACCGGCGTTGAGGTCTGGGCTCGCCCAACGGATGTTTCCAAACCAGATGAAGCTCGCCGCTTTGTTCACGAAGCAGTGGCCCATTTTGGCACTGTGGACATTCTGGTCAACAACGCTGGCGGACCTCCTTCAGCTACCTTCCAGGAACTCACCGATGAGCATTGGCAAGCGGCTGTCCGCCTTAATTTGTTGAGCACTATATGGCTTACTGGTGAGGCATTGCCCTACATGCAAAAACAGCGCTGGGGCCGGATCATCAACATGACTTCGGTTGCTGTCAAACAACCCATAGACGGCCTCATCCTCTCAAACGCGGTAAGAGCAGGTGTCATCGGCTTTGCCAAAACGCTGGCCAATGAGCTGGCAGCAGACAACATCTTGGTGAACAATGTCTGCCCCGGCTACATGCTCACAGACAGGGTGCGAGAGCTGTCAAAAGTGCTGGCTGACAAAAGGCAGGAAAGCCCGGAGGATGTCATGCGCACCTGGGAGGAAAGCATCCCGCTTGGGCGGTTGGGCAAACCCGAGGAATTCGCCGATCTGGTGGTATTTCTTGCATCCGAGCGGGCCAGTTACATCACCGGCACCACCGTACAAATAGACGGAGGCTATTATCGGGGTTTAATGTAGCTGGTAGTCAGGAGACAGGAGTCAGCGGTAAACGGTAAAGGGTGAACGGTAAACAGTGAAGGGTAAATCGTTATCGCGCATCGAATATAAAAAATCCCTTAATTCCTAAATCCACAATTCGCAATTCGCAATTCGCAATCTGCAATCATTTCACAATTCTCATTGCCGATTATTTGGCTGCCAACCATAATCAATCGATGGACAGGAAATCCTGGACAGTTCTGATGACGGACTCCAATAGAACCTCTCGGGGAAAATCATTCTTATCAATCACGTTTTGGGCCAGCAGCACATTGTTTCGAGAGACAGGGATCGCAACGGCCCAGTGATCCGCGTTCACATATCCCAAGAGCACGCTACCCGGGATAATCATATCATAGAAAATCAACTGGCTGTCATTTCGCGGGTCTACCCGGGCAAGCCGATCGTAGAAGTACCAGAGTCCAGATGAAATATTCTCTCTCGGCGCAAACGCCCCAAGAGAGAAGTAACTAACGGACTGCGGCAGTTTATTTTTTTTGAACCACTCCATTCGTGTGGACCGCTTCAAATCCTTCCACCCATTACCGTCACCGGGTTCACACGCTTCCAGCCTCAGGTCTCTCAAAAATTCACCGAGCCCCGAGAGACCATCGGCCAATGGCGAACCCGAGACCGCCCCGGTAATACTAACAACCGCGGTCACACGCTCAACCACGGAAGGGTAGGTCACCAATGTTTCAAGGATGTCCACTACACCCTTTGAATGACCGACCAGAATGAGCTGCTCCCCCTCGGATGGCTTTATCGCAAGAATGGCGTCTCTTATAATGACCGCGTTATAAGCGCTGCTTGAACGTCCGTTGGTCACGATCCTACCCGTTTTGTAGCCGATGGTCTCCAGATGTTTCAAGCTGTAGGAAAACTCCAGGAAATCCTCCCCCCCGCAGCCAGACATGAACCCCGGCACCACAAGGACCCTGATGTTGGCGCGCGGTCTTTCCAGGGAGACCGTCCGATCCGTGCCTAGTGGTTCGTCGGCAAGTCGCCAGATAACTTCTTCGCAGGGCTTGTCATCCGGAAACAGGTGCCCGTGGTCTTCGCGAACTGCACAATAAATTTCCCGGAATCTGCCGCGATAATCTTCGACCCCGGTCTTCTCGGCCGGCGTCAGGATGAGGGGCACCGTATCCAGAGAAAACTCCATAAGCAGTTTGCCTCCGCAGGAAGATATTAAGGTCACGAGCATCAAAATAAGTCCGACAAAAAATATATTGTAGCTGCTGGGAAGTTGCCGCATGCCGCAAATATCCTTTCGATTGATAAGGAGTCAGAGGTCAGAAGACAGGAGACGGAAGATAGAAGAGAGGAATATATAAAAGAAATTGCATTACTCTATGCCCTATGCCTCCCTAAATCCCTTAATTCCTGAATTCCCCAAATTCGAAATCCGCAATCCGCAATCCGCAATTACTTCCCTATTCCCTATGCCTTTCCCGGTGGCACCACCTCGGCCATGAGAGCCAGGAAGTTGCCGCCGGCCACTTTTTCAAAATCAGTGTCGGATAGGCCCAGCGTTTCGACTTTTCTCAGCTCGTGCCCTGGTGCGCCAAAAGGAAAGTCGCTGCCGAATAAAAGCCTCTCCACTCCGTAGTGGTGAATAAAGTGGCGCATGTGATCAGTGGGAGCCAAGGCAGTATCGGCAAAAGTGTTGGACCGCCGCCAGATGCCCGCCCTCTCCAGTGCGGGGTATGAACCATTGAGGGCCCCCAGGTGAGGTATAATAATCACTGCATCGGGTGCAAGTTGCTCTACGAAACGACAGGTGTTAGTGAAGCTCTCCTCGAGAACAATCGGCAAGCGCCGTCTGGTTATTTCCTGGATAATCTCGCCGCAGCGGGGATCTTCATAGTGATAGATGGGCTCGTTGTCGTGTCGGTGCCACTTTATGCCACGGTAGTCCTGTCGGAGCTCTTCAATGGCAAAATCGTTCCAAACAAAAAGGTAAGGGAAAATCGACTCGTTTCGCGCCGCTAAATCAATTAAGTAGGTATTGGCAGCATGTCTAGTTTCACGCCATTTATGACTGTCTTGAAAATTGGGGTTGTAACGGTCGTAAATGTCTTCCACCGGAGCGTAAAGACAGGCGCCGGTGATGCCTGCTTCTTGGAGAAGCGGAGATATTATTTCAAAAGGCAGATCTACGTTCTGGACGCCGCAGTGTATGTGGCTGTCGATTATCTGCATGTCCACCATATATATTCTCCTCAACGACGGTGAGCGGTGAACGGTAAACGGTAAACCGTGAACAGTGAATAGTGAAAGGTAAAACGTTACAGAGCATCCAATCCCTTAATCCCTCAATCCGCAATCCTTACTCTATGCTCTATGCCCTATGCTCCATGCCTTTTTCAAATCCGCAATCCGAAATCCGAAATCCGAAATCTCTACTCTACCACACAAACGGCGCAGCCCCGCGCCTCGCGTACTACTTTGGTTGAGACACTGCCTTGAAGGACCTCCCTCACCCTGGAAAGTCCTCGGCGACCCAGAACCAAGGTCCCGAAGTGACCGAGTTCCACCTCTTCGAGAATAGCATCAGCGATCTCTCCCTTTTTTACGCTGAACTTGGATCTGATCTGTTCAGGTTGCACCCCCGTCTGCAGCAGCACCTCGGTGGCTTGAGCAAAAAATTTGCCGATCTTTTCTTCGTCCTCCAACCGCCAGTACACACCGGCCAGGTCGGGGCGCTCAGCCCTGCGAGCATCGATGGCTTTTTGTTCCTCTTTATCCAGGTTCATACGTGAGATGGCCGGAAGAATATGAAAAAGCACCAGCCTTGCCTCCGGATTTGGTGCAAAGACCCGACCAGCATATTCAACCGCCCGTAGTGAATTCCTGCTACCATCCACGGCAATTAGAACAGCGTGTAGCATGGGATTGTTCCTCCATCACTCCAATAATATTATGTTGCATAACACCCCTGTACCGGCAATTTGAGGACGTGCCCACCGGGGACGGGGTCCTATGTTTACCCTAAAAATCCATTACCTCGCCTCCGGAAATTGGCCGCTGTTTACCCGTGTTGACGTCAAGAGTCATGCCTGGTTCAATTGCTGCCTCTCGCGGGTAACCCCTGTCTTCCCAATAACCGCCTTTCATCCGGTCGGTAAGCTCGATAGTTCCCAACCACTTGCAACTCTTGTATCCCCAAAGATTTGGTATCACCATACGCAGTGGCCCCCCATAATCCGGTTCCAGAGGCTCTTCATCTACCTCATAGCTGAGTATGACTCGTGGCGTGTCCAGGTTTTTGAGGGCAACAGTGGTTGAGTAGCCACCGCCCACACTAGTGAACACAGCGTGGCTCGCTTCCACCGTAGGTGATATAAATTCGAGAAAATCGCGCCAGAGAATACCGCCCCAGACGGCCCTTACCGACCAGCCGGAAACTGAAGTCAACCGAGCGTTGACAGTGGAGTGAGGAAGTGTCATGAGATCCTGCCAGGAAAGGGAACGGGGTTTTAATACCATACCAGTTACATCCAGACGATAGGTATCCAGATCAATTTGTGGCATGCCACCGGCCTTAAAAACCGGGGCACGAAGTCTGCTCAAAATACTCATAGCTGCACCTTGTCAAAGCTTGTCCAAAAACGCCACCACCTTATCAAAATACTCCTTGCCACCTATGAAATAGGTATCGTTGTGACCAGCCCCCGGGAGAGTTACAAACTCTTTCGGATTAGGCGCCGCCTCATAAAGTTGACGACCAAGCCGGATGGGAACGATCTTATCATCGTTTCCATGAATAAAGAGTATCGGTGCGCGCACCTGGGCAATCTCACCCACAGCATTCAAGCGATGTTTAAACAAACGCTCGGCGAAGGGTAGGGGGTAGTGAGCCCCCGCCATGGCACCCATGTTTGTAAAAGTTGACTCCAGAATAAGTCCATCGCAACCCTGTGTGGCCCCCAGATGGGTGGCCGCAATTCCCCCCAATGATCTTCCGAAAACAATGAGTTTGGCTTTGTTGCCTTCCGCCCATTTCCTTGCCACCTGATAGGCCGCTTCGGAATCCAGGTAAAAGCCTTTTTCGCTTATCCGGCCGTCGCTGCGGCCGTAACCGCGGTAATCGAAAATAAAGACACTTATCCCCCTTTGCTGGAGTAACCGCACATTGTCCAACCGGTGAGATATATTGCCAGCGTTACCATGACAGAAAAGGAGAAGATGACCGGGGGGTGAGGCGGAAACCAGCCAGCCGTGAAGACGCACTCCATCACTGCTGTCAAACCAAATGTCCTCAAAACCAAGACCAAAGTCAGCCGGCGTCTGTACGATTGTTTTATCCGGGAAAAAGACTTGGCTTTCAACGAACCAGTTCCAGCAACCGCTTAGAAAACTCAAGACGAGTACCCCCAGTAGTAGGGCAAGAATTCTCAGGAGCCGCACTACAATCTTTCTCATGTCTGTGCCATCCTGGCATATATACTAGGCACTAGGAACTAGGCACTAAGCACAAATGAGTCGTAGTGCCTACTGCGGAGACGCAGTCTCCGCTCATATTTCCTTAAATACCTTGGCAAGGGATTCCCCCGCCACGTGAAGCTTCCATTCATTCAGATAGCCAAAAGGTGTCACTACGACCGAATAACCACTTTGCTCCAGACGTTGACGGGCGTCCTGGATGAATACTTCTGCAAAGTCAGCCGGCGCCTTGCTATTGGAAAGATGATTAAATGAGTGCAGTACCACGTTCTTGGAGTTAAACTTTCCCGCCAGCCATTTGATGTTCTTTATGAATTTCGTTAAAACCTTGCCTCGACGCTCGAGGTCTTCAGCCTCGACGTGGTAGAAGACGACGACAGCATTCTGACAGTTGGCCTCCACATCCTGATCAGGCACCTGTTCCAGCACCTTTTGGTATGTTTTGAACCAGAAAGAAGGCGCGTAAAATAGAAGGAGTTTCATAAAGCTGAGTGCCTCAGCCGTGAGGATGGACTATCCTTGCATCATACAATGCTCGAAAGGGTGGGGTCAACAGATTGCGGATTGAGGAATTCAGGGATTAAGGAATTCAGGGATTAAGGGATTGAGGGATTGAGGGAGTGGATGCTCCATAACGTTTTACCGTTTACTGTTCACCGTTATTTTCAATCCAAAATCTGAAATCCGCCTACGAAGTCATATATTCTCTTCATATCGCCCCTTTCTTCTATGAAAAGTCCAAGTCACTGCGCTGCTTTCCGGTTGACTTGTGCTCTGTTTGAGGTTTATCCTGTTTCTATATAGCCTAACTTACACCCCCTGAAAATGGACCATTCTATTTGCAGGCAAATACAATGAATTTAAAGGAGGGCCTTTCGGATTCCCATAGAACTTTGATATTTCTCTGGGGAATCAATTGATTATGCCATATGACTCTTCCTCCTGCCCTCAGCGCAACACCAGGCCGGAGACAACTGTAGAAGAAACAATATTTCGACCTCGAGAGAATCCTACTTCTATCTATTCCTATATTTCCTTTAGCTTTTCCTGACAAAATCTATAGCTGAAGCGAGCCTTTGCGTTTCGTCAATCTTTATTAGATCTCTAGGAGTCATAGACAGCTCAACTCAGGGAGGGCAGAGATCATAGTCGTTCCATTATGGCCGTGAATGCTTCGTGGTCGACTGACCCTCGGCGAGTCAGTTCGGGATCAGTTAGACTCGATCTCTTTCATGCTACTCCAAGAAGACAACCATGAAGAATAGCAACCAGCTGCTTGACAAATTAAGTTTTCAGCCTGGAGATCATCTTTGTTGTCTCTATGAGACTGATGGACAACATAAAGCGCTTCTCACCCATTTCCTACGGCAAGGACTAGAGCGAGACGAAAAAGTCCGCTACATAGCGGACAACCACATTGAAGAAACAATTCTGGACTATCTGTCAGAGGATGGGTTTGAGGTTAGACCCCACCTGCAAAGCGGCCAACTTGGGATTCTTCGCTCTGATGAGACATACCTCAGAAGAGGGGTTTTTGATCCAGACGAAATGATCAATCTGCTCCGGGCTGAAACCATAAAGGCATTGGCTCAAGGCTACAATGCCCTCCGGGTTACCGGTGAGATGAGCTGGACCCTGAGGGGCCTGCCCGGTTCTGAGCGACTCATCGAGTACGAGGCCAAACTGAATCACTTTTTTGACAACCACAGATGCCTGGCCATTTGCCAGTATGATGTAAGACTTTTTCCACCAGAGTTGCTTTTGGGAGTCCTGGCAACTCATCCGGTAGCAGCCATCGGAACGCAACTCTATGAGAATTTCTATTATATGTCACCAGCAGACTTTGTTAGAGGTGATTCAAGAGCCAGGTTAGATCATTGGGTACGTAACCTTCGAGAGCACAAGCGAGCAGAGCAGAAGGCAAAACTCGCTTATGAAGAATGTATGCACATATTAAACACTGCAACTGACGGGATTGGATTGATTGACACAGACTTTAACATACTGCGGGTTAACGCCACCTTTTCAACTCTGGTTGGAATAAGGGAGGATGAAGCCGTAGGAAAGAAGTGCTTTGAGATCTTTGAAAGCCCCTCATGTCATACTCCGGATTGTCCACTTACACGCATCCTCAGTGGTGACAGGCTGGTGGAATATGAGGTGGAAAGAGAACGTAACGATGGCACCAGGGTCCTTTGCCTCACAAAAGCGTCTCCCATACACGGACCTGGGGGAGAGTTGGTTGGCATCATTGCAGATCTCAAGGATATTACTGAGCGAAAAGTTATGGAACAACATATTCGTTTCCTACCTCAAAAGCTATTGAGGGCGCAAGAAAACGAGAGAGAGAGGATTGGTCGTTATTTGCACGACCAAGTAGCGCAAGACCTTTCCAGTGCAAAAATTGCCTGCGAAACGCTCTTTGATAACCAGCCAAGAATATCCCATGAGCTAAGGCAGAAGGTTTTCGATTTGGCCAAGTTGCTACAGAGATCCATAGAGGCTGTGCGGAATCTAGCCTATGACTTGCGTCCTCCGAGTCTAAAGCAACGGGGGTTAGTACGTACTATTTTTCAGCATTGCCAGGATTTTATGGCAAGAGAAGGAGTAAAGGTTGACTTCTATACTGCCGGCTTGGAGAATTTAAGACTCGACTCTGATACAGAGATTAATCTCTACCGGCTAATTCAAGAAGCTTTGACTAATGTCAAAAGACATGCTGATGCCAGCCATGTTTCCCTCAGACTTGTCGCGTCCTTCCCTTACATTGTCCTGCGCATAGAAGATGATGGCAAAGGCTTTGATACCAAAGAGCGGCTCCAGCAAGCACTGGATGAAAAGCGGCTGGGACTTCAGAGCATGCAGGAAAGAGTGAAGTTACTTGGCGGTAAAATGAGTATTCATTCACGCATCATGAAGGGCACAAAGATCTCCATAGAGATCCCTTATAAGGAAAACCGTCATGGCTCAGACCAAAGGCATACTGATAATTGACGACCACCCCCTTTTTAGGGAAGGCCTTAAGGCTATCATCGGGCGCGACAACAGGTTCGACGTGATCGGCGAAGCAGGAAATGGGCGAGAGGGACTTGAAATGGCCAAGCAACTCAAACCTGACCTTGTATTGGTGGATATATCTTTACCGGACAAAAGCGGTATTGAACTGATGCGCGAAATACAAGCCTGCCAGTCCGAGGCACAGGTAGTGGTCGTCAGTATGCATTCGAAGATCGACTATATCACTGAAGCTTTTCGGGTCGGGGCAAAGGGATATATCATCAAGGAATCTGCCACTGACAGGCTTCTGCAGGGACTTGAGATGGTGGGGAAGGGCGAGTATTTCTTGGACTGTTCCCTCTCCCATAAGGTTTTGCAAAAGCTCATAGAATCCCCTAAAGAAGAGGCAAAAATCACTGATGTTGCTTACGGTACCCTGACCTCACGGGAACAGGAAGTATTGCGCTTGCTGGCAGAGGGGCTTTCAACTAAAGAGATCTCCGACAAGCTTTTCATCAGCCCCAAGACAGTTGAGAACCATCGCGCCAACATTATGAAGAAGCTTGATCTTCACAGCACCTTTGAATTAGTTCGGTTTGCTGCGAGGATCGGCTTAATCGATATTGACCTCTGGAAGGATTAACCCACCGACCAAAATTCCCCCCCCGGGTTTTTCCCTCGGGCACCCAGGATAAATCCCTATCAAACGAGGTTTTCCCCTACAAAAATGAAACCTTTCCCTCATGTACAAAGTGAACAAAAATGTCGATACTGAGATTATTAGAAAACTGATCTCTAAGCATTTGCGAAGAGTTACTCCTTTCTATTCAGTTCGGTACTGATCACCATGCCACTTGCTCTTAGGTAGCTGCTGTGCCAACTGCGCTGGTGAAAATGCGATTCGACGAGCGTGGGATTGCAGTAGCGAGCAAAGAGCCCCGAAATGCGACTCCCAGCAGAACTATCACGGTCTGTTGGCAGTTTTAAATATTATTTCGAGAAACCCAAACTGTAGAATCAATTTTTCATCTCTTGGGATTCTCAGACTGCGTCTGACGGCATTCAGTCGCTGCCGAGGCGTTACACTGGAGCTGCGTTCAAAAATTCCAGTGCAAAACAGCCCTCGGTATTGGAAAGGAGGTGAGAACTAAAACAAAAGACCGCCTCCTCCCAGTTCAGTTTCGAGTGACCTTGCGGATCTTAATCTGATTACCGACGAGGGGAGGAATGTGG
>JASFEM010000073.1:0-16875 GCA_050124835.1 Syntrophobacterales bacterium | reverse complement strand
GCCGACCAGCTTCTTGTAAATTTCACGACCCTCCTCAGTCTCGAGATTCAGGGTTACAGACTTCTGCCCCCTCATCTCGTGGATGAAGTCCAGGCCGCATTTCTCGCCCGTAATCTTGCTCTCGAGCATGTACTCTTTCCTGCCAAAGGGAGTGAGCTGCCTTGCAGGGTCTCCTTCGGGGGGCTCGATGTTGATCACCTCGGCCCCGGCCTCGCAGAGCAAACCACCGGCAAACTTGTGGCCCATTCTCCAGAGACCGACGCAGACAAACCTCATTCCTTGCAGGGCCTCAGGTTTAGCAAAACAGTACTCATACCTCAGGTTATCCTCGCACCATTTGCCGAAATCTTCCGCCTTCCTTCGGGCGTACACCTTTGCCACTTCTTCCGGCGAAGGAGGCGGCGTCACCGGCCAGGGCCTGATGTCTGGATGCATCAGATCGATGGTGTCGGCCCTGCTGTTTATTTCTACATCTTTCTTTTCTGCCATGTTTTGACCTCCCATCTGTTGGTTTTTCTGAAACCAATGCCACATTCCTCCCCTCGTCGGTAATCAGATTAAGATCCGCAAGGTCACTCGAAACTGAACTGGGAGGAGGCGGTCTTTTGTTTTAGTTCTCACCTCCTTTCTCGTAATGCAAAGGGTTGTATACTGAATTGGGTCAATTGAGTGGAAAATGCAGCTATGACCCAGCCTTTCATTCACCGCTGAAGAAGTTGATCCAAAGTTCATCAGGGTGAGGAATCCAAGTACTCTTGATTAAATATTGTTAAGCGGATGCTTATGAGCGAATCAGAGGTAAAACGGCTTGCGTTTTACTACTGGGTATCTTACAAGTTTCCTGCCAGGAATAGAGTATCAGAGGGACTTTTTATAGTATGTCTTAATTTGATGTGATTTAAGGTAGTTACAGGCTGGAAGGAAATGCAGTTTCCGGGCTCTGGCGGGGTCGAAATTGAGGGAAGATCAGCATTGCTGTATCAAACTGGACCCTATTTTGGAAGAAAGTTGGAGAATACCTAGTTAAGATAAGGTCTTCTGGACTGTCAAAAAAACGACCCCTTTCTGTTCGTATTTCAAACAGGGACCGTTCCTTTCTTCAGGCTGTAGCGCCGAATTTTACTATACAATGTACTGCGGCTGATCTTAAGGCGTCGAGCTGCTTCATGCTTGTTCCAGTTGGCTTCCTGGAGCACACTGAGAATCAAGCGCCGCTCGTTTTCGGCAAGAGAGGTGGAGGGTGGTTCTGCGGGGGCTTGTTTGAGGAACTGGGGCAGGTGCCTTCTCTCCACCACCGCATCCTGGGCGAGAATAACAGCGTGGCTTATGGCGTTTTCCAACTGGCGGACATTGCCAGGCCAATCGTGATCCATGAGGAGTTGCATCGCACCGGATGAAAAAGAGTGGATAGCCTTCCCCTCTTTGAGGGTGTACTTGCCGAGAAAATGTTTGGCTAGAAGGGGAATGTCCTCTATGCGATCGCGGAGAGGAGGCAAGTGTATGGAGATGACGTTGAGTCTGTAATAAAGGTCATCCCTAAATCGCCCTTCTTCAACCTCGCGATAAAGGTCACGATTTGTCGCAGCGAGAACCCTTACGTCAGCCTCCAGGGTTTCCTCTCCACCCACTCGTTCAAAGGAGTGATCCTGGAGAAATCTAAGCAATAAGACTTGGGTGGCCGCAGCAATGTCACCAATTTCATCGAGAAAAAGGGTGCCTCCCTTGGCACGTTCTATGCGCCCCATTTTTCTCTTGATCGCGCCGGTAAAGGCGCCTTTTTCATGGCCGAAGAGTTCGCTCTCCAACAGGGTGGGCGAATAGGCTGAGCAGTTGGCAGCGATAAAGGGCCCTCTTCGCCGGTGACTTTGCTTGTGGATGGCTTTGGCGACCAGTTCTTTGCCTGTGCCGTTTTCGCCCGTGATGAGCACGGTTGCATCGGAAGCGGCTACCAGATCAATCAGTTCATAGACGCTATGCATTTCGTCACTCTGACCAATGATTTTCCCGTGAGAGGTTTTCTCGGCTACTTTTTCGCGAAGATGGTTTATTTCATTTTGGTGAACAATAAGATGACGGATGTAGCCGGCTATTTGACTGAAAAAAGTCAGGAGAAACTGCATATCCTCCCGGGCGTATTCTTGACCGATTGTTGAGCCCAAAACGGCATAGCCAACGGATTGGTGGGGTGAGGAGATGGGCAGAGCAAACCAGTTGCTATAGTTCTTTGAGATGACTTTTAGGAAGCTGGGAATGTCATTACTGTGTTCAGGACTGACTATGCTGGATTTCTTGAGTGTTCTCAGATATTGGAGAAAATCTGTAACAAATTCAGATCGCTCGATTTCTTTTTGGGCGCGATGCGAAGGCTCCACCCCATCAGAGTGAACATCAGCCAATGAAACAAAACCTCTGCTTTCTGAATCC
This sequence comes from Syntrophobacterales bacterium, assembly GCA_050124835.1. Taxonomy (GTDB): domain Bacteria; phylum Desulfobacterota; class Syntrophobacteria; order BM002; family BM002; genus BM002. The sequence goes on along the minus strand of JASFEM010000073.1, from coordinate 14,451 downwards.
AAAAAGAAAAGGATAAGCTCTGAATTGGGAAAGAGCTGCCGAGCAATTCCCTGGATAAAATCAATAAGCTCCGGAAGAGAGCCTTTGTCGCTGACCTGACGAGAAAGTTCGAAGAGTGTTTCCAGCTGATGTTGCGTCTTCTGTAATTCTTTGGAGCGGAAGGCCAGGGCGTCCTCCATTCTCCTCTTTTCCGTGACATCCCGTTCCAGGCGAATGATCGAACTTATCTCGCCCTGCTGGTCTAATACTGGGTAAGTGGCAACTTCAAGCATCCGCTCCTCACCGTCAGCGTTTGGGTAGACTTTATCTGACAAGGCGGGTCTTTTTGAGCGAATAGTTTCTTCCAGCGGACAGCCAATGCCATAGTCCACACAAGGCGTGGGCTTGTCGAGCATAATCGCATGACATCTTTGACCAACTGATCTTGGCGGCTCCAGCCCTACGCGAGCATGGAAGGCGTCGTTCGCCTGTAAAATGGTGAAGGTTTCGGGGTCCACGACCGTCAGGCTGTCTGTAATGCTACGGATGATTTCTTCGCTATATTTTTTTGAGGCTTGCAGTTGGTCTTCGAGGCTTTTGCGCTCGGTGATGTCTTTGACATGGGAGATGAAATAGAGGGGCGCGCCACTGTCGTCCCGGACCAGTGAACTGGTAACTTGCCCCCATACTATATGGCCGTTCTTGTGGTAGTATTGCTTCTCAAACTCGGCGTGACTGATCTCCCCTGATGCTGCCCGCTGGATAAATCTGGGACTTACATCCAAATAATCCGGATGGGTAATATCATTCACAGTCATAGCTTCAAGCTCTTCTTGACTGTAGCCGAATATCTCGCACATCTGGCTATTGACCTTCACAAGACGTCCTTCAGTATCCACTAGACACATGCCGATACTGGCGTTTTCGAAAGCGTGGCGAAATCGTTCCTCACTCTCTTGCAGCGCCTCTTCAGCCATCTCGAGGTCGGTCATATCACGTGCATTGACAACTACACCCGAAACACATTTGTCGTTTTCGAAAAAAGGATAATAGCCGATATGCATACATCTTCGTTTTCCATCGGGGAAATCCAGCCAATCAAGATAATGAACTTCTTCACCATTAAGACATCGATCCAGATGACCCTTTAGCTGTTTTTCAAAGGTCTCTGTTCCAAACATCTCTGCTACGGAATGTCCGATAATTTCCTTTCGGGTCCTCTTGAATATCTTGGTGTAAGCATCGTTTACTGTCCGATAGGTGTAGTCGTTATCAATGAAAGACATCGGGTCATGGACTGATGAGACGATGAGTTTATATATTCCTAACTCTTCCTCCGCCCTTTTGCGCATGGTAATATCTCGCGCATGCTCAACAGCCCGTATGACTAATCCCTGGTCATTCTTGATTGGGTATGAATGCACTTCGAAAACACGGTCGCTGCCATCCGGCGTTGGGACGCGCTTTTCGAGCATCCGCGGCTCACCAGTTCGGAAAACCTCCTGCACGTGGCAATCCTCGCAAATAGCCGAGCGCTGGTAGAATATCTCATAGCAAATCTTGCCGAGCAACTGCTCTTGGTTCAGGTGAAAGAGCTCCATGAGGGCTTTATTGACCTTGAGAATGCGAAAATCCTGGTCATAAATGCAAAAAGGGTCCGTTACGCTGTCAAAAACCCTGGTGAGGAATTGTTCATCGTAGCCGCTCATATGTGCCTCCCTATGCTTTAGAACCCTTAATTTCGTGGATTACCTGAGCACCAACTATAGGTCGCGAAGATGAGGGTCATATACAGGAGATACTTGCAAATTCACCTACTAGTAACAGGGCAGGGCAGCAATAGTTGAGATTCTATTACCATGGTGTATGAAATTTGTATGAAATGCGGGTCGTATTTTGATCATAGTCGCATGGCTACCTGTGTGCTGTCAACCATGATTTTCAGCCAAAACTGAAAACAGACTTGAATAAAAAAGATGATTATGAGTCGAAAATGATACAGATATGGAACTGCAATGAGTCGAAAATCCCTATACCTCTAAAACGATGCAACAGGCTACAGTGACTGTTGCCAAATTAAACAGTTTATAACATGCTAATATTACATATATTTTTTTCATCTTACCCACGCCACCTCCTCCATGTGTAGCTTTTTTAATCAATGGGCTTCACATTTCCGTTCATCCATTATCATTAAAAATACATAAATTCCAAATAGTTATAAAATATATGCGCGTCCGGACAATACTGGCACTCGTGTTGCTCCTATAAGTCAACAAAGGAAAAGAACTCCAGATGAAAAGGAGATGGCCATGAAAAACACTAAAAGAATCAACAAAGATCAAGGAAAAAAGGCTGGTGCGCAAATCTGCATTTGGTCCGAGGCCGGTGTCGTCAGCAGCCGAAGCTGCACCAGGCGACTGGAGTGCGAGCGGTGCCTCTTTGACCAGAACATGATGGATTTTTTTGCCTGTAACGTAACTCCACTACCCGCAGTGCCGACGGTTGCATGAAAATAGATTGGCACTCGGGGTGTGCAGTGATGAAGGGAGGTATAACGATTATGGCTGGTAAAACCAAAAAGAGTAGCAAGCCGAAAAGAGTTCAAGGCTTCAATATCCTTGAAGATGAGTGTATCTGGATGAAAGCAGGGGTGATCAACTTCAGGCTCTGCGACAATGCATTCGATTGCACCAACTGTCCCTTTGACACGGCCATGACCCGTGCCCTTGAGAGGACAGGACCGCTGGCAAAGCAAAAAGACCAGGAGAGTTGGCGAGACCGGATGCGGCTCCGCTATGGGGATGAGCGTGAGTGCCGTCACATGCTGTCTGGGCGGGTGCAGTACAAAATTTGTACCAACGATTTTCGTTGTGATGTGTGCGAATTTGACCAGAGCTTGGATGAAGCCGAACTTCATGAACACCTGGGCAAGCCCGCCGTCCACCGGGTACTGGGTTATCAAGTGCCGGACAACTACTACTACCATCGCGGTCATGGCTGGGCTCGTGTAGAGTATGGCGGGCGAGTTCGATTGGGCCTGGATGATTTTTCCCTGAAGCTGGTGGGCCCTGTGGATGAGTATCGTCTTCCCTCGCTGGGACAGAAGGTGGGGCAAAGCGATGTTGGCCTCAGGTTAGCCCGAGAAAGTAATGAGGCGGAGGTACTCTCTCCGCTGAGCGGTACGGTTGTAGCTGTTAACCATAAAGTGATACGCCAGCCCCAGTTGAGCAACAAGCGGCCCTACACCGAGGGCTGGTTGGTTGTGGTGGAACCGGAAAGACTAAAGGGCAACCTGAAAAACCTTCTTTTTGCTAAGAAAGAAGTAGATGGTTGGATGGAGCATGAGGTCCAAAGGCTTCACAATCTGGTCATGGCAGAGCATGGACCACTGGCAGCCACTGGTGGTGCTCCTGTTGAAGATGTTTACGGGAATGCTCCTGAGATCGGCTGGAAAAAGCTGGTGAATGAATTCTTGTTAACCTAACCGGATCAGAGAGCAGTGTAGACCTCTAGCAACACTTTGGCCGAGCAACTTGCTCGGCCAAAATTTTTCGAGTGGCTTTATGCCACTATTTTACTTAAGGATCGGGGCTAAAAAGCCGCTCCCACAGAAGAGGTGATACTTAATTAATCCCGGTCTCGCCGTTTCTCCGCGTCCCCGCGTCGTTTCCCTGTGCCAAGTTGTTTAACCCCAGGCGCCATATGGTTACCACACCCTTCACACTGGCAAACGTTGGATGTCATACCTCCTATAAGCCTCCTCAAGAAAAGCCTCGCAGTATTCACAGAAAAACAAAGGTAGTTCATCTAAATCGCTCGGCCCAGAGGAAAACCTCATTATGCACTCGGGTTGGCCACAATGAACCAGCTCAAAGGTGTGGGCCACTTCATGGAGGGCCACTTTTACCGCACGTTCGTAGAACGTATCCAGAGATGCCCGGCTTCCTTCTTCCTTATGCCTGAGGCGATGGAGGGAGACCACCGCCGCACGCCCCCCTATTTGCGCTTCTCCGAACACGTGGGTTAGTACAGGAATGAATAGGTCGACGCTCACTAACGCAAGAATTCGAGGGTGGGGACGTCGGCTCTCAGCGAGTTTCTTCAGAATCAGGGCGGCGTGGTATTGCTTACGGGTACCATTGTAAGCAAATTCGGGGGTTTGCCGGGTTGGGAGAATATCCACCGGCACATGCAAAATCTCTTGCAGGTTGGCGGCAACAATATTTAATACCGCTTCGCCCACAGCGCCCATGCGCACTAAACCAACAACTCCATGTTCCGGGAGTGACGTGAAGTTGTTTGTGCCAGGGTTCTCTGTTGGTTTTCGGGCCCGGGTGTTCACTGGAGACATCTCAGCTCAGTTGCTGGCCCGGTCCGGGCGTAATTCATATTTTTTTATTTTCTTGTGGAGGGTGACCCGATTGATTTCCAAGGCCTGGGCCGCCTTGGTGATATTCCAGTCAAATTCCTTGAGCACTTTGTGAAGGTGAGCAATTTGAGTCTTCTCTAGGGAGTAAGTTTCCGCTGCCACCAATAGATGGGGTGCTAGGAAGGAAAACTCCTCAGGGCCAAGGCGTCTCTTTTTGCAAATGACCACCGCCCGCTCAATGGCATTTTCCAATTCACGAACATTGCCTGGCCAGTCATACTGTTTGAGAAGGGCCATGGCTTCTTTGCTAATGGTATCGATATCCTTGTTGGTTTCACGAGAATAGCGATCAAGAAAATGATCGGCCAACAAAGGTATATCATCCCGCCGCTCCCGTAATGGCGGGATATGTAGAGAGATGACATTGAGGCGGTAGAAGAAATCCTGGCGAAATTCTCCTTTTTCGATAGCCTGTTGCAGATCTCTATTGGTGGCGGAAATTGTCCGGAAATCCACCTCGATTTCCGCGGTCCCACCTAGCCGATGGAACTCTTTGGTTTCCAGGACGCGAAGAAGATCCACCTGCATCTTGAGAGGCACTGTGCCCACCTCATCCAGAAAAAGGGTACCATGGTGGGCCAAATCCAGTCGCCCTTTCTTTGCCCGGTGAGCCCCAGTAAAAGCGCCGCGCTCATGACCGAAAAGCTCGCTCTCCAATAAATGCTCTGGGAATGCTCCACAATTGACCGGAATAAAAGGACCATTATGCCTGGCACTTTTTGCGTGGATAGCTTTTGCTACCAATTCTTTGCCTGTACCGGTCTCCCCCGTTATCAAGACTGGGGAATCACTCTCAGCCACATCCTGGATCATACTAAATAGCTCCTGCATGGCCTCAGAGCGTCCCACAAGGTTCTCGAAGCGAATCGCTTCAGCCATCTGCTCACGGAGAAAGATGTTTTCATCCATAATCCTCTTTTGCTGCATGAGCTTTTCCGTCAGCAAAGAGAGTTGATCGGGATCGAAGGGTTTCATGAGATAGTCAATGGCTCCGATTTTCATGGCCTGAACTGCGGTTTCCACAGAACCATATGCAGTGATCATTACCACTAGAGTCTGAGGATATTCCTCCTTGACCACCTCGAGAACCTCGATCCCGCTCATCACCGGCATCATAATGTCCAGAAAGAGAAGGTCGTAAGGGGTTTTCTCCAACATAGCCAGGGCTGCGCTGCCACCCTCTGCAGTGTCTACCCTGTAACCACTTTTTTTCAGCCAGCCATGGAGTGACTCACGTATAACCAGTTCATCGTCCACCACCAGGATGCTAATTTTGTTTGCCATTGCACTCCCTGTCTAAATGTCGGGTGAGCACCGCCCACCAAAGGATCCGTGAACAATACTCACCCAGCGATCAGAACACCGTCTCATCGGGCGATGTTCACTCTCGGAAAATGGTTTAACCACCTTTCTTTCCTGCGGGAAATCTAATGGTAAAGGTTGATCCGGAGCCGACCTTACTGTCCACAAAAATGCTTCCCTGGTGTTCTCGAATGATTCCATAGACCACAGAGAGCCCGAGACCGACCCCTTTGCCCTCCTCTTTAGTCGAGAAGAATGGCTCGAAGATTATCGAGAGGTTTTCCTCGGGAATGCCGCAGCCGGTGTCACTAATTTTGATCTCGACCGTGCGTTTCTTCCGCTCGAAAGAGGTGCTGAGGGTCAATTTGCCACCATCGGACATGGCCTCAATGGCGTTGAAGATCACGTTCATAATACATTGCTGGATTTGATTATAATCTCCAGTTATTTCGGGGAGGTCAGGATCCAACTTTTCGTCGATGGCAATGTTTTGCAACTGCATCCGGTGTCGGCAAAGAAGAATCACTGAGCGGAGGATGTCGTTGATACCGACTCGGCGACGCTCCAACTCTTTCTGGCGAGAGAAAGAGAGCAAATTGGATACAATTTCGCCGCAACGAGAGGACTCGTGAGCGATAAGTTCCAGATAACGGTGGAACTCTTTAAGCTCCTTCGCTTCGAGTTGATCCTCTTCCAAGGTGCGTAGCATTAGTTTGGCCAGGGTATGTATGCCCGCGATAGGATTATTGATCTCGTGCACGCTACTGGCAACCAATTTGCCCAGGGCAATCATTTTGTCTTCATGTACCAATCTGGCCAAATCTTTTTTGACCTGCCTTGCTTTATGCTCAAGCCGAGACTCGAGGTCATCCGTTATGTCCCGATAAAACTCAAAAACCATGTTGACTTGGCCATAATCATTCTTTAAGGGGTAAGTGAATACCTCGAGATAACGGGGCCTGTTTTGGCGGTCCAAATGCTCGTGAATAGCGTGGGCGGAAAGGCCGGTTTTCAGGGTTTCCTTCATGGGACAGTGGCAGGTTTTGGAATTACAAGGCTGCAATGAGCGATGGCTGATCTCGTGACAGGTCCTACCAACGACTTCCTCTTTGGGCATGCCAAGGAGGCTGAGCATGGGCTCATTGGCATCGAGGATGCGGTAATCTTGTTGCAGGAGAAATAGAGGTTCTCTAATTCCAGCGAATAAGGTATCGATCATTGTCTGGGACAAGCTCAGGTCCCGTTCCCGAGCCTTGTACTCCCCCTTGAAGCTAACCATGTCACTGATAAGCCGCGAGATAGCATGATCGCATACTTGCATGTCTGGTGTCTTATGTTGAAGTATGTCTGTAAGCAAATCCTCTTTGCCGGTGAGTTCAATGACAAGATCCACGTTGCTCAGCTGAAAAAAATCGTGGTAGTCGGTAGTGGTGTAAATACCCTGCTCTTTGGCGAGCAGAAAGCCGGGAGCCTCCGGATTAGTGTCTGCCACTGCAACGATTTTGGCCTTTAACCGCTTAAAACGGTCATGGGCAAGCATTTCCAGGAGATCCTGGCACCTGGTGCCGCCGCCGATAATGGCGATATTCGGCCCCTCGCTACGTTCATACTTCGGTTTCTGGCGTTTTGATGGGGGAGAGTGACTTTTCGCAGCAGACCTGCTGGATTGGCTCCGCTTATCTTTACTTCCGCGCACTTTGGCCATGGCGGTAGCCTCCTAACCCGGATATTGAATGAATCCCGAAAGGCTTCAAGAACACTCCGCCCTTCAATCCCTTCGGCTAAGAATATAAAATATATTTTACTATATAGGAAAGTGTAGCTTTACGCAACACTCGCCTATGTAGGGGAAAACCGTCGGAGAGAAACTCGGTATCACGTGTTAGTAACCCGAGCTTAATGATGGCAATGATGACTGTAGTGCAGAACCCTTGAAATTTATAGATAATAATGGACTTAATTGACGATTCCAGCAACCCGTTTTGTTTGGCGCTTTGTCTCGTGATTTCCTGAGGTCTCGCTCTCAGGTTCTGTTGAGGAGAGAATTCTCTTCAGTGTTCCAGATCAAGAAGACTCATGGCTGGTTCGTACTTGCTTCTGAATTCTGGATAGATTTCTGAAAGTAGCTCGTAATATGGTGAGATGAACTTGATCCTCTTACAGAGCGCGTCTAATCTGAGGTTTGGGCATTTCTCACAGGTCCAAGCATTCCAGTTGTGCTTGGCAGCATGCATCAGACAATCCCCGTAATAAAGGCATTCAATAAATCTTCGTCCTGCTACGTTAACTGGGTGGGCTGATTCTACTTTAACCATTTTTCTCTCGTATGCAGTTTCCGACTCCGACAGGGGCCACGCCATAATGCAATTGTTTAAAATGGCAACAATCATGCCATTGTGACTTTTTTCCCTAACATTTTAATTTAATTATATTTTTATCCCATCACTGGAATAGGAGCAAGTGGATCTTAGGGCAAAATGTCAGAGAATTAACAAGATTAAATAATTAAATCAAACACTTAATGGCGTTGCGAGGTTGCAACCATCCTTGTGGATCCTGTACTCAGCTGGCGGCGAATTGATTACATCTGGTCGGTTGGGGCAAACCTTTACTGTGGGACCAATGCGTTTACTTTGGAGTTGCTTTAATTTGGGAAAGTATGGAAGAGATACTCCCCTTGGCGAATCATCTCAACAGAGTAGCAATTTTGCAACATCTCGACAATGAGAAGTCGCGATCTTGCAACCATTACGATGCAATTCTTAAGTGAAATTCCCCCGCACCTGTATTTCCCTCCCCCTCGACGCCCGCCTGCCAGTGCGAGGCACGAGCGGGCAGGGGGGAAGGGAAAAGGCGAGATAGTCCAGGTTTGCTGCCAAATTGATCTTGGGACAGTACGATATCATCGGGTGACGATTCCGAAGCGCTTGATCTTACGCCAGAGGGTGGAACGGTGGATCCCCAGTTCTTTTGCCGCAGCTGCGGTGCGTCCCCTGTGCCGCTCCAGGGTGCGGACGATTAAATCGCGCTCCACATTTTCGAGCACGGACATGTCCTCTCCTTCGGGACGACTGACAGGAACCGCAGATGGTTTATGTTTGCGCGTTAGGTAAGAGGGAAGATGTTTGGCCTGAATCTCGATTCCCTTGGTTAGGATCGTTGCGTGCTCGATGATGTTTTCCAGCTCGCGGACATTGCCTGGGAACTCATAATCGAAGAGGGTTTTCAGGGCTGAAGAGGAGACTTTTTTAATCTGTTTGGCCTGCTTGAGATTAATCCGCTCAAGGAAGTGATCAAGCAGCAGGGGAATGTCTTCACGCCGCTCTCGCAATGGCGGGATTGTGAGCCGGATAACGTTGATGCGAAAGAAGAGATCTTCGCGAAATTCCCTTCGATGCATCATCTCCATAAGGTCCCTGTTCGTGGCGGCGATGATTCGCACGTCTACCTTTTCAGTTTTGTTGCTGCCGAGAGGTTCGTACTCTTTCTGCTCGAGAACTCGAAGCAATTTCACCTGGGTTCCCTTGCTCATGTCACCTATTTCGTCCATAAAAATGGTCCCGCCATTGGCTTGACGAAACCGTCCCGGCTTATCCGTTCTTGCATCTGTAAAAGCACCTTTTTTGTAACCAAAAAGCTCGGATTCCAGAAGGGTCTCTGGGAGGGCGGCGCAGTTTACCTTGATGAGAGGCCCATTTTTGCGGCTGCCCAGGTTATGGATCGCCGTGGCAAATAGTTCCTTCCCTGTACCGCTTTCTCCTTCTATCAGCACTGTGGCTTCGCTCTGGGCGATGTCCGGCAGTATTTGGAAAAGTTTAAGCATCGGCTTTGAGCGCCCCAGAATATCCTGGAAGGAGTATCGTCTGTAGATTTCTTTATGCAGCTCCTTGATTAGGGAGAGGTCGCGGAAAGTCTCCACCGCGCCGACGACCTTACCTTCTTTATCCCTGACAACTGCCGTTGAGATGCTGATGGGAACTTCTTTGTTGTCGCGGTTGAGAATGTTGACCTCTAGGTTGACTATAGTTTCGGCTGTCTCAGCGGTGTGTTTTAGCGGGCATGCCTCAAAGCATGTATTGGCCCTGAAAATCTCATGGCAGTACTGGCCAATGGCGTCTTCCCTGGAAAACCCGGTGATTCTCTCAGCTGCCTTGTTGAAGGTGGTAATCCGTCCCTGTTGATCAACGGTAAACACCCCATCGGCGATACTATCCAAGATTAGACTGGTCCAGGAAGGATCATTTGCTATCTCTGACTCACTTATCTTTTCGCCCATGTAAACGTCCTCGGATTTGCAAAAATCTACTTTGCTGCTCCTGAGTATGTAGGCTGCAAGAATGGAAAAAACTACAATCACGCGACATCGCAATTAATTATAATTATTATGTTGCGATATTGCAACAAAATCACCTCTTCTCGCCTGCCCGCTAATTCACTGCCCTATTCGAATTATCCAGTAATATCATTAGATTAAAATAACAATGGTAATGTGGCACAAGTATTGCCGTAAGGAATACTAGATGCGAGGTACAGTAAGCCAAGGGCGATGCAGAAAGGATGACCGACATCCATTCTCAATATTTGAGTAAATGTCTAAACGAAGAATGGTGCGAAACCATTCTCTCCTGTCTCAACGATGGAGTGTTCTGCATCGACGAGAACTGGAGGATTAGCTACTTCAACGAAGCCGCAGCTGAAATTACCGGCGTTCCCCGCGAGGAAGCTCTTGGACGCCCCTGCCATGAAGTATTCCGCAGCAGCATATGCAAAAGAGCTTGCGCCCTGCGTTATACCATACAAAATGGCACACCCATCGCCAGCATGCCTGTTGAAATCACCAATAAGAAAGGAAACAAGGTTCCTGTTAGCATTTCCACAGCCATATTAAAAGACAAACAGGGAATGTTCATTGGTGGGGTAGAGACGATTCGGGACATGAGCTTGCTCGACCAGCTTCGCAAGGAGTTGGACGCCAGGCATACCTTTGAAGACATTCTCAGTAAGAGCCCCAAGATGGAGCATGTCTTCGAGCTGATCCCCACTATAGCTGAAAGTGAGAGCACGGTGCTGATTACCGGAGATAGCGGGACTGGAAAAGGCTTGATAGCTCGAGCTATTCACAACCAGAGCCCCCGAGGGGACAATCCTTTCATCACGGTGAACTGCGGTGCCATCCCTGACACCCTCCTGGAATCCGAGCTTTTCGGCTACAAGGCAGGAGCCTTCACCGATGCCCGCCGGAGCAAAGCCGGCCGCTTTACCCTGGCCCAAGGTGGAACGATTTTTCTGGATGAGATCGGTGATGTCTCCCCTGCCATTCAGGCCAAGCTTCTAAGGGTCCTTCAGGACAAGGTGTTCGAGCCCTTGGGTGGCGTGCAGAGCATCAAGGCGGATGTACGGATCATCGCAGCAACCAACAGGGATCTTGGGGAATTAGTTAAGGAAGGCCAGTTTAGAACGGACCTTTACTATCGTGTAAATGTTTTCCGCTTGGAGCTGCCCCCTCTTCGGGAGCGGATGGAAGATATACCTCTGTTGGTAAACCATTTCGTCGCCAAGTTCATAGCACTCAAAGGAAAGGAGATCTCTGGAGTCACCCCTGATGCCCTGGCAATTCTCATAAAGCATGACTATCCAGGAAACGTCAGGGAACTGGAAAATATCATCGAGCACGCATTCGTTCTCTGCCCCGGTGGTATGATCCAGGCGGATCACTTGCCTGACGAGCTTCAGTCGAGGACAAGCACACCGCAAAGAGAAACCTTAGACCTGCTCGGTGAGTATGAGAAGGAATTAATCCTGAACGCTCTTCGAAGAAACCAGTGGAACCGACTCAAGGCCGCCCAGGAATTAGGAATCCACAAGACCACACTCTTTCGGAAAATCCGCAAGCTCTCCATTGATTTGCCTAATATGGACGGCCGCTCAAAAAAGTAGCTGTTTTGCAACTATCCAACCCCTGACAGTAGCCATCGTGCTACCTTAACTCTCATATCCCCCCTGAGCCAAGAGCCGCAATTCGGCCTCCCCCAAAGGATTCCAGGGCAGCATCTCTCTCAAACTTCCCTAGGATAGGTGGCACGTCTGTTGCGAACTAAACTAGTTATAGAAGAGGGTGTAGACTGCCCGAACCAAACGTAAATGAGTGAGGCCATGGCCGAAGGTTACGGAACTCCCATTAAGGTCGGAGACCCTTCTAAGGTAGGACAAGATCTTGCCTTTTATAAGTTCGTCATTCAGAGTTTGCCGGTGGCGGTGGTTACGGTGAATGCTGAATTGAAGATCACGGGGTTTAACCCATGGGCCGAAAAATTGACCGGGTATTCAGCAAAAGAAGTGGTGGGTCGCTATTGCGGCGACATTTTGCAAGGGGGAATGTGCCATATGGAATGTCCACTAAGAACTGTCATCGACCGCCGGGATCCTACAGTCCACATCGAGACCACCATCCAGAACAAGATGGGCCAGACCATTCCAGTAAGAATGAGCACGGCAGCTTTGCTAGACGAAGATCACAAACTTATGGGTGGATTGGAGGCCTTTCATGATATCAGTCAGTTAAAAGCTCTGGAACTTGAAAAGGCAAATCTTATGTCCATGTTTGCCCATGATATGAAGTCACCTCTAATTGCCATCCAGGGATTTGTGCTGAGACTATTAGCTCATGCAACGGACATGGCTGAAGACAAGCGAGACAAATACCTTGAAATAATAAAAAGAGAGGCTGGAAAATTGGATCATTTGATCAATGACTTTCTTGAATTTTCTCGTCTGCAAACCGGCAAGCTGAATTTGAATATAAGCACCACCTCTTTGGAACAAGAACTGCTGGAACTCTTTGAAGCATACCACCCCAGGGCCTTACAATCAGGAATCGAGCTAAAGCTGGAAAAAAGTGGGGCTCTCCCGCTTATAGAGGCAGATGCTGCACGTTTACGTAGAGTCCTTGGTAATCTGTTGGATAATGCCTTTAAATTCACAGCTGGTGAGGGGAAAATTACCATCCTCACTCAGCAGACCAACCATGATATCAGAATCAAGATCATAGACGAGGGAAGAGGCATAGATGCTGAGGATCTCCATGCTGTTTTTGAACCTTTTCAGCGGGGGAGGCGTGCAGAGGATACAGGAGGTATTGGTCTGGGTCTGGCAGTGGTGAAGAGCATCGTTGAGGCTCATGGCGGACGGGTACTCGTGGACAGTGAACTTGGTAAGGGTTCAGTTTTTACGGTAATTCTGCCGAAGACCAAGAGTGAGGAGGAGTTCTAGAAATCAAGATGATGACCTCTGTTACCCGCTCTCGGATTTTTGCGAATAGCAGAGAGGAGATTCGCGATGTTAATTCTCAGCCGCGTTAAAAGGGGATAGCCATGCACGTTCGGTATTGGATGAGCAGGAAGGCAATCACCGTGGATGAAGATCTTTCCCTGATGAAAGCATCCAGGCTTATGAAGGAACACTCGATTAAACACCTTCCGGTCGTAAAAAATGGCCGGCTGATCGGGATCGTCTCCGACCGGGATCTGAAGGAGGCTCAGCCCTCCAAGGCGACCTCGCTGGATATCCACGAACTCTATTATCTATTGGACCAGGTGAAAATTAAGAACCTGATGTCCGTCGATCTTCACATCACCACTCCTGAGGAGGTGGTAGAAAAGGCAGCCGCGACGATGCTGGAGCACGATATCTCTGCCCTGCCTGTGGTGAACGAGGAAGGAGAACTGGAGGGCATCGTTACCAAGGGAGACCTGTTTCGTGCCATGATCGCCATTTCCGGTATCAAACAGGCGCAGCTACAATTCGGCGCCCAGATTAAAGACCGACCCGGTGCGGTCAAAGAGGTTACCGATTTGATCCGGGTGCACGGTGGCCGCGTGGTCAGTCTCACGAGCCATCACGAGGACGCACCTGAGGGCTTTCTAAACATTTACATACGTTGCAGGGAAATAGAAAACGAAGAGGCTTTTTTTGCTGAGTTAGAAGGTAAAATCAAGGTCCTCTACCAGGCACATTACAAGCTAGATTAGCACAAGAATTGGCGATCAGCGGTCAAAAAAGGCCAACAGACTAAAATCCGTTTGAAAATCGTTAAGATTTAGGATGACAATGGAAACAGCAAGGAATGTCACGGTTTAGATTAAATTGGTGGTCCAAGGATAGCATCATACCAGACCAGGCAAAATACAAAAACTATCCGGAGTCAGAGTCTGTCGAGGTCAATATCGCCCTGGTGGGAGGAGGCTCCGGTTGCAAATCTCTTATCACATTCCTTGAAATACACCCCCTACGCCACCTTCGCGTCAATATTGTCGGAGTTGCTGATCCTAATGCAAATGCTCCAGGTCTGGTCTATGCGCGTAAGAAAGGGATTTACACCACCAAGGATTTTCGAGATTTTTTCGCTTTGAAACACCTCCATTTGCTCATTGAGATCACCGGCGATGACGAGGTTCTGGACGAAATCATAAAGACCAAGCCTCGACATCTCAAAGTGATGGATCACCTTAGCGCCAGCCTGTTCTGGGAACTCATTGAACTCCAAGAAGAAAAAGTCATGTGTGAGAGAAGGTTAGCTCACTCCGACCGGCTAAGCACCATCGTACGGATGGCCTCTTATCTGGCACACGAGATCCGCAACCCCCTAGTATCAATCGGCGGATTTGCCACGACCATTATGAACGCCCCTGAACTGCACCCCACACTGAAACCTAAGGCAGGCATCATCGTAGACGAAGTCA
>JASFEM010000072.1:0-16878 GCA_050124835.1 Syntrophobacterales bacterium | reverse complement strand
TAGGCCTGATCCGTGCAGGACACCATATTGGACAGCAACGTCCGGCAAATAAACGTCCTTGACTGAGGTGGCTGATTTGACCTCCATTAGATTCCAGGCCCCATCTTTCAGCCTTTCCAGGATGTCGACCCTTATCCGCACGCCGTCGTGAAAAAAGGCTGCCTCGAAGATTGCCGGTATGTCTGGATCACGCATAGCCGCCAAAGTAGATTTGACCGCCTCGGCGTGGTGCAGGTGATCTTCCTCGATGAAAATTCCTTCGGGGAAGAGGCGAGTTGCCTGTTTTCCCACCTCGTGACCTATGTCGAATATAGCTTGCTGGGCCGGGGTAATTTCAGAAGCCAGTTCTCGGTTATAGCACTGGTGCCACAACCTCAGCGGACACTGCAGCGCGGCGAGAAAGCGAGACTTTGAGAGTGTTGGTGTTTGAATCTCAGTCATCTCTCACCTTAAATCTGAAGTTAATCCCAATCCGCTAAGGGCGCAAAGAATAATAAAAAACGATGTGTGATGTGAGAAAAAAGTCGCTATCTCACATCGCACACACCCGTGTATCTATGATCTTCGCGTTCTTAACGGATAATTATATGTAATCAGACTTTTCAGGGTTGATTCGGGCTCGCAGATTTCCTCATGAATTTCTTAATGGCATCATAGAGCATGAAACCTGTTACCAGTTCATCACCGGAGATTTGCTGAAGCCTTATGAGCTCATCGCGTCTCAGCGCATTTATTATCTTGTGACACAGAAAGTCCACACACAGAACCAGGCGAACCTTCAACAGGCAGCCCCTATCAGACAACAAATAGCAGCTCTCTCGTCTGCAGTGGTGCGTCGGCAAAGAAACACCCAGGAGGAGGTTGATGAGCAAAAGAACGGTGTCGAACTTGTTTTCCATGCCTGCGCCGCAGCAGCTTCCTCCTTCTTCTTCATCACAGCGCTTGCAGGTCTCGACAATATGAAGGTCCAGCATAACCTTGCGGCTGGCTCCTATGCTCCCATCCAGTTTCTCCAACAGGTCTTTTATATGTGGATCGGTCAGTAAAACATCTCCCCAATTGGCATAAAGGTCTTGAGCCAGCCCAATCTTATCCTGAATGGAATACCGCTCATCGCAGCATTCGGTAGGCCTCATCATGAGCCGGTCTAGATTTTGTTCAGACAAGTGGTCCATTGAGAGCTAAATTCTATACGTTATAAGTTGTACGTTATAAGTTATATGTAACATGTTATTGGGTGTCCTTGAAGCATCTCTAATGATGCAAAGCGTCTTGATTCGCCGAATCTTTTTCTCGTATAACTATTAACTTTATTTTGCCTGTTTCAAGCCCTAAGCCTGCTTGCCCGCCGTAGCCCGGGTGAAGGCTGGGTCGAAGGGCTGCCTGCTGCCTACTGCTTACTGGCTTTTGCTTGCTGCTTCTATCTCCCTCAAAAACTCAACCGCCCCAAAACCATCTCGATGTCGTTCGTAATAGCTGATTGCTACGTCGGCATATTTCTCATATAAACTTTCTCTAACAGACAATAGCCTGGGATAGCAACGTTTCAGGGCTTCCTCATTGGTTTCTGCTGGCCTTTTGTCGAATAAGCCCCTCCACAACACGGGTCTTGGCTGAGCTACATATACTTGCAGCATGCGCTCCTTCACTTCGAGAGGTGTTGACAGATGAACTACCATGGTAAACCATCGTAGCTTTCCTAAGATTTCTTGCCCAGTGTAGATGACACTGCCGGTTGTATCGATAACTATTTTCTCCATATGGTTCGGTTCGCGATTCTCAAGGTCCCCTAGAATTTCGTTAAGTACGTCTATTTCATAAGCTAGGTACTTGGACTCCCGCGACTTATAGTCAGGTTCGTAAGGAAATCCCATCCACTCGGCCAGCCCCATGGACGTTCCGTCTCCTCGTCTTAATTCAGAAGCAAGCCTTCCCTCAATCAAATCATCGCAGCAAAAACGGTAGAAACCCATTTCGGCAAGCTTCACCGACCAATAGGATTTACCTGATCCTGCCATACCAATTAAAGAAAGCCGCATAGTTAATTAAAGAATCCAGGTCCAGGTGCCCTGCTTCCAGCCGCCCCCAGAGCTGGTCTTTTCCCGATGCGAGAGTCTGCTGGAGTAAGGGAGTGTTAAAGTGACTAAAGAATTCCAAATCACAAATCACAAATTCCAAACAAATCACAATGATCAAAATTCCAAATTCCAAACCAACATTTGCCTTTGAATATTGGAATAAGGGATTTCATTGGAATTTGATATTTTATGATGCTTCAGTGCTCCAATACGACCGAACCATAGTCCTCTCAATAGATATCGACGTCTGAGTGTTGAGAGCACAGCAGAAAACCCCGTCTCCCTACTCTGCCAGGGAGCGGGGTTCCATGTGACATCACTTAGCAAGACTTACTTCAAAACCCTTCGGCACCGGAGGACCTTAGAGTAGGGAGGTGCAGTCTGGCATCAGAAAAACGGCGGCTTAGTCAAGAGGCTAGAAACTACTTGGAAGCATCGGCCCGAGTTAGGCCTTCTTTTTTGCAGGTGCCGCTTTCTTCTTTACTGCAGGCTTGCGCTTGGCTTTGCGTGCGGCAGCGAGTTTTTCAGCCAGCCCGAGGGCTTTGGCTGATTTCCTTCTCTTAGCTGAAAGTGACTTGGCCGACAGTGGTTGCCTGGCGGAGAAGCCCCATTTCTTACGATATTCTTTGGCAGTCAAGCCGAATTTTGCGAGTGTTCTTGCTGTAAGCTGCTTATACTTGCTCCCGTCTTCCAGATTTACGACGTGGTTCCTTTTGATGGACTTCATTGGGTTGGCGCGGAGCTGTGCAAGTTCGTCATCAACCGCTTCGCCGGGCTTGTCTTCGAGGCCCTTGATGTAGCTCAAGGCCTCAAAAACTTTCTTGATAGCTGCATCCATCTCATCCGCAGACATGGTTACGTGTGATGCCTGGGCAGAAACAATATCAGCCGCCATTTGTGTTAAACTTTTGGCCATTGAATAAACCTCCTGGTCCGAGTAAGAAACTATCTTAATTACCATAATCTAGAATGTTTACTAGATCAATAAAAAACGAGCCCATAAGGCCGACGATATAATCGTAAGCAGATCTAAAAGATGACATATTTTTCAACTACAAAAAAATGAAAAATAGTGCATCTTCAACGGTAACATTTTGATTGTAGGATCTTTCTAATATCGAGATGTTTGGCTTTCAGGTTTTCTCGAGTTTGACTTCTTAGATTGGTATTGAAACAGCCTATTGCTGTCGTGAGATTTTCAGCATCCAAACTACCGTGGGATGGATTTAATTAGTCCACATCTGGAAACTCATCAATCGCGGGCAACAATGGTGGCCATTCCCATCCCCCCGCCGACGCATAGAGTTGCCAGGCCAACCTCCAGATCACGACGAATCATCTCGTGCAGCAAAGAAACCACGATGCGCAGACCAGTGCATCCCACAGGGTGTCCAAGGCTTATGCCGCTGCCATTCACATTGGTGATGGTGCGATCGAGGCCCATTTTTCTTTCGCACGCCAGATATTGGGCGGCAAAGGCTTCATTCAGTTCAATCAGCTGAATATCCTTAAGACTCATGCCTCCCTTCTTGAGAGCATTCTCGGTGGCGGGAATTGGTCCATATCCCATTAGATGCGGTTCAACTCCGGCCACATGGTGGGCGACGATCCGCGCCATGGGGGTCAGACCCAGCTCCTCTGCCCTCTCTCTGGTCATGATGATGGCAGCAGCAGCACCGTCATTGATCCCGGAAGAGTTCCCTGCCGTAACTGTTCCGTCTTGCTTAAAAACCGGTTTGAGCTTGCTGAGATCCTCTATTCTCAGGCCGAAGCGCGGATGCTCATCCTGAGCAAATGCTGATGTTTTTCCCTTGTTTCCAGCAACTTCGATGGCAACAATTTCATCCTTGTATCGACCTGCCTTGATGGCCGCCTCAGCCTTGTTGTGGCTCTCCAATGCCAGTTGGTCCTGGTCGCCCCTTGAAATGCCATCTCTCTCTGCCAAATTCTCAGCTGTCATTCCCATGATCATGGGTTCCTTGAGAACGCGGCTGCCGGAATATAGCGCTTCCCAGAGCGAGTCAATTACCTCATGATTCCTCAGTCGCATTCCCCAGCGAGCTTTGTCCAGGTAATAGTAGGCAGAGCTCATTGATTCCACGCCCCCAACCAAAACCACCTCACTGTCCCCACAGATAATTTGTTGTGCACCGCTTATCAGGGCCTGCATGGAGGAGGCACATTGCCTCTGAATGGTGAAGGCCGGTACGTGAAGTGGTATGCCTGCTGCCAGCGCTGCTGTACGCGCCGTATTGGCTTCATCGACGCTTTGGAGGCAATCTCCGAAGATTATATCGCTGATGAGATTAGCATCCAGATCATTGGCGCGTTTCAATGCCTCTCGCATAACATGGGCTGCCATCTGATGAGCTCTGACATCTTTTAGCGCCCCGCCGAATGTGCCAATGGCGGTCCGAACCGCTGCAACTATTACCACGTCGCTGTCTTTACCCACGATTCAAACTCCTTGAGGTGGTACATTTGTGATTAGTGATTGGTCATTGGTCACTAGTCAGTAGCCAGTAGTTGAGAGGAACTCCATTCTGATTACTGTCCTGCTGAATTCTGTCTCCTGTCTTCTTACTCTATGCTCTCTGCCCTATGCCCTGTGCTATCCCAAATCCGCAATCCGAAATCCGAAATCACCCTACAGTGTATTCGCAATGATCAACCGCATGATCTCATTGGTGCCCTCGTAGATCTGGGTAATCTTGGCATCCCGCATCATCCGCTCAACGGGAAATTCCTTGATGTAGCCGTAGCCGCCGAGAATCTGCACCGCTTCCACCGTGGCCTCCATAGCCACATCACCGCAGAAACACTTTGACATTGCACTCAGACGAATTAACTCAGGACTGATACGACTCATGTCTTTTGATAGCTCCTGGTACATGGCACATGTCTTGTAAAGCAAATGTCGAGCCGCTTCGGTTCGCATGGCCATTTCTGCCAGCTTGAAACCGACTCCCTGATGCCGGATGATGGGCTTGCCGAAACTCTCCCGTTCTTTGGCGTAAGCAGTGGCGTATTCAAGGGCTCCAGCAGCAATGCCAAGCGCCTGGGCAGCAACCCCTGGCCGTGAAAAATCCAGGGTCTTCATCATAACGTGGAAGCCCTCTCCCTCCTGGCCTAACAAGTTTTCCGCCGGAATCCGGCAGTCCTCGAAAATCAGTTCTACTGTGTCGGACCAGCGAATACCCAACTTGTCTTCTTTCTTCCCTACGGAAAACCCCGGCGTGTCTTTCTCCACAACGAACACACCGGCATTCTTGTGACCTGGCCCCTCAGGGTCCGTGACCGCATACACCGTGATGACTTTGGCCACGCCGCCATTGGTGATGAAATTTTTCGTGCCGTTGAGAATGTAGGAATCGCCGTCCTTCACGGCGCGGCACCTGAGCCGGGCGACATCAGAACCGGCGGCAGGTTCTGTAAGGGCGAAGGCCGACAGTTGTTCACCCGTGGCTAGCTTCGGCAGAAACCGTTGTTTTTGCTCCTCGTTACCGGCCAGCATGATGGGGAGGCTGCCCAGTTCATGATCTGCAATCAACAGTCCGCATGCCGCGTCCACCTTGGACAGCTCCTCAACGGCGATGGCTAAAGCGAGCATACCGGCACCCGAACCACCGTAAGCCTCGGGGAAGTCGATGCCATAGAGTCCGTTTTCCCTCATCAAATCAACCATCTCCCAGTCGAACTCACCTTCGGCATCACGTTTCGCCGCACCTGGTTCCACTTTTTCCTTGGCCAATCTTCTCACCATATTCTGCAACATTCGTTGTTCTTCGGTCAGTTCGTACTGCATTGGTCTCCCCTTTCATTTCTCATTTTGCATTTCTCAATTCACATTTCAGATGAATCTCTTGTTGTCAGGCACAGATAATCAAAATTAGGAGCATCAATAACTTGATAATGATAAATGCGAAATGACAAATGTGAAATGTTAAATATTGTAATCGTAAAACCCTTTAGCACTCTTCCGCCCGAAATGGCCGGCGCGCACCATCTTTCTCAACAAGGGTGCCGGGCGATATTTATCCTCACCCATCTCACTGTGGAGTCCTTCGAGAACGGCCAGCAGCGTATCGAGACCTACAAGGTCGGCCAGGGCCAGTGGGCCGATGGGATGATTTGCTCCGAGGACCATGGCCTGATCGATATCCTCAGCGGAAGCAACCGCCTCCGAATAAGCGAAAATAGCTTCATTAATCATTGGACAAAGAATCCGGTTGACCGCAAATCCTGGCGATTCTTTCACTTCGATAGCTGTTTTTCCAAGCTGCTCAATAAAACCTCTAGTGATGGCGAAGGTGTCATCCGAGGTCACAAAACCCCGGATCAACTCCACCAGCTGCATAACCGGGGCTGGATTGAAAAAGTGTACACCGATAACTTTGTCTGGACGACCAGTTGACGAAGCAATCTCGGTGATGGAAAGACCGGAGGTGTTGGAAGCCAAAAGAGCATCTCCTTTGCAGATGGTGTCCAACTCCGCAAAAACCTCTTTCTTGACACTCATCACCTCAATTACGGCTTCAATAACAAAGTCCGCCTCTCCGGCCGCCTCCCTGACATCGGTAGTACCCTTTATCCGGGCCATGGTGGCGGTTGCTTCCTGAGCAGTTATTTTCTCCTTTTCAACAGCGCGGTCGAGATGATGCTTGATTGTGGCCAGACCCTTTTCCACAAAACGATCTTCAATATCTCGCATGGTAACATCAAATCCGGCCGCGGCAACCACCTGCGCGATACCCGAACCCATTATGCCTGCACCCAAAACGGCTACCTTTTCGATCTTCATATAAATCTCCCTCTTTTTATTGGCTTCTTGAAATTATCCTGCCGAAATAGAGTTGATTTAAAAATTAAAATTTTAAGAACTAAGGGCCAAACTTGTATGAGGACGGCGCCTTTTGCTTCTGCCCTATTTAATAATCACATAATCCACTGATTCCACAAGCTCTTTTTCTCTCCTGTTTTGTTTGCATTCTGTGTTTTGGCAAGGCAAAAAAATAAATATGATAATCGCTCTCATCTATTGTTGTCATTCATACGAACGGTTGACATATAGTGTATAACCGCTTAGTATGGAATATATCTTGCAAAGTCGCATGCAAAAAACCGAAAGCGGGGACTGAATCATGAACAAGAGATCATCAACCCTTGTCACGTCGGCCGTGTTAATTACTTTTGCTCTTCTTTTGACAGTTCCAAATTTGTATGGTGCGTGGAATTCATTTAGGTGTAGTACAAAGCTGGTGCAGGTTGGTGACACGAAATCAGACGTTCTTTCAAAATGTGGCCAACCCACCTCTCAAGCAGAGGGCCGTCTCGGCACGGGTGGGAGTGACATGTGGACCTACAATCGGGGACCCACCGCCTCCATGGTGGTAGTGAGATTCGTTGGCGGTAAGGTCAGCAGCATCGAGAGTGCTGAGCGCGGCTTTGTCCAGCCTACATTTCAACAAGATTAAAGAGGGAGTCGGTTTAACTTTTTTCCCCGCCTCATTCTTTCAAGAGCAAGTACAGAGTCATAATTGGCTCTGTTTTTTTTCGCCTGAACCGGATATATTAAAGTTAACTTTCGTTAAGGCAAGTACCTTTCCAAATTTTCCTTAAGTCCATTCCCTTATCTTATGCGGGCCTTTCTGGGTGAAAAACTGTCATACTCAGGGCCAAGAATGAGTGCAAATGGATGATAATACTCAGATGGTTCCAGATCCTAAACTCTCACAACCTAGGATACTCGTTGTTGGCACCGGGGCTGTAGGCGGCTTTTACGGCGGCAAACTCGCCCAGACCGGTGCCAGAGTGGCAACCCTCTGCCGCTCGGACTATGAAACGGTAAGGTCCAAGGGTGTATACATAAAGAGCACCTATGGCGATTTTATTTTTACGCCGGATCAGGTAATCCGCGATCTCAAAGAATACGGTTCACCCCCCGATTACATCCTGGTCGCCCTTAAAGTCCTTCCCGAAATCGACACTGCGGAGATCATCCGCACCACTGTCGGACCCGAGACGGTCATTGTCCTTTTGCAAAACGGGGTTGAAATCGATGAACCGGTGGCCCAGGCTTTTCCGGATAACGAGATTATAAGCGGGCTGGCTTTCATATGTGTGACCCGATCTGCCCCTGGCCACATCGAGCATATTGACTTTGGGCGCCTTGTCATTGGTCGTTATCCTGCTGGTCCTTCGGAAAAAACCGATAAACTCGCCGCTCTTTTCAATAAGGCCGGAGTCCCTTGTGAGGTGACCGAAGACGTGGTTACCGCCAGATGGCGAAAGCTGGTCTGGAACGCACCATTCAATCCCATCTCTGTTCTGGGTGGCTCTGCCGATACCAAGACCATGATGGAAAATCCGGAGTCAGAGAAGCTGGCCCGACAGGTCATGGAAGAAGTCTGCCGGATCGCCGAGGCTGCGGGTCATTCGCTACCAAACGATGTTGTGAAACAAAATCTCGATGGAACCCGCAAAATGGCACCCTATAAAACCAGCATGCTGGTCGACTTTGAGGCGGGAAGACCCATGGAGGTCGAGGCCATCCTCGGCAACGCCCTCAGAACAGCCGCTCGCCACAATGTTGCGGCTCCGCACATGGAAAGCTTATATGCTCTATTGAAGTTACTGGACAAGTAGGATCAGGTAATTGGATCTTCATCTTCGGCATGGTGAGGGAGGAGGAAGCCGTCATGACAATGGGAGCGAAAAAACCACTGGTCTATTTTTTCACTTTGCTCATCTTGCTGCTGGTGCCCTCTAATGCGGATCCGGCCCTCAATCAGCCACCCATAATCGGCGAGCGTCTGCAACACTTCGAGCTGCCTATCCCTCAGGATACAAAGGCCAAAAGCTATCTGGGCCTTTCAGGTTCAGGACAATTCACCGTTTCTCAGATCAAGGCCCAGGCTGTCATTATCCAAATTTTCAGCATGTACTGTCCAATTTGTCAGGCAGACGCATCCAGGGTGAACCAACTCTATCGCCTTATCCACGAAAACAAGAAGCTTAAGAACAAAATCAAAATGATGGGTATCGGCACCGGAAATACTGCCTTTGAAGTGGACTTTTTCCGGAAGAAATACGAGGTGCCCTTTCCCCTGTTCCCCGACCCCGACCAATACCTTCACAAGATTTTGGGTGAACTCAGAACCCCCTATTTCATCGGTGTCAAGATAAAAAGAGACGGAACCAACGAGGTCTTTTATTCTGAACTCGGACAATTCGAAGATGCCAAGAAATTTCTGAAGGAAATGCTTGAGCGATCCGGGCTTTAGCTGCAAAATAGGGAGGTCATGCAAAAGGGATATATCCGGTACTCATTTAATTAACTTTTAGATAACCAATTCATAATTGAATTATGTGAGGACATCACACATTTCGAAGAGGAAAGGAGCACGTCCCATGAAGCATAGGTTGATTGTTCTGACAACTACACTTTTGCTCATGGTTGTGACCGGGATACCCTGTGCCCAGTCTGCTTCCAAGTTACCTGTTGTTCGCATTGGCATTGTCAGAGACGGTCCAGTAGCAACGCGTCTTGGGGAAACCGTCAAACTCTTTCAGGATGAAATTCTAAAACTTGCAGCCGGGGAATTCGACATTCGTTTTCCTCAGGACAAAAACATCCACGGGAACTGGAATGCTGATGAAATTGAACGCGCCATAGACAGGTTGCTTGCTGACCCCGAGGTGGATCTAATCATTACCCTCGGCTTTCTCGCCTCTCACGATGTGTGCCAACGAAAAAAACTATCGAAGCCAGTGGTCGCCCCGGCAATTGTTGATGCCCAACTCCAGAACTTACCTCGGAAAAACGGTGCCAGCGGCGTCAAGAATCTCAGTTATGTGGACCCATTTACGAGCTTTGAAAGAGACGTAAATGTGTTCAGGGAAATCGTCCCATTCAAACATTTAACTGTTCTCTTCGGCCAAATGGCTCTCGAGGGTATTCCTTGGCTTCGTCAGAAGATGCGTGGGATTTCGTTCGAGTTCACCATCGAAGTCGATGTCGTTGGGGTTGGCGTATCGGTTGAGGAGGCCCTTGCTAACTTGCCTCCTGGCACGGACGCCCTCTATGTGGCTCCACTACCTCATCTTTCGCCGGGGAAGTTTCGTCAACTCGTCTCCGGTTTGATCTTACAGAAGTTGCCCAGTTTCTCCATGATTGGACGGGGCGATGTGGAAGCCGGAATTCTTGCCAGCATTGCGCCCAAGACTGATTTTCAGAGGTTAGCCCGGAGGGTTGCATTGAACGTCCAGCGCATTCTCCTGGGTGAGGACGCCGGAAGTCTTGGGGTCTCGTTTCCCATGGGGGAGGAGCTTACCATCAACATGGCCACCGCTCGTGCTATAGGGGTGTATCCTACCTGGAGCATCTTGACCGAGGCAGAACTTTTAAACGAGCAGGAAGAAGGGATATCGCGACGACTGACCCTGGAGAGTGCCGTGCAAGAGGCTATCGCCGCAAACCTCGATCTTGCTGTTGCAGACAGGGGTGTTGCTGCGGGAGAGCAGGCGGTACGAGAGGCGCGTGCTCCATTGCTGCCGCAGGTCGGCCTTGAAGCTGCCGGAGTAGCTATCGATGATGACCGGGCGGCGGCCAGATTCGGCCAGCAACCCGAGCGTACTTTGTCCGGTACCGCAAGTGCTAGCCAACTTCTGTACTCCGATGACGCCTGGGCCAACTTTCAGGTGGAAGGACACCTCCAGACATCCCGCGAGGAACAACGCGAAACCGTGAGGCTCGATATCGCCCTGGACGCGGCAGTGGCCTATCTGAACTTGCTACGGGCAAAAACCAACGAAAGAGTACAGAGGGAGAACCTGAGACTTACCCGCGCTAACCTGGAACGTGCTCGCGTTCGGGTATTTATCGGCATTGCCAGTCGGGCCGAAGAATTTCGCTGGGAGAGTGAAATCGCCACCGCCCGCCAGGATGTGCTCCGGGCCCAAGCCAGAGTGAAGCAAGCAGAAGTCAATTTGAATCGGCTGCTCCATCGACCCCAGGGAGAGCAATTCTTGACCGAGGAAACAGACCTCAGTGACCCCCTGCTTCTACTGAGTGACAAACGCTTTTTTTATTATGTGGATAACCCCAGAAATTTCCGCTTGTTTAAAGACTTTCTCGTTGATGAGGGGCTGGCGCTCGCCCCTGAGCTTCTGAGAATCGACGCTGACATTTCTGCCCAGAAGCGAATCATATCCAACGCCAAGCGGGCTTTCTGGCTACCTTCATTCTCAGTGGAGGGCGAGGCGACCCATCTGTTTGAAGAAGGTGGAGAGGGCCAACGTTCAACTTCGCCAACGGGCCTGGACGACACCGACTGGAGTGTGGGAGTTTTTGCGAGATTTCCTTTCATCGAAGGCGGTGGCAAGTTCGCAACCATCAAACGCGCCAGCGAGGAGCTCTCTGGACTGCGGTTGGATCGTCAGTCGACGGCTGAAAAGATCGAGCAGCGAATCCGGCTGAATCTGGATCAGACCGGTTTTTCTTATCCCAGCATCCGGCTTTCACGGCAGGGCGCCGACGCGTCAGCAAAAAACTTAGAACTGGTGACCGATCAATACGTGCGTGGTGTGGTTTCTATTATCGACCTGCTGGATGCTCAGAGAAATGCGCTGGTTTCGGCCGAGACGGCAGATAATGCAGTCTACACTTTTCTCATCGATCTGATGAGGGTGCAGCGTGCTACCGGCCGGTTTGATTTCTTTCTCAGCGAGAAAGAAAGGGGTGCATGGTTCATGAGGTTGGAGGAATTTTTTGAAAAGGCTGGCGTCTCACCCTGGAGACGATGATTGCAGATGCTCAAGCCAGGAGTAATTCGTTTCCGCCGTCTACTCCAATTCCTTCTCTATTGACTGAGAGATATACACACCCACCAACCCGGCGATCATAATCGCTATGTATAGTTGGCCTGTGATGGCTTCGAGAAGGGCCAGAGATCTTGCCGGACCACTCAAGGGCGTAATATCCCCGTAACCCAGCGTAGTCAGGGTAACAAAACTGTAATAAGCAAAATGGGAAATCGTAGTGCCCTGCCCCTCTGGTAATTGGAATGACCCTGCATTGAAGCTCTCCAGTACGGAATAAACGAAAGCCCACGTCAAGCCAATTAGTAAATACCCACAAATCGCACCAGAGATGACCTCGAATGTCACTTTCTTTTCCCTGAAAAGGTAATAGACGATGACGATCGATGTGTAAGCAAAGAAAAGTCCCTCAAGAATTTGCCCGCCCACCTTAACTGAAAAAGGTGTATCCGCAAAGAGGTTGGACCAGGTCGTTGCAAGCGCGGGTATGACCAAAATCAGACCAACGATAAAAGTGGCCCTCTTGTGACTGACAGCGTAAGCACCTGATATCAATATGAATGAAAAGAATATATCCATAAGAAGCTTAATTCCGATGAAGCTTTCAAGGAATGGACGGAGGATAAACATGAGCACGATGAAGATAAGCAGGAAGAGAAACCTGCCTATGCGAAATCTGAGGAATGGAAAATGGAGTTGGTCGGGCATGTCAGAAGGGCCTGTGCGGGCGGGGACCTGACTGCGCTTGAGCTACGGCGGACAGGCATACCCCGCCCCTACTTTGATCAAGTATTATATTGCTGCTCCCTCTTCTTGAGCGAGTCTCTAGACCGATTTCGGAATCTCTACCCGGAAAAACATAGAGTAAAGCACCGGAACTACCACCAGGGTCAGCAGGGTGCCGGCGGCAAGGCCGAAGCTGATCACTACCCCCATGGCAAAAAACATAGGGTCAGGCGGGATCATCAGAGAGACCAGCCCGAGAATGGTCGTCAGCGTGGTCATGAGCACTGGTTTGAATCTGGTTAGGCAGGCGGTATAGACCGCATCGTAAGGCTTTGCCCCACCGTCGATTTCGTTCTGGATTGAATCCAGTAAGACAATAGCATTGTTGATGATAATACCCGCCAGACTGAGAAAACCGAGAATAGCCATGAAACCAAAGAATGCCCCGGTGAGCAGCAGTCCCGGCGCAGCCCCAATCAGTACCAGCGGGATGGTGATGAAAATTATCGCCGGCTTGGCGTAGGAATTGAATTGCCAGACCATGAGCAAGATCATCGCTCCTAGGGCATGGGGGATAAATATTTTGAGGGCGTTTTGAGCCTTGGCTGAATTCTCAGATTCCCCGCCCCACTCCCAGAAGTGCCTGGGCGGCAGATCCTCCATGATCTTATCCAGTGCTGGCGAGAGGGCCTCCTCGAGCTCTGCCGCTTGCAACCACAAGTGCTTGGCCTCCACGGTCACCGTAGGCAATAGATTTCGCCTGTAGATCTGATTGTACATGACCTCAGTCCTGAGATTCGCCACCTGGGTGAGGGGCACATTGTCCTTTCGCGTAGAGGAATACACTTCTACGGTACGGAGACGATCGAGGGTCTTTCTTTCTGCCCCTATGGCCCGGAGCATCACAGGTATGGCCTTGTCCTCCTCCCGATAGTCGGTGATAGGGTTGCCGCTAAAAAAGGCGTTCAGGCTGTTGGCGATCTCCTCCGAAGTGACACCAGCCCTTCGGGCCCGCGGCTGATCGATGTCAACGAAAACCTTGGAGACCCGGTTTTCCCAGTCACTGTAAATGCCCTCTGTTCCCGGGATATCGCGAAGAGCCCCTTCCACCTGCTGACTTATCTCGTATATCTTATCGTGACCCGGCCCGGAAATACGCACTTCTATCAATCCTGTCTCATTTGCCCCCAGCCAGAACGTCTTTATACGGGGATAGACTTCGGGAAAATTCTGAGCAAGATACTCGCGGGTCTTGTCCATTGACGAGAAGATGGAATCAAAGTCTTTTGTTGTCACGAGAATAAAGGAAATATTAGGTGCCGGAGCCCGAGGACCAAATGTTTGAAAAAACCGTGGTCCGCCATATCCTACGTAGGCAATGCTGCTAGTTACCTCCGGATTGGCCTTTTCGTCTTCGAGCCATTCGAGAAAACGAACCGCTGTACGGTCCATGGCGTTGGAGCCGTAGCCGGCTGGAACATCTAAATAAATCATGTACTGATCCCGCTCAGAGTCGGGCATGAACTGCTTCCTCACCAAGCCCATGAGGGTGATGGCCCCAAACATCAGACCTGCCACCACGCCGAGGACAACTATCCGGTTGTTCAAAGCGAAAGTCAAAAGCCTCTTGTATATCTGGTACATGGGTTTTTGGTACTGCGCTTGTATTTCCTCTTCAGTGAGAGCCTTGGGCTTCAAGAACCAGTAGCAGTTAAGCGGAGTTACCATATTGGCAAGAACCCACGAGGTCAGGAGGGTGATGGCGATAACCGTGGCCATGGAGCTCAAATACTCTCCGGTGACGTTGGGAGCCATGGCCAAAGGTACAAATGCCAGGATCGTGGTCAGCGTTGAGGTAAGTAGCGGCAGCGCCAGGGTTTTGCCCGCATTGATGGCCGCATCCCTTCTTTCCTCCCCTTCCAGCATGCGCCGGCCCACCTCCTCGGCCATAACGATGCCGTTGTCCACCAAAAGCCCCAGGGATATGATCAGGGTGGCCAGAGTAATCCGGTGGAGCTCTAGGCCCAAAACCCGCATCCAGACGAGAGTAACAATCATGGTAAGGGGAACAATGGTTCCTACGATGAGCCCGGTACGCAACCCCAGAAAAAGCATTACTACAGCGAGCACGGTGACCAGTGTCTGGATCAGATTCTTGAATACCCCGCTGACCGATTCTTTCACGTACTTGGCCTGGTAAAAAGCAACGTCCACCTGATAACCGATGGGTAGCCGGTTCTGCCACTCCTCGACCCTCTTCTGCACTCTGGGAGTGAAATCCAAGACGTTTACGCCCTTTTCCATTTGCTCTACCGCTAGAATGATAGCGGGCTTCCCGTCGTAGTAGACTTTTTGCGTCGGCGGGTCGATGTAGGCTCGCTTCACCGTGGCAATATCTTTCAGGTAGGCGACTTGGTTGGATGAGGGCAGCCTGATGACAACATTCTCAATGTCCTCCACGCTCTCGAAATTTCCCGAAGGCTCAACCACCAACTCCACCGCCCCGGTATCAACGGAGCCGCCCGGGAGAATGATGTTCTGCTTCATGAGAGTCTGGGCAAGCTCAGTGGGGCTGAGCCCGTATTGTGCTAAGCGGGCATTGGATATCTCCAGAAATACCCTCTCACTCTGCACGCCATGAAGCTCCACCTTGCGAATGCCAGGGATGGTATAAAAATCGTCTTGAATATCCCTCGCAACATCACGCATCTCGGCCATGGAAAAGCCTTCGGCTGTCAGAGCGACAAGAACCACGGACACATCGCCGAACTCGTCGTCAACAAAGGGGCCTATGGTTCCTTCCGGCAGCTCTGGCCTGACATCATCCATCTTGTTGCGCAGGTCAGTCCAGATCTGATCCATGTCGAAAAAATTGTCGTACACCTTGACGTAGACGATGGAAACCCCGGTAGCGGACTTGACATCGTAGATATCCTCTACCTCGGGCATCTGGCGGATATATTCCTCCACCTTGCGGGTGATGAGATCCTCCACCCGTCGAGGCGACATCCCTGGATAGTAGGTGGTTACCACCGCATCCCGGATGGTAACCACAGCGTCCTCCTTACTGGGGAAGTTCGTGAGCATGCCAATGCCGGCGACAGTAAGCAGTGCTACCAAAAGCATCACCAAGCGTGAGTTATTGAGCGAGAAACCGGTAAGGTTCATTAAGAGTCCCCCATTCGATTTAAGATTGCGGATTTCGGATTTGGGATTGAAAAATTAAGGGATTGGGGAATTAGAGGATTGAGAGATTTGAATATAGGATGTGTTACGCAAGACGAGCAATGAAAAGCATAATTATCTCACATCTCACATCTCACATCACAGATCTCACATCCTCAATCTCAAATCTTAAATCTGAAATCTGAAATCCCCTACTTCGTTTCTTTCATCAGATTCACTTTCTGTCCGTCGTTCAAGAACGCTACACCGGCAGTGGCTATGATGTCGCCGGCCTTGAGAGCACCAGGTTCAACGATTACGTCGTTATCGCGAAGATTCAATGCCTTGATTTGAGTCTTTTTGACGGTGGAGCTCTTCTCATCATAAATGAAAACAAAGTGTGTTTTCTCTCCTCCCACAAAAAACGCTTCAAGAGGGACTGTAAGGCCAGTAGCTATTGGTTCACCTGTTTCCGACTCCGGGATGAACTGAAAAGCAACTTCCACTGACGTACCCGACCTGAGCGCTGGAAACTGCTCCTGCAGCTGCACGGTCACCGGGAAGGTAGTGGCCTCTCGTGATCTTGCCCCTACCTCGGTGATCACTCCAGGCACCCTGCGGTTTTTCAGGCCAGGAAAAACAACATCGGCCTCCTCACCAACGTTCAGATGGATGATCACCGCCTCGGGCACTTCAGCGCTGACCTCGAAGCCGGACTCCTCTCCATCCAAGCCGAAGATTGCTTTACCTGCCGGGACCTCCACGAATGGCTCTATCTCTTTCACAGAGATAGTACCGTTAAAAGGAGCTATTAGCCTGGTTTTGCGCAGGTCACGACGTGCCAGGCCCAATTGAGCTTCTG
This sequence comes from Syntrophobacterales bacterium, assembly GCA_050124835.1. GTDB lineage: Bacteria > Desulfobacterota > Syntrophobacteria > BM002 > BM002 > BM002. Next base: position 228 of record JASFEM010000072.1, on the reverse strand, counting down.
CTGCCTTTACCTGACTCCTGGCACTGTCAAAGCTGGCCCTGGCCTCATCCAATTCAGCCTTACTGGCATTGTTGGACTCGTAGAGGGCAAGATAGCGCTCGTAATTGGCTCGCCTCTCCAAAAGATTGGCCTGGGCTTTCGACAGTTCGGCTTCTGCGTCTCTGACCGCCAGCACGAAAGGTTGTTGATCCAGCTCGGCCAGAACTTGCCCTTTTTTGACCTGCTCAC
>JASFEM010000071.1:0-17257 GCA_050124835.1 Syntrophobacterales bacterium | reverse complement strand
CGAGGACAGACAGGTGGATGGTCTGGTGTCAGAAGGCTCTGGTCCTTGACGGTTGCGGTAAAATTGCAATCTGGACAGCGGATGATCATGGGCGGATTTCTTTCCAACACAAAATAGACATCCAGAGGACCGTCTCCGAGCAACACGCGAGAGGCGACCACCTGGCTAGCTTTCAGCTATCAACTTTCAGCGAAAAAAAACAGCAAAGTAGGTGCTTAAAGAGAATACAAGCTGGCTATACTGCCCGAATTAGTGAAATCATATGTGCTCTGGGAATAAAGTTAACATTGAAATGGTATTAACATTTGATGCCCGGTCAACTCTGAGACTTCGTTGTTATTGACAGCTGATGGCTAAACGCTTGCCACACCGTCAGGCGCACCATAATACCCAGAAGGAGGAGGGAAAGAAAGTCTTTTCTGGCGAACCAGCGTGCGCTATTGTACGTCATCGGTAGTCCGTTGCATAACATTCAACGAGTGCAGGGTGGGCAGTGCCCCCTGTACCAGGTGCAATGCCAAATGAGAATGTGGCGAGCGAAACAAGGTACCCGCCTGGTATGATGCGCTGCGGGGTCTTAGCACCCTTTCCGTCGAAGCTTCAGCAAGGTCGGAAGCGAAGCGAGCGCTGAGAAGTGACCAGTTGATCCTGGCTCATTGTCTTATGCGTTAATTATCGATAACTTACTGTCGTCATTACATAAAATGCTTTGACAGATACTAGAGGCTATGGTAGACAGATGAGGACTAACCACAACGGCAGGGGCTATATTTGATAGGTGAAACAGCTTCATTAGCAACTGTCTGAGGGAGTTAAGAGCGATGGCAGAAAAATTCGGGCGTGCAGCCATTATAGGCTTGGGATTGGTTGGTGGTTCACTTGCCATGGTATTTCGCAAGAAGCGCTTGGTAAAGGAAGTTGTTGGTATAGACAACAATGAAACCGTATTAACCAAGGCTTTACATCGCAACATTGTGGACAAGGCCACGGCAGACCTGGAACAAGGTCTTTCCGGGGCAGATTTTGTTGTGTTGGCGGTTCCCACTCAGTTGATTCCGGAGGTTCTGATCAGCATTTCCTCTCACTTGCAGGTGAGTACGGTTGTATGCGACGTGGGACGCATCAAGGGGCCTGTACTCGAAACGGCCGAAGAAGTACTTCCGAAAGAGAATGCCTTTGTGGGTTGCCATCCTGTGGTGTTCAAAGAGGAAAAAGATCTCGACGAGGCCTATCCCGCCCTTTTCCAAAACCGACCGTGTCTACTGACGCTGGGGAAACGTCGCGACAATGAAGCAATGAGGCGTGTGAGAGAGGTTTGGGAAGAAGCTGGTTGCAAGGTGGAAGAGATTGACCCGGAGGTCCACGACCGGCTATTCTCGGTTCTCGAAGACCTTCCAATAATACTGCTCAGGCTCATCTGTAAAGTTGCTGGCCAGGTGAGCGGTTATGTGGACGAAGTTGATGAGTACGCCAGCAGCGAACTTAAAGAGATTTTCAGGATTGTTGCCGCAGTGTCCCCGCACGCAACTGAGCGCTCTTGGGCCAATCGCAAATCGCTCGTGCATGTGCTCGCTTATTATCGCCTCAAGCTTAAAGAGTTGAGTGAGGTGCTACAGGAAGGAGGCGTCAAGGATTTACAAGCACTCCTTTAGTCATATTAAATAATTGGAATGGCGTTTTCCTAATCCCTAAATTCCTAAATCCCAAAATTTTAAATTCTTCCATGCCCGAGCTATCCCCAGATATTAGCGTAATCATCCCGCAGCTGGACGATGAACAGTCTAGACCCCTCATGGCGAAAATGGCGCGCATTTTTCGTCAAATCGGTGCCATGGGGGAGATGAAAAGATTCAGTCAGAACTTGAGATTACCACAGGAAGCGAGACGTTTGAGCCAACGGGCCTATAGCCTCTATGATAAGTATTTGGCCTACGTCATTGGTAAGCTGCAGAAGAACGGCTGGAGAGTGTATTGCGACATTGGCTGTGCTGCCTGCTGTTTTGCCATGCCCGGTGGGATTAGTAACTGGGAATTTCTTATCATTTATGATTTCCTACAGCAAGCTGGGCAGTTGGAGAAGTTCTTCCGTCGGAATCTTGAAAGCTGCCAGGTGCTTGATCAGGTGAGAGGGCAATCGGCTGGCGAATTCATGGGTGAACAGTTCAGCGGAAAGAGTGAATACGACAAGTTGCTGATCAGGTACAGTCAGCTGAGACATCCCTGTGCTTTTCTCGATGACTCACAGGAGTGTCTGATCTATCCGATTCGGCCGCTGGCCTGCCGAATGCACTTTGCTTGCACTCCGCCTGAGTTATGTGATCCCACCCACCCCCGTTTTTCCCAGGCGGTCCGCCTCAATCTCAATCCGCATACTCCAGTTGAGGAAGAACTACAGCGACTGGACGGTCACCTGAATCTTAATTTCAGCGATCTCCTGGCTCCTGGGCTGGTCACCCTGTCGGCCAACATCATGAGGTTTTCCCCCATATCGTGGATCTGATCATTTCTCTTTTTTCATTTCTCATTTCCCATTCGCCATTTGTGATTTATGATTAAAGGTTATGATAAAGAAAAATGACGGGCACAAATAGGCCCAATGGGTAATGAGAAATGCTCAATGCGAAATGATAAATTCATAAAGATCGTCGGCGCCAGACAAAACAATCTGAAAGATCTGAGCCTGAAACTTCCCAGAGAACAGCTCATAGCCATAACGGGGGTTAGCGGCTCCGGAAAGTCGAGTTTGGCACTGGAAACACTCTATGCTGAGGGCCAAAGGCGCTACGTTGAAACCTTCTCTCCGTATGCTCGCCAGTTTCTGGATAGGCTGGACCGGCCCCAAGTAGAAAATATTGCTGGCATTCCTCCAGCCATAGCCATCGAGCAGGGAAACCGCATCAAAAGCTCCCGTTCTACTGTGGGCACGATCACCGAAATTGCCGATCATCTGAAGTTGATCTATGCTCGGGCGGGTGTGCTACATTGCCAGCGCTGCAGCCGGCCCGTCAATGAAGATAGCCCTGAAAGCATTTGGGTTTCACTCTCCGATACTCCCAAAGATCGCCAGGTCTTGATAACATTTCCTCTCAGCACTGAAAGCCGTTCCGGGGAAGAGGTTCGTCACTACATGTGGCGGAATGGTTTCCGCCGCGTCTGGCATGAGGGGAGAATTCTCCACCTGGACGACGATCCCGTCCCTGCAGGGAAATCCATTGATGTGCTGGTGGACAGGATTTTTTGGAATCCGAAAAATCGTCAGCGGTTCATTGACTCGCTGGAACAGGCTCTCCAATTCGGCGAAGGCAAAGTGACGGTTATCCGCTCTCCTGAAGAGAAACATCTGTTTTCAGCGACTCGACACTGTGCCTTTTGTGACATTGTCTATCCTTCACCGTCACCCCATCTTTTCTCCTTTAACAGCCCTTTGGGCGCTTGTGAGACCTGTCGCGGTTTTGGCCGAGTCATCGATGTTGATCTAGATTTGGTTATACCGGACAAGGGTCTTTCTCTGGAGCAGGGAGCGGTTAAGCCTTGGTCCACTTCTCGGGAGGAATACCACGACCTGATGGACTTCTGCGGCACCGTAGGAATCCCCAGGGATGTTCCGTTTCGCAACTTAACTTTAGCCCAGCAGGAGGCCGTAATCGAGGGAAGCGAAGATTTCTATGGGGTCCGGGGGTTTTTCCACTGGCTGGAAACCAAGACCTACAAGATGCACGTTCGGGTGTTTCTGTCACGCTATCGGGCCTACCGCACCTGCTCTTCATGTAACGGCAGCCGTTACCAGCCGCTATCGCTCCTCTACCTTATCGGTGGTAAACATATTGCTGAGGTTAACCGCTTAGCCATTAGTCGTGCCCTCGGTTTCTTTCGAGACATGGCGGCAACCTTCGAGTCTGATCCGGCTTCTAGACTGGTGATTAAAGAAATAATCGGACGACTTAGCTATTTGGATGAAGTGGGGCTCGGTTATTTGAGCCTGGATCGTCAGTCCCGCAGCCTTTCCGGCGGCGAGGTGCAGCGGGTCCATCTTACCCGCGCTCTGGGCTCGCCCTTGGTCAATACACTCTATGTGCTGGACGAGCCCAGTGTGGGCCTGCATCCTCGTGATAACCAGAGGCTGGTGAAAATTTTGAGAGCTCTGACGCGGCAACGCAATACAGTGGTAGTTGTGGAACATGACCCTGAAATTATTCATGCAAGCGATTACCTAGTAGACCTGGGTCCAGGGGCAGGTGAGCAAGGGGGAAAGGCAGTGTTCAGCGGCCCGAGTTCTAAAATTCTTTCGGCCAGAGGTTCACGAACTGCCGCATATATTGCCGGCAAGAGCCGTCCCGGCCGCCCAAGAAAGAGGAGGGAGCCACATAAGGCTCGCTACCTAAAGCTTGTCGGCATTCAAGCTCATAATCTGCGAGATCTTGATGTTGACATTCCTCTGGGCCTACTTGTTGCTGTTACCGGCGTGTCCGGTTCAGGTAAGAGTACTTTGGTGGAGGACGTACTTTACCGCAATTGGCTGCGACGTCAGGGACTCGCCACTGAAGCGCCCGGCTACTGCCGCGAGATGGTGGGGTTAGAGCATATCGATGACATAGTTTTTATGGATCAACAGGCTATAGGCAGATCTCCGCGGGCTAACCTACTCACCTACAGCGGTGCTTTAACTCCGATTCGTGAACTTTTGGCCAAAACTGATCTGGCGCGATTGCGGGGTTATGGTCCTGGGCATTTCTCGTTCAACGCACCTGGTGGTCGCTGTGAGGCCTGTGGCGGGCAGGGTTTCGAGAAGGTGGAGATGCAGTTTCTGGCTGATCTGTACCTGGAATGCCCTGTGTGCAAGGGACGCCGATTCAGGGAAGAAATTCTTGAGGTGAGGTACCTGGGGTTTTCCATTGGAGAGATAATGGATGTAACCCTGGCCGAGGCCATGGAACTCTTTGAGGATCAACGTCGTATTTTAGGCGCTCTTTCACCACTGCGTGATGTTGGACTGGACTATCTTCGCCTTGGACAACCCATCAGCACGCTTTCAGGAGGCGAAAGCCAGCGATTGAAGCTTGCCCGTACCTTGCGATTAAACGGCCAGGGCAATACTTTAGTCATACTGGATGAACCCACCACAGGCTTGCATGGAGATGACATCCGGTTGCTGGTGAAAGCCCTTAATCGGCTGGTTGACAGCGGTCATACCGTTCTGGTGGTGGAGCATAACCTCGATGTGATCCAATCAGTCGACCATGTCATAGACCTAGGACCCGAAGGCGGCGATGAGGGGGGCGAAATAGTTGCCGCCGGCACGCCTGAGGAGGTCGCTGAGTCTTCTGCATCTCACACGGGTCGATTCCTCGCCAGATATTGGACAGGACCAGAGCAAGTTGTTCCTGCCCCCGGTGCAAAACGAAGCGCAGATGATAATGGGGCGATTAGGATTCGTGGTGCCCGCGAGCACAACCTAAAAAACCTGACCCTAGAGGTACCTCGCGACCAGCTGGTGGTGGTCACCGGGGTTTCGGGTTCCGGCAAGTCTACTCTTGCCTTTAATGTACTTTTTGCCGAGGGCCAGCGTCGCTATCTTGACAGCCTCTCCACTTTTGCGCGCCAATACCTGCCAATCCTCGACCGACCCGAGGCGGAAGAAATCAGAGGCGTTCCACCCACCGTGGCCATTGATCAGCGGAGCAGCCAAATGAGTCGGCGTTCCACAGTGGCCACAATTACAGAAATCTACCACTACCTCCGTCTACTTTTCAGTAAGGTAGGAGTTCCACATTGTCCTGTATGCCACAAGGCCATTAGTGCCATGAGTCCAGAAGAAATTACCATGGACCTCCGTCAGCGCTTCCAGGGCAAACGGCTGATTATGCTTTCCCCCAAAGTGTTGGGTCGCAAAGGCTTTCACCGCGAGATACTGGAGCGGGCTCGGGCTCAAGGCTATAAGCAAGCGCGCATAGACGGTCAAATCCATCCATTGGACCCGCTTCCCAAACTGGCGCGGTTTCAGGAACACGACGTGGAGATTGTCATACGCCAATGGAAACGCTTTCCCAAAAGGGCTGGTAGGGGGGTGGCCGAGGCGGTAGACGAGGCGCTGGCTGTGGGAGACGGTCAACTGGTGGCATGGGAAGGTGGCAAGCGAGAGGTCTTCTACAGCCGCCGACTGACGTGTGGCCACTGTCACCTTGGCATTCCCAGTCTGGATCCGAGGCTATTTTCCTTCAACAGCAGACATGGTGCCTGTGAGCATTGCGAAGGTATTGGTCGACTTGGAGGGGTTGTGGACGGGAGCACCTGTCCAAAATGCCGGGGCGCCAGGTTAAATAAAACCGCCTTGAGCGTGAAAATTGGTGGCATGAATATCTGGGAGAGTTGTGATCGGCCAGTGTCAGTGGCGCGTAAACTTTTTTCAGCTTGGCAGTTTTTCGGACGAGAGGTCGACATTGCCCACCCGCTCTTGGAGGAGATTCTCAGCCGTCTTGATTTTCTTGAACAGGTGGGCCTCGGCTATTTGCAACTGGAACGCAGTGCTGACACTCTGTCAGGGGGAGAGGCTCAGCGGATCCGGCTGGCGGCCCAAATGGGCTCCAATCTACGCGGGGTCTGCTACATCCTGGATGAGCCTACCATAGGCCTCCACCCGCGGGACAACGAGAGCCTTCTGGAAACACTGGCGGGACTCAAGAAGAAGGGCAACACTATCGTGGTGGTGGAGCACGACGAGGAGACCATCCGGAGAGCAGATCATCTGATTGATCTCGGTCCAGGTGGTGGCATACATGGAGGCCATTTGGTAGCCAGTGGCACTCTTGCTGACTTACAGCGGGAACCCCAATCCGTTACCGGTAATTACCTCAATGGCAATGGCCGAAGACGTCTAACATCCCTTGAAAGGAACGCTCTCGAGGGCAACAAGCTCGAGATCGGCGGAGCCGAGGCGCGTAATCTCAAAGGTATAGATGTTTCGGTACCACTGGGAACGCTTACCTGTGTGACCGGCGTTTCCGGATCCGGCAAGAGCACCTTGGTGAAGGAGACCCTTTACAAAGCGCTTGCAAACAAGCTGCATAAATCTGAGCTTCAGCCAGGCTCCCACCAGGAGCTGGTTGGCTGGGAACATTTAGACCGAGTCCTGGAGGTGGATCACAGTCCTATCGGTCGAACACCACGCTCGGTGCCGGCTACTTATGTGGGCGTCTTCAATGAGATTCGTAAGTTGTTTGCCGCAACACCGGAGGCGCGAGCTCGGGGCTACGGGCAGGGCCGATTCTCCTTTAACGTGGCAACCGGTCGATGCCAGAACTGCAAGGGCCAGGGTCAGGTGCGAGTGGAGATGGCTTTTTTGCCCGATGTCTACATCAAGTGCGAGCAATGTCGCGGCCGCCGTTACAACGGTGAAACTTTGGCGGTGAGATTTAAGGGGCGAAACATTGCGGAAGTGCTGGACATGACCTTAGAGGAAGCAACGGAGTTTTTCGCGGCAGTGGCGAAGATCCATCGCTCGCTGCGGCTGCTGGTCGACCTGGGGTTGGGGTATCTCGGCATGGGGCAACCGAGTCCGACCCTTTCCGGCGGAGAGGCTCAGCGGCTTAAACTGGCCAATGAGCTGGCAAAAAACCACCGAGCTAGAACGCTCTATATTCTGGATGAGCCCACCACCGGACTTCACCTTGCTGATGTCGAAAGGTTGGTGGCAGTGCTACAGGCTCTGGTGGATCGAGGCCACACCGTGGTGGTGATTGAACATAATCTAGAGGTAATTAAGGCGGCTGACCACATTATTGACCTGGGACCAGAAGGCGGTGACGGCGGGGGGGAAGTGGTGGCGTGCGGATCACCAAGAGAGCTGTTGGAACAGACGAAGCGTTCTTATACCGCGCGCTATCTCAAAAGCTATATTGAGGACGCGCGACGAGGGGCACGTCCATAAAATTATAACTTTTTTATTTCTCCCGCCAAATCTCCAATATGGTTAAATCGTCATTTACGGGCGCATTCCCCCGCCAGCCACGGATGAAGTCTAATAGTCTTTTACCCCAGGGCGGCCCTTTTTCATTTCTTATGTAGCTGTCCAAGCGATCACTACCGAATAACTCATAATTTTCATTCTCTGCTTCGACAACTCCGTCTGTAAAAAAGAGAATCGATTCTCCCGGAGACAGAAAGATTTCCTCGATTCCGTAATGGACGTCCGGTGTGACTCCCAATGATATTCCCTCTATTTGCGGTAGCGCTCTAATTTCGCCTTCTGCGATCCACAGAGGCGACAAATGGCCCCCCAAAGTAAGTTGCATTTTTCCGCTCGAGGGCCAATACCTGGCAAGAGCAATGGTCGCGAAAAATCCTTCTTCGGACGCCAGCCAGTACATGCTCTTGTTTGCGGTTTCAAGAAGCTTGTCCACCTCCCTTTGAACCAGTGCTTCGCTGCGGATTTTGGTTGACAATGCGGCCATGATCAGAGCAGCGGGAACGCCTTTATCCGAAACATCGGCCACGTATGCTAATAAGCTGTCGTCGGGCAGAGGAATCACATCGTACAAATCGCCGCCCACATAGGAGGCAGGAACAGACACAGCCCAGATATGACCTCCCGCTTTCAGCTCTGGAATTCTTGGCCAGAATAAAGATTGAATCTTGGTTGCAGTCTCGAGTTGAACTTTGAGCTGAGCCGACTGCTCAAGGACGGTATCATGTAAAGCCTTGATCCGCAGCATCGACTTGACCCTGGCAACCAGCGCGGCATGGTCCACGGGCTTGGTCAGGTATTCGTCGCCGCCTGCCTCGAGTCCGGCCACCACGTCTTTTGAATCGGCTTTAGCAGTTACCATAATAATGGGTATGAATGGCAGGGAAGGGTCCTTTTTGATCCGCCGACACACTTCAATGCCGTTCATCTTGGGCATCATAATGTCAAGCAGCATCAGGTCCGGCTGTTTCTCTCTGGCCGCGGCCAGCCCGGCTTCGCCGTCGGCCGCGGTGATGACCTCGTAGTTGTGGGCTCTGAGGCGAGTCTGGAGGATATCCAGGTTCGTGGGGTTGTCGTCCACAATGAGAATCAGTGGTGGCGTTCTCACAATTTTCCCTTTGCAATCTAGCTATTGCACATATTCGCGGATCTTTGCCAATAATTCACGGGGACTAAAGGGTTTCGACACATAATCATCGCAGCCAGCCTCAAAGGCCTTTACGTCATCACCGCTCAGGGCGTAGGAGGTGACCACGATGATCGGGATGTGTTTGAGATCTGGGTTGGCCTTGATCTGGCGCGTAGCCTCGTAGCCGTCGAGGCCGGGAAGCTGGATGTCCATGAGGATCAGGTCAGGCCGATGGGTGTCAGCCGCGGCCACACCGTCTTCCCCGGTTACGGCCTCGATCACTTCATAGCCGACGCTCGAGAGAAGGTCGCGCATGATACGCCGGTTATCCTCCTGATCTTCTACCACCAAAATCAACTTGCTCATCTTTGCTCCTCAACTCGAACCGGTATTGTGAAAGAGAAAGTCGAACCTTTGCCCGAGGTCGATTCAACCCAAATGCGGCCCCCGTGCATTTCGACTATCCTTTTAGCAATAGCAAGCCCGAGGCCGGTTCCCCCCTTTGTCCGAGTGCTGGAAGCATCCACCTGGTGGAATTCCTCGAAGATCCTCTCCTGATCACCCTCTGAGAGACCGGGACCTGTGTCAGACACGGAGACCACAAAAGTGTCGTTGGAAGCTGTCGCGTCGACCTCCACTTCCCCCGCCTCGGTGAACTTGATCGCGTTTCCGACAAGGTTCATGAGCACCTGAGATATGCGCTGCTGGTCGCCCTTGCCGTAATCCACCTCTGGAGATACCGAAACCTTTAATTCGAGATTTTTCTCCGCGGCTAGGGACTCCACCGCAGTAACCACAGTATGAATGACTTCTTTCATCGAATAGTCAGCGAGAGACAGGGTAAGCTGGCCCGCCTCGATCTTGGAAAGGTCAAGAACATCGTTGATCAAACTCAGGAGATGGCGCCCATTTTGCTCGACCCGCTCCAAGACCTCTTGAATTTGCCCAGGCACATTGCCGTAGATCTTGTCAAGAATCAGCTCCGTATAGCCTAGGATGGCGTTGAGGGGTGTTCTAAGCTCGTGGCTCATGTTGGCGAGGAAGTCGGACTTGTGCTTGCTGGCGATCTCCAGCTCGTGTCCCTTTTCCTCGATTTCTCGGAAAAGCCTTGCATTCTGGATTGCCAGGGCTGACTGGGTGGCGAAAGTCTGCAGGAGGTCCACCGTTTCCTTCTCGAACTGGCCAGGCGCTCTGCGTCGAACCACCAGCCCACCAATAAGCCTGTCTTCGCGAAGCAGCGGAACCGCGAGCAATGCCCGGAGTCCATCCCGTTCGATGATCTGGCGGAGGGGATAATTTGGTTCTTCCAGGATGTCGGGAATTTGCACCGCTTCACGCCTAACCCCCGCCCAACCCAGCGCAGTCTCACCCAAGTGAACCGGAGCCCGGCGGATCGCCTGGATCAGTTCCTCACTCATCCGGTGTGTTGCCCGGAGCTCGAACCGCTCGTTTGTCTCATCGTACTCATATATTGCCCCAGACTCTGTCTCTGAAAGTTCTACAGCATGGGCAACTATGGTGGCGAGAACTTTCTGGAGGTCGAGGGTGGAGCTCACCGCCTGGCTGACTTCCCCTAGGGCCTGGAGTTCTTCCACCGACCGAGCTAATTCCTGGGTGCGTACCTCAACTTTCTCCTCCAAAGTTCGGCTGTACTCCTCCAGTTTGTCCTTGCTCTGGCTGAGCTCTCCAAACAAATTCTTGATCGAATCTCGCATGACACTGAGATCCTCAGCCAACCGTCCGATTTCATCACTGCTACCTGTTTCAATGGGAGCCTCTAAATCGCCTTGGGCAAACAATGCTGCTGATTGCTGCAATTTCATCAAGGGGCGAGAAATATAGCGTCTCGTAATAAAAATTGATGTTGCTGAAATGCCTATAATTATGAAAAGCGTTAAGTTAACAATCACGCTAATATTTAGAATGAGTTCTTTTTTAATAATCTCGCGTGACATAACGAGTTGTATCGTACCAACTTTCTGGCCTTCGTATTCTATATCAGAGGATTTGGCGATGAATTTTGGAGAGGATTCAAAGTAGGAGAAATCTTTCTGTTGAAATTTATTGTGCTTTCTTTCAGTAATGATCAGATTTCCCCACAAAACTTTAGCATAAACAATAGATTTATCTAAAAATAAAGATTTGACAAAATCTTTTACAACATCATGGTCAATGTTCCAAAGTGGTAAGGGCAGACTTATCTCAGCAAGTTTTAAAGAGCTGTTCAACCTTTCTACTAATTCACCTTCCGTCTTGGAGACATTGAAAAATATGGCAAACGAAGCAAAGCCTACTAACATTAAGGTCACGACGCCAATCAAAGCGTAACTGAAACGACGGCTGATGCTTCTGAATCTTGGACGTGATGGGGAATCGTTCTGCATGGACACAATCCTGTTGCGCCAGCCCCACTTTGGCGAGGTCTTGTTTCAGGTAGTGGTGGGTGGGTTTTAAGGTTTGTCTTCAATCTCTGGAAATGGATGATCTGGTAGTTTCTTATTCCATTCCTTGCAAATTTTCATCATTGTTCCATCAGCTACCATTTCGTTAAAAGCAGTCCTCCACTTTTCTACAATTGCATCTGACGTTTTCTTTGAAAAAGCAATCATAAGTTCAATTTCCCGCAGATTGTAGACCTCCTCCATTTCATTATGATCAACCCCGGCCAACTCACAAACAGTTCTTAGCCCCGGTTTTTTATAAGTCCATAAATCTATACGTCCGAGATCAAGCTTTTTAGCATTCATTTGTTCATCAGAAACAGGTTCAAGATTTGTGAATCCTAGACTTTTGAGTAAACGCTCCCTTGTATCATCTCGAAGCGTCCCAATGCGGTTTACTTTTTTGGCATCCTCCAAGCTGTTAATTTTTATGCCTGAACCCTTCTTGGCGACAAGAATATCTCTTTTCTTAGCTACTGGACCAATCCATTTGAATTTATCATAACGTAATTTCGTATAGGTCATGCTGAACAAAATAACATTTTCGTCTTCCAAAGCCATTTTGTAAGCTCTTGCCCACGGATAAACTTGGATGGGTTCTTGCGACCCCACTCTTCTCTGAATTTCTTTAACAATATCAACAGAAGGACCAACCAATACGCCGTTTTCTACATAGTTCAGGGGCGGCAGGTTTTCAGTCAAAATGGTAAGTTCTGCCGACAGTCCAGGTTGAACCGAAAGCAGAAATACTATTGCCACCAGTACAAATAGCTTTTTCATGATAGGCTCCCGTCTCATCTTCATAGGCCTCCAAATGTGCTGGCTAGTTCCTAACCCTTCCCCTCCAGTGTCGACATTAGAAGGAAGGCGGAATCTCGCCTCTCCTTTCGACAAGCTTTCTTTTATCGAGGGCTAAAATACAAAAGCCTCCGAGGAGGTAAAAAATTCCCCCAGAGGCTTCACAACGGTACCTTCTGGTAACATCTTTTCATAAGCTTCTCCAGAAGGCTAAGGCTATGCTGGTTAGTTGCCTATGGATCAATCAAATTTAAGGTCATTGATTTTATTAAAATTTAGTCCCTGGGCGTTGTCAAGTAGAATTCTTTTCGGACCTTGCTCAATAAATGAGAGTTTTCAGAGATGAAGTAATGATAGGGTGGAAACCGAATTTGTATTATTGACTGGGATTTTGTATCACTACATAAGTATATTAACTGTAAAGAAACGAGCAGGCAACGACGGCTCCGATTATCCCTGCCAGATCTGCCGTCAAAGCAGCAACCAGCCCGTGGCGGATTCGTCGCACCTGTACAGCGCCAAAATAGATGGCCAGTACGTAAAAGGTCGTTTCAGTAGAACCCTGCAAGGTTGAAACCAGATAGCCGGTGTAACTGTCCGGCCCTATGGCAGGGTCATTGATAATGGAAGCCAAGACCCCGTAAGCTCCCGAGCCTGACAAGGGTCTCAATAAGGCCATGGGCAGAGCCTCGGCCGGCATGCCTACCCGGCCGGTCCATGCCCCCAGCCAGTCCACCATCGCTCCCATGGCTCCGCTGGCACGAAACATGGCCACCACCACGAGAATGGCCACCAAATAAGGAATGATTTTCACCGCCACCTGAAAGCCTTCCTTTGCCCCCTCCACGAATACCTCGTAAATGCGGACCCGCCTCAACACTCCGAAACTAAGAAAACCAACCATCAGAGCAGGGATGATCCAGGGAGAGACGGCTTTGCCGAAAAAGACGGTTACCGGGATCAACGCGACCAACAAGCACAGGGCCAGGCCGCTCACCCAAGCTGGGTAAGCTCCGGTGACCTCTGGGGGCGTTGATGCCTCGTCCTCCGAAGCCTCACTGCTGTCTATTTTTCCCTTTTCTTCCGGTTCTTCCGGGCGACCATTCCCGATTGGATAAAACTTCCGATAGGCTTTGGCTGCAATGACCGCGGCAACGGTCGAGCACATGGTCGCAAAAAGGGTGGTGGGGAGAATTCCAGCAGGGTCTGCGGAGCCGGCTGCGGCGCGCAGCGCGATAACGCCTGTGGGTAGCAGGGTGACGCTGGAGGTATTTATGGCAAGGAACATGACCATGGAATCCGTTGCAGTACCCGGCTCTGGGTTGAGTCTGTCAAGCTCCTGCATGGCCTTGATTCCGAAGGGGGTTGCGGCATTGCCCAGACCCAGCGCGTTGGCTGACATATTCAAGATCATCGAGCCCATTGCCGGGTGTTCAGGGGGCACATCGGGAAACAGGCGGACCATTAGGGGTCGGATAAGACGGGCCAGGATGGTCAACAAGCCACCTGCTTCGGCGACTTTCATCAGTCCGAGAAAAAGTGTCATGACCCCAATCAACCCCAAGGCCAGCTCCACAGCACCAGCGGCGGATTCGATCATGGCCTTGGATAACCCTTCCATGGGAGACAGCTCTCCGGCGGCAGGCACCCAGAACAATTGTCGCCAGCCGGTAGCGAGAAAGGCGATCAGAACAATGGCGAAGAAAACGATATTCACCTGAGTGGGTTTCCTTGTTTTTTCGTTTTTGTCAGATGTAGATATAGAGCGGAATTGGGGCAACATACCCCAGATCCAGCTCTGTGTCAAAATCTACCCAAAACGGATAATTCCGGAGAAAAACCATATATTGTGCCAGAATAAAATCCGGCTAAAGTTTAGTTTAAGGGATGCAATCGCCACTTCGATAATGATCGAATTGCGCTTACGTATCTCATCCCAAGAAAAGTCACATCTCCTTCTCATATCTTTAGTTCTGGTCAAGTTTACATCTTGGCAAGTGATCTGGAGTTTACTTTTGCTGCTATCTACGGTAACTGAGTATTTGGCCGAGGGTAAGATGCATTATGAGGCCATCGTGAGATCGGGATGACCTGGCTGCGAATTGTCATAGTGAAATGACAGTTTCAAAGTTTCCGTTGAAGCAGATCTTGCGCTTTGGTCTCTGCTTTAATCCAAACCATATCCGGACATCCTTAGAAAGGAGACTTAACCGTGTCCAAGGAAGAAAAAACAAGTATGCGGGCTCGAAAAGCCGCAGGTATAACTAGGAGAGATTTTGTCAGGTATGTGGGCTCGGTGACAACTGCTGCCACTGCAATGGCTACTGGGATTGGTCTGCCGAAAAATGAAGCCCTCGCAGCCCTGCGTACCCTTCGCAAACCTAAGGTTAAGATACGCCAGGTGAAGGGTACAGCCGCAGAGATCTACCAATGTAAACCGGAGTTGAAGCGGTTCCACGGCAAAGACTTGGCCTTTAGGGTTGTCACCCAAGAGCTCGGCGCAGAGGCCGGCTCGGTGGCCGTTGCAAATAAGGCCATTGAGAATATGCACCATGGCTATATAGGCCATGGTGTGCCCGTGGCCGATCCCATTGAGGCACGCATGTTTCTGGCCCTAAATGTGGCCGCTACCACTTGGAACGAAATTATCGGACCTTATGGGGAAAACCTGGAGAACAAAGGGTTTCGAAGCTGGCACCCCCAGGGGCTGCCGCCTGAGCTGACCTCAAATCCCGTGCCCATCGACGATTCCAAAGAGGTGACCAAAAAGGTCAAAGTCATGTCTGCCTTTGCCGGTGCCGACCGTGCGGGCGTTGCCAAAATCGATCGTCGCTGGGTCTACGCCTCCGCATCCAAGAATGCCGAAGAGCCAGGTCCAGATGAGTCAAAGAACATTGTTTTTAAGGCAGTGGACCAACCCCGGGAGACAAAAACCGAATTCGTGCTACCGGAATCGGTGCAATATGCTGTGGTCATGATATTCGTCCAGCCCAGGGCTCCGATGCAAGTCGGGCCTTCGACACTGGCTACGCTCGCCAGTACCAACCAGGGTTATTCCCAGATGGGTATCGCCGCCGTGGCGTTGGCCCAGGCGATTCGTTCCCTGGGATACGTGGCCATTCCCTGCATGAACGACACCGCCCTCAGTGTGCCGCTGGCCATCGATGCAGGGTTGGGTCAACTCGGCCGTCTGGGGTACCTGATCACGCCGGAATTCGGACCTCATGTGCGCATTGCCAAGGTTTTGACCAATATGCCGCTCACACCGGACAACCCCATCGACTTCGGCGTCACCGAGTACTGCACCAACTGCGGCATTTGCGCTGAGGAATGCCCTGCCGGAGCCATCTGCCCGGATGTGGAACGCTCTTACAAGGCCACACCAGCAGCCGCTCACACCCAGAACCCAGGGGCACTCAAGTGGTATATAGACGGGAGGAAGTGCGTGCGCTGGTGGGCCGAATCAGGCTCCGGCTGTGGTTACTGCATGACCGTCTGCCCGTACACCAGGATCACTATGGGCGACTGGTTTGGAGGTGAAAAGCCTGTGCCGGAGAAAATCTGGGACATGCATTTTGAGGCCTACGGCCGCCGCAAGATCGACTATTAGATAGGGAGGTGGCAAACATGATCAGATCTTTCATCATTGTCTTCTTCGTTTTGGTAACGGGAGTGGTGCTTCTTGGGCTGCAGTCCGGCGTGTCCGGGGAAGAGATTCAGGAGGTCATTACCTTCGACGGTTCGCCCACTGGCGGAGCCACGAAAAGCGTCTACCCCAGTGTCTATACCGGGAAGGTCGTCTTTAGCCACAAAAAGCACGTTGAGAAGTACGGCGCGGGTTGCGGCGACTGCCACCACGATGACAGCGGCGAGCCCCTGAAGTCTCCCGCCCCGGATGAGGTAAACGGGTGTGGTGATTGTCACAGCGAGGAGGAACTCGTGCGCGGCCCCATCCATGAAAACGAGATGGGGGAGAACATGATTTGGCAAAGACCGAACGCTCTCCATCAGAAATGTATTGAATGCCATAAGGTTTTCAATAACAAGAAGAAACTTGTTAGCGCCCCCGAGGCCTGCCGCGGCTGCCACGCCCCGCGGCCGGCGCAGTACAAGATCAAGTAATCGAGTGGCTTTTAGGGTGGTTTCAAGTCTCTGCTATTTATGTTGAGTTAGGGCTAAGCATGAAAAGTTTGGATCTCCTTTCATATCTTATAATTAGAGATTAGAAGATTCAGGGCTTCCTCTATTCTTTCTAGATGTGCTATGGTCTCGCACAGGACGGCACGCTATGGCAGATGAGGCGACTACCATATCCATTTTGCGCACCAAGTTGCACCGGCCCCCGGTTCCCCGGGACCACGTACACCGGGCGCGGCTTTTGGAGCGGCTCGAACAGCGCCGCTATCGGCCACTTACTCTTGTCTCGGCCCCGGCCGGCTACGGCAAGAGCACGCTGGTGAGTTCCTGGTTGAATGGGTGCAAAACTCCCTTCGGCTGGTTGTCACTGGATGAGCACGACAACGACCTACACCAGTTTATGACTTATTTTTTGGCTGCTCTAACGTCCCGCCATGGCACGGAATTCCCGGATGCCTTCAGTAAGACCATGAGCCTGGTCAAAGCCCCGACCCTGCCACAGATTCCAGTCTTAGCCAGTAGCCTGACCAATGAACTGGATTCGATTGAGCAGGACTTTATTCTGGTGCTGGATGATATCCATTGCATCCAGGATAAATCGGTGCACGATTTGCTCAAAGTGCTGTTACATCACCCACCCCGGCCCATGCACCTGGTACTGATTGGCCGGCGCGATCCACCTCTGCCTATGTCAAAGCTCCGCGGCCGTGACCAGGTAACCGAAATCCGCACATTGGATCTGTCCTTTACCACGGCGGAAACCGCGGAGTTTCTGCAGGGAGCGCTTGAAGA
>JASFEM010000070.1:0-17501 GCA_050124835.1 Syntrophobacterales bacterium | reverse complement strand
TTGGCAATCCAACGTCCAAGAATGAAAATGACTACAGCTGCGATGACCTTCACGCCGTAAAGCGTGACCAGTTCCATCAATTTGGGCGTCAAGTTACTCATGTCCATGATCTTCTCCTTTCTGTTTCAATCGAGAGATAAGAGGCTGCCTCGAAAAATTGATCATCAAAAAACAAAAATGTGTCGACTTCACCCGACGGTCGTGCCCGTTTGCGTTTCTTTTTACGCCAGAGTAATAAGATGCTTGTAATTACGTGATTCTCATGAGTATCAGCGGAGTGCATGTCGTTGCTGATTTGACGTACATTAATAACGAAAGTGCGGTTGTCAATACTAAATCTTACTATAAACGCTGATTTGTGGCGGCTGAGGTAAAAAAAGGTGCACAGTGGCAAGGCGAGATAGGGCAGTTATACGTTAATCTTTATTAGCATACCCCGCCTGAAGTCAGACAGTGGGTATATCCCAATTTATCATGTGTATTCTTTCCGTATAACTAATAACGAATAACTACTAACTTCCTTGTGCCTAGTGCTTAGTCCTTAGTGCCTAGTGTTCGCTTTGGGGTTTGCCGTGAGCTGTCTTTGTGGTAAAGTCGGCGCTATGGCCAAGAAAGACCCTACTTCATATATTTATCGGTTTTTCCAGCCCATCCAGGTAAGGTACGTCGAGACGGACCAGCAGGGTCACGTTTTCTTTGGCCACTACCTTACTTACTTTGACGTGGCCCTGACCGAGTACCTCAAGGCAATTGGCTATAGCTACGATGAGTTTCTGCAAGCCGGTGTCGATTTTTACTACGTGGAAACCCTCTGTCAGTACCATGACCGAGCCTTTTTCGATGACATACTCCATGTCCATGCCCGTGTTGGTCAGATCGGTAACTCCAGCTTTACCTTTGAGTTTGCCATCTTCGAGTCTATGTCCCAGCGTTTTATTGCCAACGGCCACATCGTTGCAGTGGCAGTTGACCGGTCTACAGCAAAGCCGACTCCTGTACCCGACCCTCTTAGAGAGGCAGTGGCTCGTTTCGAGGAAACTCAGGTTAAACCCTCCTGATCCGCCAAAATCCTTAACTCGAACATACTCAATCGTTGTCCAACCGGTTATAATCTCTAAATTCAGCTTAGGTCTTGTTTAGTCGACGTAATATTAATCTGTCTTCTAGCTAATTTTAGTAGGGAGGAAGCAACATGCTGGTTTTAGGCATCAGCGGAAGTCCTCGCAAAGAGAACAAATCCGGGGTTTATAAACTTGTCAACACGGTATTGGAGGCGACTGGCCTGGACTATGAAATGGTCTCACTTCGAAAAAAGAACCTTGCAGGCTGCGTTGCTTGCCTTGGCTGCGTGAAGGACAATGTTTGCAAGGTCGAAGACGATCTTCAGCCCATTCGCGAGAAAATTGTTGCCGCAGATGCATACGTAATAGGTGCACCCAATTATTATTCAACCCTCAATGCCATGACCCATGCTTTCTTGGAGCGCTGGTTTCAGTTCCGGCATCAAGAAGGAGATCTGCTTTGGGGAAAATTGGGAGTGGCAGTAGGTGTAGGAGGAACAACCGGTCAGTTCCCCGCGGATGATATAGAGCAGTTTTTTCTCTATAACTTTATTGAAACGGTGGCCAAAGTCAGCGGCCAGGGTGCTGCGAGTTGTTACTCCTGCGGATATGGTGAAACCTGCAAAGTCGGCATTCCCCATTTTCTCCATGGCGAGGGTGTGAAGATTTCTGAGGAGATCGTTCCGGATGTAACCAAACAACCCGAGGTCATGAAAGCGGCTGTCGAAGCCGGAAAAAAACTTGGAGAGCGGCTTCGGGAGGAACACGATAGAGCTCAAGTCACCCAAAATATGCAAGCCATTATGATGGAAAAGTTCGAAGGGGCTGTCTAAGCTTAATTGAGCTGCCCCAAGGGGAAGGCTCAAGGTACAAGGCACAGGGCAAAATGAATCTTGAATACTCTTTTCTTCCCTGCGCCTTACGCCTTAGAGTTCTTTGGTTGGCAAAGCTATTAAAACTGGACCTGGCCCACAGGACCAGGTCTTCTCTGCTCAAATAAAAAGGACGTTGATGCTCGCTCTAATAACCGATGGCGAGTAACGAAAAACTTACAATTGATTGCTAGCACTCAGTTATAGTAGAACATTCGCGGGTTTTGCTGCTTGGGTTAACATAGGAGTTCACAATGAAAAAGATGGTGATGACTCTCCTTGTTGTAATAGTAATTGTGGGAACGTTTACCTTTGGAGCTCTCAACTATCACTTCATTCTGATGGACAGCAGCGTAAAACTTTTGAAAAAGGTGGATTTGACCTTTGAGAATACTTTTGTAGATGCCAGAGGGAATAAGAAATATAAACTCTACACCAACCCCGCCCTTATAAAGGCCGGTGTGAAAGATCTGATTGAGGAAAAGAGCGTTACCATCGGTAAATGAAGGATAGTTAAGATTGTAGATTGCAGATTTTAGATTGCAGATTGACGGGAATACCTCGTTTTTTGAGAGTTCTGACATGTCCACAACCCCACCAATCGACACTGAGGACTTGTTTGAAAAACTGAGTCAAGCGATTGCCGATTGGGAAGATTCACCATACTACCTAAAAAACGAAGAGCTTTTCGATCTTGAAAGGTTCTTGCTGGACCACCATGCCCATGAACTCATAGTAGAACTTGAAAAAGACTACGGTAAACCTTTGAATGATAAGTTTTGGTCTTCTTCACTAACCTACCAGAGGCTGAAACGGGCACGCGAAGTGGTAAAGGCTCAAGACGACGATCAAGAAATGAAACGCCAAGAATATGCTCAGTCATTGGAAGAGAGGAAAATAGCATGGCAGGAATGGTTGAGGGATCTCAGCACTAGCCAGCGTCGCGCCCAATTCAAAGTCATACCTGGTGGGAAAAACAAGAAAGAATAAAAACTAAGGCTCAGGGCTCAAGGCACAGGGCGCAAGGCGCGCGGTGAGTCGTCGAGAATGAATCACGAAAACACGAAAAGGAAAGCACTAAAAAGGATTTTAGTGGATGCTATAGACAGCTTTCATGTTTTCTTTCTTTCGTGCTTTCGTGATTGTCTAGCATAAAATGACAGACGAGGAATGAGGAATGAACTGGCCGGCGGGAATTGGATATTGAGTAAAAGGCCCCAACCCCGCCGCCAGATATCACACTGCACTATTTATCCGATGGCTGTTGGCTTACAAAGATGCTCCGCCTCCATAGCCACCCTGCCGCAACCGCCACAGGTAAATTTCATCTCCACAAGTTTTCCCTTACACATATGTTTCGTGTCCACTTCAGGAGCGCCGCAAAAACTGCACTTGGCTTTATCTCCACATGGATTGCACAAATGTCCAGGTTCGTTGGCAACCGCTCCGCAATTCTTACAGGTATAAGCCATGTCTGTTCTCCTTTCTCAGAGTCAGTTTTATTCCTCTAAATAGAACTTTCCTTCTATCCATAAGTACTAAAGCAAGAATGTCAACCTCGCCTCGCACTGCGCATAGCGTGTCATCGCTCATTGCGGATTTGTCTGTGGGAGCTATCTGCCCGGGTTTATGCCTAATGGACATATGATAAATGCGAAAGGTGAAATGCGAAATGACCCATGTGAAATGGCCAATGCTCTGGCTTGATTATTGCAACCGCAATCTCGCAATCTTAGGCCTGCTCTCTCTGCTTTTGCCTAAAGGAAAAGGAGATGGAAACATGCTCACCAAGGAAAAAATTGCGGGTATTTTCCAAAGTATTGTCCGGATATTTCCCGGTATGCCCTCCTACCAAGAACGAGAGGGGCTGCGAGCCCAGGATAAGGTTATCCGCCTTCAGTTGGCATCGCGCCTAGAAGAGCAAGACACAGACATCCGCCAGATAATGCTCGAACTCACCAATAGAGCCATGTTGAAGCCTCTCGCGGATCTTGACAGGCTCTCCCGCAAGCTGATGCGGCTCGCAGACACCATCCGCTTCGCCAGCTACGGCTATGGAGGTCTTTTTGCAAATATTCCGGTGGATGAGCAAAAGCTGGCAGAGCTCTATGAATATGATCTGACACTGCACCAGGAAATTGAAGAGTTGGCAGTAGCAGTAAGCACTTTGAAGGAGCGCAGGGATGATGACTGGCAAAAAGACTCTCTAGAGGATGTACAACAGGTGCTGAATCGTCTGGAAGAGAGGATTGAAAAACGGCAATCGGTTTTTACTCAAAATTAAGCAGTAGTGACTCACTTCGTTCGCGGCATAGGGCATGGGGCATAGGGAAAAGACAGTGAAAGGTGAACGGTAAACGGTAAACAGTGAAAAGTTATAGAGCAGCTCAGATTACTGTTCACCGTTCACCTTTCACTGTTTACCAGAGCGCCATGTGTCTCTTGCAACGGACAACGGACTACTGACAACCGACAATAAATAATGAAAGGAGCGTCCCCATGGCCGTTTTCTTAGAAGTCATCGAGTGGTTCGACGAAACCGGTCGCACCATGATGCATCGCATACCTCCGGAAGGGTCAGCAGATATCAAACTGGGTGCCCAGTTGATTGTCCGTGAGAACCAGGCGGCAATTTTTTTCCGGGACGGGAAAGCATACGATATTCTCGGCCCTGGCCGGCATACCCTGTCAACTTTGAATCTGCCATTGCTCACCAGAGTATTGAGTCTTCCGTTCGGCACCAAGAGCCCCTTTCGCGCTGAGGTCTACTTCGCCAACACCAAAATCTTTACTCATCTCAAATGGGGTACCAAGGAGCCTGTTGCCTTCAAGGACTCCGAGCTCGGTCTTGTCCGTCTTCGAGGATTCGGCACTTACACCATGCGTATCACCCAGCCTTTACTATGTATCAATACTCTTGTTGGAACACAGGGAATATATGATACCCAGGAAGTAGAAGATTTTCTCCGTGATGTGATTGTCAGTCGGGTCAACGACCTTTTGGGTGAAATGCTTGACACTGTTTTCAATCTGCCGGCCTATTACGATGAGTTGGCCGCTGCCATCAAGAGCAGGGTTCAGGAAGACTTCGCCCGTTACGGGATCAGTCTTCTTGATTTTTATATCAACAACATTACCCCGCCAGCTGAGGTCCAGCAAATGATCGATGCCAAGGCTGGCATGCAAGCAGTGGGTGATCTAGATAAGTTCATGAAATTTAAAGCTGCCAAGGCTATGGGTGATGCAGCCACAGCAGAGGGGGCTGGCGATGCAGCCAGTGGCATGGGTATAGGTTTGGGCGCCGGCCTGGGTATGTTAATTCCCGGTATGCTTCAGAAAACCATGCAGGAGGGCCACCTACCCGCAACCAAACAGGCAAACTGTCCTGCCTGCCAAGCGCAGATCCCCATGGACGCACGCTTTTGCTCAAATTGCGGCCACCAGATCCTAACCATCAACAAATGCCTTCAGTGCGACCACGATTTACCGGCTGGCTCTAATTTCTGCGCGAACTGTGGTGCCAAGGTGGAGAAGAAATCCAAGAATTGTCCCAAATGCGGCTATGAGGCTCTGGCGGAGGCCAAGTTTTGTAACGAGTGTGGGGAGAAGCTGCCATAGAGTGAAGTATAGATCTACGCCTGGTCTTTGATCCATCTTCAGTAGGTGCGAGTAGGGTGTTGTCTTCATAGTACACTTTGCTGGAGTGCTGGAGTAATGGAGCACTGGAGTAGTGGAAAAGTAATTTTCGAAAATCTACGAGATTCGAGAACTTACCAATACTCCAACACTCCAATACTCCCTAGGTGTTGATTGCAGGCAAGAACAATTTAGCCTGTCTACGCTCAAAGGACCTGAAAGCCCAGGTTATAGCACATATGCAAATCAAGGTTGATTGCCCTCAGTGCGGTGGGGATATTTTTTTTGACGAAGAACTTGAAATGGTTCGCTGTCAGTACTGCGGCTCAACCAATCTGATTTCGGGAAAATCTGGGGTGCCATTATTTATGCTGCCACCGCGATGGACTGAGGCAGAATGTCGCCACCGGTTGAGTATTCTCCTTGGCAGCAAAAAATCTCTCCGCATGAATAAAGAGCAGCTTAAGTTGGTCTATTCCCCTTACTGGCGCACCAAAGGTATGGTCTTTCATTGGGCTCTGGGTAAGCGGCATTCAATGTCAGAAAGGACAGGCGCTCGCTCCTGGGATGACGCAAAGGAGCTCAAGACCAGGAACTTTGACTTCTCCTTTCCGGCGTACAGGGAACCAGATCTCGGGCTTGATACCTTGGGAATACGCACCGCCGCCCTCCCCTTGCAGCTCTTTCACCATAGCAGGCTTTCCGGAACTGAGATTGTGTTGCCAGCTGAAGTGTCTTTGCAGGAGGCAATAGAACACAGCAACGGTTTTCTCACCTTTGGCTTTTCAGACCGCAGTCTCAAGGTGGAGCTTGAAGATACCCAGTTGGTGGGAGAAGTGTACTCGATAGTCTATTTCCCTTTCTGGCTCCTTGAAGTGGGC
Organism: Syntrophobacterales bacterium; assembly: GCA_050124835.1. Taxonomy (GTDB): domain Bacteria; phylum Desulfobacterota; class Syntrophobacteria; order BM002; family BM002; genus BM002. Next base: position 11,051 of record JASFEM010000070.1, on the reverse strand, counting down.
GCCAGAGACAAGAGCGGACTCCTGATTATCGATGGCGTGGCAAATCGCATCAAGCGAACAATCTGGGAACAAGATCTCTCGTCATTCATCGAAAGCCAACCTTCTGACAGATCGACCACCGATTTTGGTACGCTCAACCTGGTTCCGTGCACCTGCCCGGTCTGCGGCTGGGATCTCCCCTTCACACCTGAGAGCAAAAACCATATCTGCACCACTTGCACCAGAGCCTGGGCTGAAAAAAATGGCAGCTACACAGAAATGGACTACGAACTGATAGCAGTGCAGAGTGACTGTGAGCACGCCATTCGCTACATGCCGTTCTGGAATCTCAAAGCCCAGATTCACACCCCCGAGGGTGTACTGAAAACGCAAACTGACCTTCGCAAATTGCTTCCAGCTATAAAGGCACGGCAGGATGGGAAAATGGGTTCGGATTCCATTCAATTCCTCATACCTGCTTTCAAGATCAAAGACATCAAATCAATCTCCAAATTGGCCACCGTCTTCTGCCTGCGGCCTCCTGAGCAGCGGGTTCGGGCCAAAGAGCGTTTGGAGAAAGAAAAGTTCGAGGGGGTCTATCTGGCACGCGAGGAAGCTGAAGATATGGCTCAGGTGGTGTTGATATCCATGGTGCCTAAGTATCACCGCCGGGCCCGCAAGCTACTCAAGGACGCCAGACTGAAGTCCAGTTCTATCCAGCTTGTTTACTACCCATTCTATCGCAAAGGGCTGTACCTTAGAGAAGCGAATTCCAACCATTCCATTCAGCATGGCACGGTCGTTCTCAGCAGCGACTAAACTCTTCACTCCTCACTCTTCACCCTTCACTCTTCACCCTTCACCCCTCACTCTTCACTCTTCACTCTTCACCTTTCACCATTTACTTTTCACCGTTCACCATTTACTGTTTATCAAAGCAGTATGCCCCAAGCGTTTTTCAGCAACTCACAACAGACTACTGCCGCACCAATTCTGGGTGAATCATAAGGGTAGGTTAGGCGGAACTAGTTGAAATCGTCTAAATGTTGCTTAAAATAAATCGAACATTCCCAAAAATCTCCAACCCAAAATAGACTCTCATGGCTTTAGTAAGCAACCAAGGTGCTCGCCGTCTCCGACTGTTATCTATCCGTTCACCATGGAGTGACATACTCAAGTTCTTTTTGGTGATAGCAGCTCTATCCTGGCTGATCTATCAAGGAACGGAAGGCTTGGGTTACAACTGGCAGTGGCATCGAGTGGTCAGGTATCTTCTGAGCTTTGAAGATGGCAAACTCATATTCGGCCCGCTGATTGATGGGCTAATGGTGACTTTTCGCATCTGCGGCTGGAGTCTGATCTTGGCTTTTGTTTTTGGTCTGGTGACCGCGCTTTTGCGAATGTCCAACTCCTTTGTGGGCAATGCAGTAGCCCGAGGCTACTTGGAGCTGATCCGGAACACTCCCCTCCTGGTGCAATTATTCTTTCTTTATTTTGTTCTGGCACCCTTACTGGGTATTGGGAGATTTACTTCCGGCGTCCTTGCCCTGAGTCTTTTCGAAGGGGCATACGCTTCAGAAATCTTTCGGGCTGGGATAGTCTCCATTGAAAAAGGTCAGTGGGAAGCGGCCCACAGTCTCGGCCTAAGTGGATTTCTCACATATAGGCATGTTATCTTGCCCCAGGCAATCCGGCGGATTCTTCCCCCACTTACCAGCCAGGCGGTTTCGCTGGTTAAAGATTCTGCCTTGGTTAGCACCATTGCGATCTATGACCTAACCATGCAAGCACAAGTAGTCACTAGTGAGACCTTTCTAACATTCGAGGTCTGGTTCACAGTGGCAGCCATCTATCTTGTTATTACTACAATGCTGTCGACAATAGCTGACATCATGGCACACCGGTTTAAGGCTGCAGATTGAAAACACCTTTGCCAACTACTCATTACGGTGGGCCCAAGGAGGTTTGATAAGGGATTGACCACAGAAGTGTTTAAGATTCGAAACAAATTTAAGCTGGATGTGAGATGTGAGATCTGAGATGTGTGGTACAAATTCAGGAATTCTGGGATTGAGGAATTCAGGGATTATTCGAGACCATGCTCAATTCCTTAATCCCTTAATTCGCAATTCCTGAATGTCCAGATCACATATCCCACATCCCACATCCCGAAAAGGAGGAACATTATGAGGGCTCGTTTACTACCTTTACAATTAATATTAATTGCTGCCCTGATCTTTGGTCTGCTGATTTTGGGTTGCGAAAGGACCAGTTCGCCACAGCAACAATCAGTAACTGAAAGCACCATCGAACAGGTTATCAAGCGCGGGGTGCTCCGGGTGGGCATGTCTACATTTGTGCCGTGGGCCATGAAAGACTCAAAGGGTAAGTTGGTTGGTTTTGAAATAGATGTTGCGAGCCGATTGGCAAAAGACACCGGGGTCAAGGTTCAGTTCATCCCAACAAAGTGGGAGGGTATTATTCCGGCCCTCCTGACTGGCAAGTTTGACGTCATCATCGGTGGCATGACCATTCGCCCGGACCGCAACCTCAAGGTCAACTTCACCATTCCCTATGATTACAGCGGCCAGACCATTTGCGCCCACAAAACCCAGGCCGCTGGCTTTGACAGCCCGGAGGACTTTAACCGCTCTGACGTAACCATCGGCGCTCGCCTCGGCTCTTCATCCGTCCCCGCAATTAAGCGAGTTATGCCTCAGGCAAATCTTCGTCTTTTTGCGGACGAAGCCCAACTATATCAAGAATTGCTTAACGGTAACCTTTATGCTGTCGTCGGTTCCCTACCAACACCCGCATACCAGGCCCTCAAATACCCAGAGACGCTTTTCGCCTTAACGAACCCGTTTTCCCGCGAGCTTATAGGTTTTGCCGTCCGCAAAGGTGATCTAGACACCCTGAACTACTTCAACAACTGGATTCGTACCGTTGAGGCTGAGGGCTGGTTGCTGGAACGACACAACTACTGGTTCAACACTAAAGACTGGGAAGGCCTTATTCAGTAGAGTGTAGCACTAAGCACTAGGCACTGCGGGACGACGCGGAGATGGGTGACACGGGGACGCGGGGACAATTTAGTAGGCAACGCGCAGGGGGTAGCTGGCAGCGTGCGGAGACAGAATTTCGAAATGCGAAATTATCGCACTGTGATTTGAAAGATTTCCTCTGAGCTATGAGCATCCAGCTGTGGCGAGTTTAGACGACTTTAACGATTTTAACGACTTCAACGATTTTAACGCTTTGAATGACCAATGAGAGCTTTTAGAAAAAAGAACCTCAAGCTAACCTCCCTCGACGTCGTCATCTTTCTACTCATTTCGGCTGCTGCGGTCTATCTTAGCTATCGGATCAAGGTGGGGCTCAATTACAAGTGGAATTGGCAGGTGATACCTCAGTACCTTTACCGCTACGATCAGGATAGTGGAAGATGGGTGCCGAATCTGATCATGCAAGGGCTCTTTACTACCCTTCGGCTAAGCATCTGGGGAACCATCTTGGCGACGATTTTGGGTGCCGTAATGGGTTTCTGCCGTGTGAGCCAGCGTCTTTTTTATCGGATGATCGGCCGCTCATACGTTGAATTTATCCGCAACATGCCCCCTCTGGTTTTGATTTTTATCTTCTACTATTTCGTCAGCAGTCAAATAATGCCGATTCTGGGGCTGGATGACTTCATGTTGGCGCAATCGGAAACCACCCAGCGAATATGTGAAATCCTCTTCGCCCCGCCAGCATTCCTTTCAGCTTTCATCTCTGCCCTGGTCTCGCTGGCAGTCTTTGAGGGAGCATATATTGCCGAGATAGTGAGAGCCGGAATTCAGTCGATTCACAAAGAACAGTGGGAAGCCTCTCAGGCGCTCGGGCTAACAAAGTGGCAGCAGATGCGCCACGTCATCTTGCCTCAGGCACTTCAACAAATCCTTCCACCTCTTGCAGGACAATTTATATCCTTGATCAAAGACTCCTCCATCGTCTCGATAATTTCTATCCAAGAATTGACTTTTCAGGGAATGGAATTGATGGCTGCAACTTATCTTACTTTCGAAATATGGATTACCATCTCAATACTATATCTCGCCATGACCTTGACATGTTCCCTCGCTGTGCGGCGGTTGGAGATCCGCCTCGCGAAAGGCCGGACCTGATAGACAGTATGCACTAGGCACTAAGCACTAGGCAGAAGGTACAGGGTACAGGGCACAAGGATAAAGCCTGAATAGAAGATTGCTGTGCACCTTGAGCCCTGCGCCATGAGCCTTGAACCATTTACGAATAGTGAAATGCGAAATGGTTAATGACGCAATGCTTGGGTTGTGCTAAGGTTGGCCTCGTTTTTTCTGGTCTGGCGGGTTTTATGACGAGATTTTCATCAAAGAGTGCAATTCGTCAGTGCTTGGGGTTTGCTGCCACTTATGGCAAGCGTGATTAATATGGTAGATCAACTTAAGCTTTTTGTCCTGATCCTTTTGGCTCTCTATCTAACGGCCTGCGCCCCCAAAAAGGTGTGGTACCAATTGGATACACCAGATACGGTGGCACGGACTGATTTAGATTCGTGCACATCCACTACGGCTGACGAGAGAAGTTTACGCCTTTGTATGAGTGCCAAAGGTTATCTGCTCATCCCCCAGGCCGAAGCGGAATTGCTGGAAGTCAGGTCGCTTCAGCAAGAAGGGCTCGGCGCTGATGAAATTGCCCAACGTCTCGGTTGGAGTCAAGAGAAGGTTTTGCGCTACCTCGACGAAGATTACACATTACCTCGGACAGCTTCCCTTGGCCGCCAACCTGTGGAGATATCCAAGAGGCTAGGTAAACCCGCTGTAAAGCCCTTGATTGCTGACCTCAAAGACAAGGATCCACTAGTCAGAAGTCACGCAGTTCGAGCACTGGGCGCGATAAATGACCCCCGCGCCGTAGAGCCACTTGTTGCCGTATTGAATGATAAAAATCCGCTCATTCAAAGACAGGCAATCGAAGCATTGGGAAAGATTGGAGACCCCCGAGCAGCCGAGCCCTTGATCGCTGTATTGAGCGATGAAGATAGAGAGTCGCATGTACGAATGAGTGCGGCAGAAGTCCTGGGGCAAATCCGAGAATCTAGTGCGGTGGAACCTCTCGTTGCCGCATTGAATGATAAGCACTGGGACGTTCGCAGTCACGCGGCAGAAGCACTGGGCAGGATTAAAAATCCGCTCGCAGTGGAACCCCTGATTGGAGCACTGAAGGATCAGGATGCGACAGTTCGAGGCAACGCGGCTGAAGCCTTGGGAAGGATTAAAGACCCACGTGCAGTAGAAGCACTGGCTGCCGCACTAACGGATAAAAGTAAGAATGTTCGCAAGAAAGCGGCACGGGCACTGACGCTGATTGCAGGAGAAGACTTCTAAAATCGATACAAAACCACCGGAAGTTGCTCAGATAGGTTTACTTTCCGCTAGATACTGCTCGCCTTTTGCAGCGATAGTATATTCAGGAGGTCTGCCGACTTCAACAGATATGTTTATGTATGCTTGATCTTTGAGAACATCCAAATAGGGTTCCAATCTGGGGCCAACGATCCCCAACAGGTCTGCCAAATCCTCCAGAGGATAGCCCGTATCTCCGGCTCCCGCAAGAAGCTTGAGAACTCTCTTCTGAACACTCTCGGGTTCGGCCTGGGCCTCTTTTTTCTTCCGACGCTTCTTCCCCTTCTTCTTAATTACAACTGCTGGAGCACTTCGAGGCTGAGTTTCCGGTTTACTCGGCTCCTTTTTCTCCCTTATTCTCTCTTCAATTCTCTCTTCAACCTCCTCGTCAAACCCTTTATCAAGTAGAGGTGCTGCCTCGGAATCCTCAACTTCCTCCTCAGCAGATTCAACTTTTTCTAAGGGCAAAGGTTCGGCGTCAATGTGTTCTGGCGAGGGTTTAGGTGTGGGCTGAATCCCATCTTTCTCCACAGCACCACCTCTGGCCGAAATCCCTGCGTCAGCATGCTTGAGTGTGTGGGCAATCGATACCAGGGTAGCCCGCAATTCGGCCTTCATGGTGTCATAGGACAAACGAGGGAGCCGCTTGATATTGAAGCGTTTTGCCAGGGCACCAAAAAGCTGCTCCATAAAATCTTCATCATCAACCTCGAGCACATCGAAAGTGCGAAGGTGTGACGGAAGCCCGACCTTATTTAGTCCTGAGTGGCAGAGGCAGGTAATCGGCATAGTTTTCGTCCAGGCGCAGCCAAATTTAAAGTGTACCCACGGCTGACGAATCGACTTAGGGCTACAGAGCACCAAAAGAAGGTCTGCGGCCGTAAGGGAACCGTCAAGTTCAACGAGCCATTTGTCGCCCACACCACTGTCGCCAGAATTACTGCTCAGTGACACCTCAAATTGACCGAGAAACGTGGATTCGATAAAATCTTTGAGAAGCAGCGCAAATAGGGCTTCTTCTGAAATATGACTGATCAAGATTTTCAATTCTTTATTCCTCCCGAAGACCACGGGTAAGCTACCCCTTTACCTCTAATAATCAAGTGACAAAACCTTTTCTCCTCAACCCAGTACAATTAGCACGACTCGTGCCAAAAAACACTCGATCGCTAGATGTCATTTTGTGCCCAAAACAGGAATGATTTGGCTATCATGGGCAGAGGGAATTCCATCTGCAATAAAAAAGCCATGTCCAGGGGACATGGCTCATTCTATTGTAATACTTTAAATAAGCGTATTAGCCTAACTTCTCACAAACGCCCTTTCCATAATCCTGACAGGCGCGCAATCCTTCCGCTTCACCTACGAGCTGCTCCTTTAGGTTGAAAGAGCCAAGATTAGTCACGTCCATTTTGAAGACGTGCTCCATGGTGTCAAGAATTATGGCGGGCGCATCGCCACTGTGGGTGTAAGACCCGAATGCTCCAGCTACCTTGCCCTCCAGGTTTCCCTTTTGTGCCAGGAAAAGGAAGGTCTTCATCGTACCGATCATATCTCTGTGATAGGTTGGAGAACCAAAGATGTATGCATCATACCCTTGTAACTCGGCCTCGTCCTTGATTTGGGTGATTTTTTTGAGTTCTGCCTCATGCCCTGCCATCCTGACCCCTTCAGCAATACCCTCAGCCATCTTTTCAGTTTTGCCAGTCCTACTGTCGAATGCAACCAGTACCTTTTTCATGTCGAAACCTCCTTCCCTATTCGGTTGAAAACAATAAATATATAGCTGTTTAAAATCCCACACTCATGATTAGACAGCGTCTTACAATCGGTCATGAAGATCAAGAGGTAGAGATATTACTGAAATGGAGAGAAACTTTTACTGACATGTAAAATGACATCCCGTCAAGGAAAATTCAAGCCCAAAATTAGGTAACCGTGACAATGGTTACTACGCTGGATGAAATCTGTATCTAAGTTTTCAGTGTCTTGAGTTTATCGTGCCAAGCACAGCGATTACAGTATGTCTCGATCTCGCCCGTAATGTCTGGCAGTTCTGATTCATCGACCTCTAAATTGAAGACTAGGTCACCCGCTTTGAGGTCGAACTCATAGATCTCGTATTCATCCTCAGCGTCTTTGAAGTAAAAACTCTCTGACCCACAAAGTGGACATTTCGTTTCGGCCATTTACAGCTCCTCATATCCGTTGTTGTTTCGATCGCTCATCTAACGCCGTAATCATGTCCTCACCGTGGGGATGGATTTCGAAACTACTCGGTTGCTGACAGTGTAAGATTCGTTCGTGCGGTCTTTCCAGCCGATGCCCCGTCGATCTCCTCGATCCCGGTGATAGAGATCCGTTCTTCCGGGACGTCTCCTGTCTCAATCAGATGGCCCTGTATGTGTTTTGCCCGCTCTTGTGCCAGCTGCTGCAGCCTGGTCTCTTCCACCTCGATGCTTTCTATTAATCGCTGCTTGGCGGCAGCTGTAATCGCATCCCGGTCTGTGGGTCGCGCATCTGCCGGTTCGGCCAAACCCTCGGAGGGCGCTCCGGCAATGGTGGAGGCTGATACCTCACCAGCAAATAAGCTTTCGGGATCTTCTCCAAATTTGTCCTTATAGGCTTTTGTGACGAGTCGTCTGTAGTCTTCATCGGAGAGCGAAATATCCTCAGCTTTGCCAGACACTCGCTTTCCGGCTACCCGCATCTCCCATTGTTTGTCTTTTTTGATCTGGTTCATTAGGTCCGCTTCAGCCAGCGCCAGCCGGTCGTGTTTCTTATCGATAGTTCCCTTAACTTCAAGTTGCAGAGAAGGTCTCTGCTTGAGTGCCTCGGCCAGTTTTTCAAGCTTCATCATCTGGTCGGTCTCGAGATCAGCGCTGCCGAATTCGAACTCCACATAACTGAGCTCCTCACCGCCCCCGCCCACGAGACTACCCAAAGCAGCAAAGGGAGAGCTTACGATGTTCTTCATAACACTGGCCATTGCATCCGCCACAACCTTTTCATAATCGAAGTGGGGATCGTCTAGATTCCCTTGCACCGCCACATTCAGTTGAATGTTTCCGTCACCGTCCTTCAGAAGGGCGACGCCCAGACTGACGGGCGCTTTAATGGCGTCAGGGCTTTCCACCCGCTCGCCGAGCTTTAATTGATACAAAACGATCTCATTCTGGCCGACCAGTTCTTGGTCAGATAGCTTGTATTTCACATCCAAAGACAACCTGCCCTCTTCTATCTTGTAGCCCAAAAATTTGCCCGCATATGGCGTGGTCTTTGTCAGGTCATAGTTCTTGAATGATACCTTAACATCGGCGAAGATCTCTTCACTCAAAGGATTTATCTTACCGGAAATTTTCACCGGCGCAGATTGATCCACCTTGCTCTCTAACAACACGTCTGCCCGTTCTTCTTCTTTTGAAGACAATCCGTTTACCGCTCCGTTGAGTCCCCGAACATTTGCAGCGAATTTGGCGATAAGGAGGTCGGTAAAATCAGCCGAGCCATTTTCAATCTTGACCGAATCGATCCTGATGGGCACTGGTTCTTGGATCTTCGTGTTGAGAAACTGGGCAATCCGATCCAGCAGCGATTGACCTTCTTTACCGCTCTCATCTTTCTGCGCTGAGAAAATCTCGACCGCGTTAACCTTGCCGTCGGACCAGATGGTCACGTTGGCATAGGGTTTTCTGATAATAATCTCAGGAACCCTCAGGTTGTTGGGCTTAAAGTCGAACACCAGACCGTTAACTCTCAGCGACTCGAGCTTGGCGAAATCCTCGGAACGCAATCGGTCCACGGCCCTGAATCCGTCTACCTCCACATCTGCCTGGTAGCTTAGTTCCGGTCCCTTACCGCCGGGAGGATTATACTGTAGCCGACCATCCATATTGGCTGTACCGCTCACCAGTTCAAGTTGGGCCACAGAGTCCAGGTATGGCTGGTATCTTCTCAAATCCCACCCTGTTCCGTGCACGGTAAGATCGGCGGAGATCGGGTTGATGCCTATTGTCCCCTTGACCTCGATGGCTGTTTGCTTGGCTAGTGTCGCACCGACCAGAACTTCAGCTTTGGAATCCTTCTGGGTACTCAGATTTTTCAGAGTGGCTTTGATGGGAACCAGATCTATTTCGAATGGTTTGCTCAAGGTTCGGTCTTCTGCCTCCATGCCGTAGTCGTCAATGGTCACTTCATTAACAGTTATCTGCCAGGGTTCTTTCTCGGTTTCTGCCTGTTTAGTCATCTCGAACAAGTATCCGCCTTTTTTTCCGAGGTCATCAAGTGAGAATACGAATACCTGCTCGGAATACAAAAAGCCTTTTCGGTCCAGCCAACTAACCAATCTCGCTCCGGTGGAGTGAACCTTACCGACCTGAACTCGACGATTGCTGGGGTCCACTTCGATCCCTTGGACCAATGTGTTTGGTACAGAGATGATCGTTAGGTCCTTACCTTTCTCGGCCAACGTAAATTCGTCCAGCTTTAGTTCGCCTTCCATCAATTCAACATGGATTGCGTCGTCTCGTATCTCCATCAGGTACCGACTTGCCAGGCCAATGGATCCTCCGGTTATCTCAAAATTCACCTGATCTTTAATATAGTCCCACAGCCTGCGCATCTGTATACCGGTCAGCACAAAACGTCCCTGGGAACGTAGCGGACTCACCGAGAAGTCTCCTTCCCAAGTCAGCTTCCCGCCCTTACCGGTAGCTGCTGTGAAGGCATAGGGACTCCCACTCTCTTTGATGGTCGTGAAGTTTTCGAGGTTTACTTGGATGGGATACAACGTTTCTTCATATGGGGTGGGGAGCGACTGGTCAGTGATATTGATTCGCCCCTCCTCGATTTGCAGTCGGACAATGAAAACGGGCGGTATGCTCGTACTTTCATCCGACGCTGGCTCCGCCTGATTCAATTTGGCAATGATGTCCGAAAAGTTAAGACTACCGTCAGGCAGAACCTTTATCTGCCCATCCGGTGCAACCAAGTGGATGTCTTTGAAGGTGAAAGCCCAGCGGAAGATGGAGGAAAGCTGGAAATTGACGTACAGTTCTTCAAAGCCAACAAACCGCTCGCCATCGGGCTCTTTCAATTCAAAGCCCCTTATGGTCGCAGAAAGCACGAACGGGTTCACCCTGATTTGCTCAATGCTGGCTTCTCGGCCAATCTGCTCGTCTATCTGTGAGATCATGATGGACTTGACGATGGGAGGCGCAATCAGAAAGCCTGAAATTGCATAGAAAACAATTAGAATAAGGGCGGCAATAATCGCAACTTTTTTCCGGCGCGATATTTTACTTAAAGACGAACGGATAGCCATTTTTGAAACTCCTGCCTGATTATTGTTTTAATTCTATAAGTTAAGTCTAAAAGTTTGACTGTGCAATGATTTGGAAAGAAAAAAATAGATACCTGTTAGGTTGGTGACAAGGAAGAAACGTGTAAAGAACAGACTGTAAGGATTCTTTCCTGCGAGTGTGGAGTGGGGGGGGGAGGTGCCCCCCCGGGCCTGTTGGCTCGGTGCCAACAGAACCAGGGGAGGCAGCCAGTAGTGTGCAACAACTCTTAGTAAGGCTGGCCTTTATCATCGGGGCGGATGGCTGGCCACAGCTGGAGTTGTCGAAGTCGGAAGTAAAGAAAAAGATA
>JASFEM010000069.1:0-17555 GCA_050124835.1 Syntrophobacterales bacterium | reverse complement strand
GCGCTTTGCTATTCGTGAGGGCGGCCGTACGGTGGGTGCTGGTGTGATCAGTGATGTTGTGGAGTAAAACAATTAAGGAATTAGGGAATTGTCAATTGGCAATTCCTGAATTCCTAAATCCCTGAATTCACAATTGTCTTTGACGGAGTAGTTATGGCCAATCAGAAGATTCGTATAAGACTCAAGGCATACGACCACAAGTTACTGGATCAATCCACCAATGAGATTGTCGAGACGGCAAAGCGGACCGGTGCTAAAGTGGCAGGGCCAATACCTCTACCCACCAAGATCACCAAATACTGTGTGCTTCGTTCTCCGCATGTGGACAAGAAGTCCAGGGAACAGTTTGAAATCCGTACGCACAAGCGGCTATTGGATATTGTCGAGCCAACCCAGCAAACTGTAGATGCCCTAATGAAGTTGGATTTATCGGCAGGGGTAGATGTTGAGATAAAGCTTTAAGTCAGTTGTCGGTAGTGGGTGGTCCGTTGACCAATGACCAATGACACATGACTGATGACCAAGAGGGATCATGATTAACACAATCATTGGCAAGAAACTGGGTACGTCTCAATTGTTTTCCTCAGACGGAGAGGTTACTCCGGTTACGGTTGTTCAGGTGGGTCCGTGCACGATCACCCAGATCAAGAGTGCCGAGAACGATGGCTACAATGCGCTTCAACTAGGCTTCGGGGAGAAGAAGCCCCACCTTGTTACTAAGCCAGTTTTGGGCCACCTCAAGAAGAGCGGCAAGGGACCTTTTGCCGTACTAAGAGAAGTGAAAGTGGATGATGTGGAGGACTTTGAGCTGGGACAAGAAATCAGTGCTGATATTTTCCAAGTAGGTGAACTGGTCCACGTCGTGGGCACGAGCAAGGGCAAGGGTTTTGCCGGTACCATTAAACGCTGGAATTTTTCCCGGGGCCCAATGAGTCACGGCGGTATGAACAAACGTCCTCCGGGTTCCATTGGATGCAGCGCTTCCCCCTCCAGGGTTACCAAGGGGAGGAAGATGCCTGGTCAAATGGGCAACCGTCGGGTGACGGTTAAAGGCCTTAAGGTGGTGGACGTCCGGCCTGAGGAGAACATTATCCTCATCAAGGGGGCGGTTCCCGGCGGACGTAACGGCGTGGTAATGATCAGAAAAAGCGGTAAATTTTAGGTAAGAGGCAGATCGCAACGAGGACATCCTTTCCACTGTAGAGACAGAAAGAGGCTGGTCATGCCAAAAGTGACCGTTTGCAACAGCAAAAATGAACAGATAGGTGAAATTGAACTCAGAGACGAGATCTTCAATGTGCCCGTCAAGTCTCACCTGCTCCACGAGGTGGTGACCATGCAGCTGGCCAAGCGTAGAGCGGGCAGTGCGTTCACCAAAGGACGCTCCGAGGTGCGGGGTGGCGGTCGCAAACCTTGGCGGCAGAAAGGCACCGGTCGGGCCCGCGCTGGCACCAGGTCTTCACCGTTATGGCGCGGTGGCGGCGTGACCTTCGGACCGAAGCCTAGAGATTATACTCCCAAGGTCAACAAGAAGATCCGTAAGCAGGCCTTGAAGATGGCTTTGAGCAGCAAGTGTAATGAGAACCAGATGGTGGTGCTGGAAGGTTTTGCCCTGAGTGAAATCAAAACGAAAGCTTTTGTGGAGTTGCTGGAGGCCTTCGAAATAGACAGTGTGTTGGTGGTGATTCCGGAGCGGAATGATGTTATCGAGAAATCTGCCCGGAACGTGCCCCAAACCAAAGTACTGCGTTCTGAGGGTCTTAATGTCTATGACATCCTCAGACACCGACACCTCATGCTAATGAAAGATGCGGTGCCCAAAATAGAAGCAGCATTGCTCGACCAACCAGCGCAAAGCGCATAGGCCGGGAGTTAAGGAGTCAGGAGCCAGAAGTCAGAATTCAGAATCTAGCAGACGGAGATCAAACATTATTCATTTACTCTCCTAGCTCCTAGCTACTGTCTTCTGGCTTCTCAAACTTGCCCTAAGGATGAATTATGGAAGATGATTATAAGATTATCCGACGACCGCTCATTACTGAAAAGAGTACCCTGCAAAAGGAGCTGCATAATCAACTGGCTTTTGAGGTGGACCGGCGGGCCAACAGGATAGAGATTAAAAAGGCAGTCGAGAGGATCTTCAAGGTTAAGGTCGAGGAGGTGCGTACCATGAACTATCAGGGTAAGCGCAAGCGACTTGGTCCAACTATGGGTCGGCGATCCCATTGGAAAAAGGCCATTGTGACCCTTAAACCGGGGGAGAAGATCGAGTTCTTTGAAGGCGTCTAAACATTTAACATTTTTCATCTGGCATTTCTCATCTCTGATTGGGGATCTAAGAATTGGCCTGAGTGTCCGACTTGGCGCAATGACAGACAACCAATGATAAATGCGAAATGTCTAATGATGAAATGAGGAAATGATTATGGCAATCAAGACGGTGAAACCGACATCACCCGGGAGGCGGTTTCAAAGTTATCCGACATTTGAGGAAATTACACGTAGCAAACCGGAAAAAAGTCTGTTGCGGCCACACAAAAAATCAGGGGGACGTAACAGCTATGGCCGGATTACCGTGCGCCATCGGGGGGGCGGGCACAAGCGCAGGTACCGAATCATCGATTTCAAACGTGAGAAGACCGATATTCCTGCCCGGGTTGCCAGTATCGAGTACGATCCAAACCGCTCCGCAAGGATTGCGCTTCTCCACTATGTTGACGGTGAAAAGCGTTACATCCTTTCGCCGCTGGGCATGCAGGTTGGCGATACCATAATTTCTAGCGAATCAGCCGATATCAAACCGGGCAACGCCCTGCCGTTACAAAGGATTCCCCTGGGCACCATCATCCACAATGTGGAGATGAAAGTAGGAAAAGGTGGGCAGCTGGCGCGGAGCGCTGGGACAGGAATCCAGCTCATGGCGAAAGAGGGTCGTTATGCCCTGCTCAAGTTGCCCTCCGGGGAGCTGCGGAGGGTGTTGTTGGAGTGTAAAGCCACCATCGGCCAGGTGGGCAATATTGATCACGAGAACGTAAGTCTCGGCAAGGCGGGGCGAAAGCGCTGGCTTGGGCGCAGATCCAAGGTGCGCGGTGTTGCCATGAATCCGGTGGATCATCCCCACGGCGGTGGCGAGGGAAAGAGCTCCGGAGGACGGCATCCCGTTAGCCCATGGGGGATGCCCACCAAAGGCTATCGGACCCGCAGGCCGAAGCCCAGTGATAAGTTCATAGTGAAAATGCGTCCCCGTTAGTGCAATAGGAGGCAAGCGTGCCACGATCGCTGAAAAAAGGTCCATTTGTTGATGATAAACTGATGAGAAAGGTGCTTCAGGCTCAGGAAAGCCGGGATCACCGGATGATCAAGACTTGGTCTCGTCGCTCCACTATTCTCCCTGAATTTGTGGGTTTGACTTTAGCGGTCCACAACGGCAAGAAATTCATTCCTGTATTTATCAGCGAGAATATGGTTGGGCACAAACTGGGTGAATTTGCGCCCACCCGGACATTTTATGGCCATGCGGGCGATCGTAAGAGTCGTTTGAAAGGCAAGAGGTAAGAAAGGTCGAGGACGGAGGCTACGCGAGCCGGCCAGAGGACACAGATCATGGAAGTCAAAGCAGTTACCCGATATGTCAGAATCTCACCGCACAAGGCACGCTTGGTCACTGAGCTAGTTAAGGGAAAACCGGTTGAGGAGGCCCTTACTGCCCTAAAATTCGTGCCCAAAAAGGGTGCACGGTTGGTGAGCAAAACGCTACAGTCCGCCTTGGCCAACGCCGAGCAGAATCCGAACATTGATGTAGACACACTCTATATCAAGCGCATTTTCGTAGACGAAGGCCCCAGCATGAAACGTTGGCGGGCTCGTGCTATGGGAAGAGCCACCAGGATTCTCAAGAGAACCAGTCATATAACTGTAATCTTGGACGAAGCTTAATATTCTATCAGCCAGTAACAATTTTAGACACTTTACCTCGGAGGTGTAGGTTGGGACAAAAGGTACATCCGGTCGGGCTCAGACTAGGCATCATTCGATCGTGGGATTCCAAGTGGTTTGCCAAAAGGCAATATGCCAAACTCGTGCATGAAGATGCCAAGATGCGTGATTTTCTCAAAGGTAAACTTTTTCATGCTGGGGTCTCTCGGATCGAGATTGCCCGGGCAGCTGACCGGGCGAGGATTCGCATACATACTGCCCGTCCAGGTATCGTGATCGGCAAAAAGGGTGCCGAGATCGAAGCCCTTAAGCGGCAGCTGGAACAGATGGTCAAGCGTGAAATCCTCATCGATATTCAGGAAGTGCGAAAGCCGGAGATGGATGCCACTTTAGTGGCCGAGAATATTGCTTTGCAGCTAACGCGTCGGGTCGCTTTTCGCCGGGCCATGAAGAAGGCTGTGAGCTCAGCTCTAAAATTCGGTGCCAAAGGGGTACGAGTCGCCTGTGCCGGCCGCTTGGGAGGCGCAGAGATGGCAAGGCGGGAGTGGTATCGGGAGGGGAGAGTTCCATTGCATACACTTCGGGCTGACATCGATTATGGCACCGCAGTAGCCAAGACCACTTATGGGGTTATTGGCGTTAAAGTTTGGATTTTTAAAGGCGAGGTCTTGACCTGATTGATGCGTGGTTTAAACAACGGTGTTACTAGTAAGAACTTTTGGAGATAGCTGGATATGTTGGCACCCAAGAAGGTGAAATACCGCAAAAAACAAAAGGGGCGAATGACGGGCAAGGCTTATCGCGGCTGCAACTTGGTATTTGGCGACTATGGGCTGCAGGCTACCGAGTGTTCTTGGATGACCGCCCGGCAGATCGAGGCGGCTCGGATTGCCATGACTCGGCACATCAAGAGAGGTGGCAAGATCTGGATTCGAGTCTTTCCAGACAAGCCAATCACCAAGAAGCCCACTGAGACCAGAATGGGAAAGGGTAAAGGGTCTCCTGAAGGGTGGGTGGCCGTGGTTCGCCCTGGCAAGATCCTCTACGAGATGGAAGGCGTGCCCGAACCGGTGGCCAGGGAAGCCTTTAGGTTGGCCGGACACAAACTGGGCTTTAAGACTAAATTCGTCAGCCGTGGAGGGAGCCAATGAAGGCCAGCGAATTTCGTGATCTGAGCATTGAAGAGCTAGAAGTGAAAGAAAAAGAGTTGGCGGAAGCACTCTTTAATCTGAAATTTCAGCATGCCACGGGCCAGTTGGACAACACAGCCCAACTTGGGAAAACCCGGAAGGATATAGCCCGAGTAAAGACCATCTTGGTAGAAAAGCGGCGGGAACAATGAGGACCAAAGCATGAAAAAGAGAACCTTACGAAAGACTCAGACCGGCATTGTCATCAGCAACAAAATGGACAAGACCGTGGTGGTGCAGGTGGACAGGCTGGTCAAACATCCAACCTACAAGAAGTACGTCCGCAGACGTTCAAAATACACAGCGCATGATGAAAGCAATGCCTGCCAGATGGGCGATCGCGTGCTGATACGAGAAACCAGGCCCCTAAGCAAGACTAAACGCTGGCAGGTGAGCCAGATCGTTGAAAAGGCGGTTATTACCTAGCGGAGTGAGCAATGATCCAGTCAGAGACCAAGCTGTTAGCCGCTGACAATTCAGGAGCAAAGAAGCTTTATTGTATCAAGGTTCTAGGGGGATCCCGCAGGCGTTATGCGCGGGTGGGAGACATCATCGTGGTATCAGTCAAGGAGGCCATCCCCCACGCCAAGGTGAGACCAGGCGATGTGATGCGAGCAGTGGTGGTGCGGACCAAGAAAGAGATTCGTCGGCGGGATGGCTCCTACATTCGCTTTGACGATAATTCTGCAGTGCTAGTGAATCAACAGCGTGAACCCATTGGCACCCGCATATTTGGCCCGGTGGCGCGCGAGTTACGAGCCAAGGGATTCATGAAAATCATCTCTCTGGCGCCAGAGGTGATCTGACAAGAGGGTCCCGCAAGAGGAAGATTTGATGGCACAGAGAAAAAGGTACCATATCAAGAAAAATGACACGGTTATGGTCATTGCCGGCAAGGAGCAGGGTAAGACTGGGAAGGTTCTCAAGATTTTGTCCAAGAAGGACAGGGCGGTGGTGGAGAAGGTAAACTTCATAAAGCGTCACACCCGACCAGGAGCCCACAGCCGTCAGGGAGGTATCATCGAAAAAGAGAACCCCATCAATATCTCCAACCTCATGGTGATCTGTGGCAAGTGCACGGATCCCACTCGGGTGGGAAGAAGGGTGCTCGAGGACGGTAGCAGGGTGCGCTACTGTAAGAAGTGCGATGAGATCATCGAGTAACAGAATAAGGAGTGGTGTTCTAGGTGGTGAAAAGATAGAGGGTTGATTGGATGTCCAGATTAATAGAAATTTATCAGAACGATTTAATGCCTGCACTTACGAGAGAGTTCAGCTACAAGAGCCCGATGGAGGTTCCTAGCCTGCAGAAGATTGTTCTCAACATGGGGCTTGGGGAGGCCATTCAGAACATCAAAGTGTTGGACGCAGCGATGGAGGAACTGGCTCTAATCGCCGGGCAGCGCCCGGTGGTGACCCGAGCGCGTAAGTCCATTGCCTCCTTTAAGTTGCGCGAGGGAATGCCTATAGGATGCATGGTTACCCTCAGAAAGCTTCGGATGTATGAATTTTTTGACAAATTGGTCAATATAGCGCTTCCCCGAGTGAGGGACTTTCGAGGTCTGTCAGATAAGTCTTTTGATGGCCGGGGGAACTATACCCTGGGCATCAAGGAACACATCATTTTCCCAGAGATTGATTACGACAAGATTGACAAGATAAAGGGATTGAACATCAGTATCGTCACTACAGCAAAAACCGATGAAGAAGGCAAGACCCTGTTGAAAATGATGGGTATGCCCTTCAGAAACTAACAAGCACGGAGGAGAGAACCTTGGCAAAAAAGTCGCTCATTGCCAAAGCAGCAAGAAAACCGAAGTTCAAGGTGCGGGCATATAATCGCTGCCCCCTTTGCGGACGCCCTCGGGCCTTTTTGCGCAAGTTTGGCATCTGCCGCATCTGTTTCCGCGACATGGCGCTGCGAGGCGAGCTTCCCGGCGTCATCAAATCAAGCTGGTAGCAAAGGAGCACGTCCATGGTAATGACTGATCCCATTGCAGATTTTATTACGCGCATTCGCAATGCATCTATGGCGAGGTTTGAACAGGTTGATATCCCCTCCTCCAAGATGAAACTGAGCCTCGCTAAAATGCTCAAAGAAGAGGGTTACATCAAGAACTACAAACTGATCAAAGACAAGAAACAAGGCACCTTACGATTGTATCTCAAATACGACGAAGATAACCTGCCAGTCATCGGTGGTCTGGAGCGGATAAGCAAGCCAAGCTGTAGGATATACGTTCGCCACGACAAGATTCCGTATGTATTTAAAGGGCTGGGCACTGCGATCCTCTCTACTTCTAAGGGTATACTCACCGACCGGGAAGCCCGCAGACAGAAGGTTGGTGGGGAGCTCTTATGTAAGGTCTGGTAGTCGATTGGCTGGGAATTTGGAGCCGCTGAGGAGAATGTTGCATGTCACGAATTGGTAAGCAACCTATTCAATTGCCACCCGGAGTAAAAGTGAATCTCCGTGGTTCTGAGATAGAGGTGAGTGGAACCAAAGGCACGCTCAAGCGCGAGCTACCTTCTAAAGTGAAGGTGGAAGTGACCGACGGAACTATCTTGGTGAGTCCTGTCGATGGTGGCAGAGAGGCTAGAGCGCGTCACGGGCTGACCAGGACGTTGATTAACAACATGGTGGTGGGCGTATCCGATGGTTACACCAGGATACTGGAGATTAGCGGTGTGGGCTATCGTGCCGATGTTAAAAGTGACACGTTACACCTGAGCTTAGGTTATTCTCATCCCATTGAGTTCAAATTACCCAAGGGCATCGAGGCTTCTGTGGACAAACAGAATCGCATTACCTTGAGCGGTATTGATAAGGAGTTGCTGGGTTTAACCGCTGCGAAAATTCGCGCCTTCCGCCGCTGTGAACCTTACAAGGGCAAAGGTATCAGATATTCCGATGAAGTGGTACGGAGGAAAGTCGGTAAAGCCGGAATAAAGCAGCAGATATAATCTAGATGGTGAATTCAAAACTTAGTCTGGTCAGTAAAATAGAGTAGCCAGAATCACATATGGAGAGCAAACTGGTCCCTTTGAGTTTGTTGCTTTGGACTAAAGGTGTAAGCAATGGCATCAAGGATTAACCCCAGGCATGAGGCACGCCTCAAACGGAAGAGGCGGATACGGAAAAAGATAACTGGAAATCCAGAGCGGCCAAGGCTCAGTGTATTCCGCACCAGTAGACATATTTACGCCCAGGTGATCGATGATTTCAATGGTGTGACCCTTGCTGCGGCTTCCACCTTACATCCGGAGATCCGCCAGCAAGAAAAGGTTAAGGGGAAAATAGAAGACGCCAAGCGGGTGGGAAAGCTGGTCGCCGACAAAACCAAGGCCAAAGGGATCGCCCAGGTCGTTTTCGATCGTAACGGATTTTTGTATCATGGCAGGGTGCGCGCCCTTGCCGAGGCAGTCAGGGAGGCAGGACTGGAGTTTTAGAAGCGCTCAGCTGTCAGTTCTCAGTGAGTTAATGAAAAGCTAGTTCATATTAACACAGACTCGCTCAGAAGATTGTAGGCAGTGGTGGTAATTCTGTGTATTTCTGATAGCTGAACGCTGAGAGCTGAAAAAGGAGAAATTCCCTTGTATGAGATGGATGCCAAAGAGCTGCAATTAATTGATAAAGTGATACACATCAGTCGTGTGGCCAAGGTTGTTAAAGGTGGTCGGCGCTTTAGTTTCAGTGCCATCGTTGTAGTGGGTGACGGCCAGGGTTCGGTGGGTGCTGCTCTGGGAAAGGCCAATGAGGTACCAGAGGCAATCCGCAAAGGGGTGGAGTTGGCCAAGAAGAATATGTTCAAGGTGCCTCTCGTCAACAATACCATCCCATATGAGATACTCGGCAAGTTTGGTGCAGCCAGTGTGCTGCTGAAACCGGCCTCCGAAGGAACCGGCGTCATTGCCGGCGGTGCTGTACGGGCCGTTATGGAGGCGGCCGGGGTGAATGATATCCTAACTAAATGTCTGGGTTCGAACAATCCACACAATGTGGTGAAGGCGACCATTGAGGGCTTGCGTCTGCTGCGCAGTCCCGAGCAGATTGCCAAAAGGCGTGGCAAAACTCTGGAAGAGATCAAGGCATGAACCAAAACACGCAAGTCAGGAAGGGATTGCAGAGGTGTTGATATTTACCACCTAGGGCACAAAAGAAAAAGCGCTATTGGCTTGTGAATCTTTGTGATCTTCGTGTCCTTCGTGGTTGGATAATCCGGGTGACGGCATCGAGGAACGTGGAAGAGGCAAGAATATGGCAAAGGAGATCAAGGTAAAACTGGTTCGCAGCATGGTGGGAAGACCCGAGAAACACAGAAAAATTCTCAGAGGCCTTGGCCTTACCCGGATGCATAAGACGGTTACCCTATACGACACCCCTGAAATTCTGGGGGCGATTCGTAAAGTGCGGCATATGGTAGAAGTATCGCAGGCATGAAGGATTGCCGATACTTACATCAACGATACAACATAATTTTGATAACAGGTAAGCGATGAGACTGGATGAATTGAAACCACCTCGAGGAGCGAGGAAAAAGGCTAGAAGAGTGGGACGTGGAACGGGATCAGGGCGCGGTAAGACATCTGGCCGAGGGACCAAAGGCCAAGGGTCTCGCTCTGGAGGAGGTACGCCACCCGGATTCGAAGGGGGCCAGATGCCTTTGCAGCGGCGTCTTCCCAAACGGGGTTTTAGCAATCCCTTCAAGAAAGCCTACGCGGAGATCAATGTCAGGGATCTGGAGCGGTTCGCTCCCGACAGTGTCGTGGATGAAGAGCTTCTCCGGCAAAGCGGTCTCGTAAAAGGGAGATTCGACGGGATCAAGTTGTTAGGTACCGGTGATATTTCTAAACCGCTTACGGTCAAAGTACATCGCTGCAGTGCAGGGGCGCGTGAAAAGGTTGAGGCTGTAGGTGGCAGCGTGGAGGTAGTCTAGGGCGCGATGTGAGATACGAGATTTCGGTGGACGTGGTTGGTGTTCCCACATCTCACATCCCCCATCAGTCAGCATCAACTCCAAATGATTAGGAGCTAAGCTCAATTGCTTGATGGATTCCAAGCCATAGGGAAAATTCCAGAGCTCAAACGTCGCATCCTGATGACGTTTGCGTTGTTGGCAGTTTACAGGATCGGCGTGCATGTCCCAACTCCAGGAATCAACGCCGAGGCCTTGCAGGCGTTTTTTAGCCAGGCGCAGGGTACCCTTTTGGGCCTTTTTGATATGTTTGCCGGCGGTGCTCTCAGCAATTTGTCGGTTTTTGCCCTGGGCATCATGCCTTACATCAGTGCCTCCATCATCTTGCAGTTACTGACGGTGGTCATTCCCTATCTGGATCGGCTCAACAAGGAGGGCGAAGCAGGCCGGAAAAAGATCACCCAGTACACTCGCTATGGTACGGTGCTACTTAGCTTGATTCAGGGCTTCGGTATTGCCTTCGGCCTGGAGGGTATGAGTGGACCGGGGGGAGAGATGGTGGTCTTGAATCCCGGGTGGGGATTTCGATTGATGACGGTGATTACCCTCACCGCGGGTACGGCTTTCATTATGTGGCTTGGAGAGCAGATCACCGAGCGGGGTATTGGCAATGGCATCTCGCTCATCATTTTTGCAGGAATTGTTGCGCGTATGCCGGCTGCCATTATCAATACCATGCGGATGTGGAAGGCCGACACGCTTTCCACCTTCATGATTCTCATTTTGTTGGTGATGATGATTGTCGTGGTGGCAGTTATAATTTTTGTGGAACGAGGCCAGCGAAAGATCCCGGTGCAGTATGCCAAACGCGTGGTGGGCCGCAAGATGTATGGCGGTCAGAGTACTCATTTGCCCCTGAAGGTGAATACTGCTGGGGTGATTCCACCGATCTTTGCCTCCTCCATTATTATGTTCCCTGCCACCATTGCCAATTTCATCCAAATACCCTGGATGAAATCCATAGCCGATGCGGTGGCACCCGGGAAATTGGTCTATAGCCTGCTTTACGTGGGCTTCATCATCTTCTTTTGCTATTTCTATACGGCGGTGGTCTTTAACCCTGTGGATGCTGCGGAAAACATGAAGAAGTACGGGGGCTTTATTCCGGGTATTCGCCCTGGTAAGCGTACCGCGGACTACATCGACCGGGTCCTGTCCCGCATAACATTTGGTGGAGCCCTGTATGTCTCGGCGGTGTGCGTACTGCCTACCCTACTCATTCAGAAATTTCGGGTCCCCTTCTATTTCGGCGGGACGGCGTTGCTGATTGTCGTAGGTGTTGCCATCGATACGGTGGCCCAGATAGAGTCTCACATGCTAACGCGGCACTATGAGGGTTTTATTAAGAAATCACGAGTGAAAGGCAGGCGGTAAAACCGCCTGCCAAGTAGATAGACTGGTTGGAGTTAGTTGCTGTGTTTGATCTTTTTTACAACGGGAAAGGGAGGGTGCTATGAACATCATTTTGCTGGGGCCACCAGGAGCAGGTAAAGGAACGCAAGCGAAGATGCTCGTTGACCAGTATCAGATCCCCCAGATATCAACAGGGGACATTCTCCGTGCTGCCGTCAAGGAGGGAACCCAGTTGGGGAAAGAGGCCAAAAGCTACATGGACAAAGGCGAACTGGTCCCCGATTCGGTGGTGATTGGTATTGTGGAGGAACGCATTAAGGAACCTGATTGCGCTAAGGGCTACATGCTGGATGGCTTTCCCAGAACCGTTCCACAGGCAGAGGCTCTGGACGGGATGTTACAAAATCTTAGCTCCATGATTGATCACGTGGTGAGCATCGAGGTTGGCAAGGAAGAATTGGTCAAACGCCTCACCGGTAGACGCACCTGCCGCGAATGTGGTGCGGGTTATCACGTCATGTTTGATCCTCCAAAAAAGGAAGATGTCTGCGATAAGTGCGGCGGTGAACTCTATCAGCGGGACGATGATAATGTTGAGACGGTGACTTCACGTTTGGAGGTCTACGAGGCGCAGACCCTGCCGCTCATTGACTATTATAAGACCCAAGGGAAAGTAAGACCCATCGACGGTGTGGGTGAGATAAAAGACATTTTTGGCCGGATCACCCAGGTGCTTTCTTGAACAAGAAAGGAACGGTTTGATTCATTTAAAATCTCCGCGCGAAATCCAAGTCATGCGGGATGCCAACCGCATAGTTGCGGAGATCTTGGCTGAACTCAGGGAACAGATTACTCCTGGAATCAGTACCATGGAGTTGAATGAGATCGGCGAAAGTCTGGCGGCCAAACGGAATGCTCGTCCGGCTTTCAAGGGTTACAATGGCTTTCCATACGCGCTTTGTGCCTCAATAAACGAGGAAGTTGTGCATGGAATGCCCTCACTCAAGAGGATCTTGCGGGAGGGAGACATTATCAGCCTGGACTTCGGAGTTGTCCACAAGGATTTTTATGGAGACGCCGCCATCACTGTCCCGGTGGGGCAGGTAGATGATATGTCCAGAGATCTGATACAGGCAACGGAGGAGGCCTTATACCGAGGGATTGCCCACGCCGTTGCCGGGAATCGCCTCTCGGACATCTCTCACGCCATTCAAAGCCATGTTGAGGCCAAAGGATTTTCGGTGGTGCGGGAGTTTGTGGGTCATGGTATAGGCCGGTGTTTGCATGAAAGTCCCCAGATTCCCAACTATGGTTCCCCGGGCCTGGGCGTAAAACTCAAACCCGGCATGGTGCTGGCCATCGAGCCAATGATCAATCAGGGAGAGTACGGAGTGGAGATTCTCGGAGACGGCTGGACGGCGGTAACTAAGGATCGTAGTCGTTCGGCCCACTTTGAGCATTCAATCGCCATAACAGAAAATGGACCGGAGATCCTTTCTGAACTTTAGGGGTTCCTGGTCTCTCCATTGCAAGGCACAAATGCCAACTTGGAGGCGCCAATGGCCAAGGAAGAAGCGATAGAGGTCGAGGGTACGGTGGTGGAGCCTCTGCCCAATGCCATGTTTAGGGTGGAGCTGGAAAATGGCCATCGAATTCTTGCCCACATCTCCGGAAAGATGCGTATGCATTTCATCAAAATTCTTCCCGGAGACAGGGTAACCGTTGAACTATCGCCATATGACTTGAGTCGAGGACGGATTACCTATCGGGCCAAATAACCGCAGGTGCAGCGGATGGCCACACCTACCGCGAGAGTGCGGCAGGATGGAGAACGTCTTATGAAAGTGCGGGCTTCGGTTAAGCGTATTTGCCGAAAGTGTAAAATTATTAAACGTCATGGTGTCGTACGCGTCATCTGTGAGAATCCCCGCCACAAGCAGCGTCAGGGATAATAATGGAGGGTTGTACCATTGGCACGGATTGCAGGCATTGATTTGCCGAAAAATAAACGGATAGAGATAGCGCTTACCTACATTTATGGTATCGGGCGTACCACATCCCAGAAAATTCTGGACAAAGCCAATGTAGACCGCAACACCAAGTCAGACCTTCTCACCGAGGAGGAGATCAACACGATCCGCCGCGTCATTGATAGCGATTACAAGGTTGAAGGTGACTTGAGGACTGAGGTTTCGATGAACATCAAGCGGCTGATGGATCTGGGTTGCTATCGTGGGCTTCGTCACCGGCGGGGCATGCCGGTTCGTGGTCAGCGCACCCATACCAACGCCCGCACTCGCAAGGGACCTCGGCGGTCCATGATCGGTCGACGTAAGAAGTAAGGAGCTTGCGGGCCTGCCCGCAAGCGGAATATTGGAGTACTGGAAGACTGGAATGATGTAGAAAGATGAAAAAACAAGTCAAAATCAAATTTGCCGACACAAATACTCATTATTCCACCATTCCACCATTCCAACATTCCGAAAGAGTTGGCAAAAAGGGAGGGTCACAAGACATTATGTGGATAATTCGTTTTAAAGAGATCCTAATCTAGGAGAAGAAATGGCTAAGGCAAAGGGAAAGGGTTCCCGGAAGAAAAAAGAGCGTAAGAACATACAAAACGGCATAGCCCATATACAGTCCACCTTCAACAATACCATCATCACCATCACGGATGTAAGTGGCAATGTCATCGCTTGGTCCAGTGCTGGCAGTCAGGGCTTCAAGGGGTCCCGCAAGAGCACGCCTTTCGCGGCGCAGCTTGCAGCAGATGATGCGGCCAAGAAAGCTCAAGAGCATGGAGTGCAGAACATAGAGGTCTATGTGAAGGGTCCAGGTTCAGGCCGTGAGGCTGCCTTGCGCGCCCTGCAGGCAGCCGGCTTTAACGTTACACTCATCCGGGATGTTACGCCTATTCCCCACAACGGATGTCGTCCACCAAAAAGGCGGCGGGTGTAAGCGAGGAGGTTCATTTTGGCTCGATATACCGAATCTGTATGTCGTATCTGTCGTCGTGAAAATCTCAAGCTATTTCTGAAAGGCGACCGCTGTTATTCGGACAAGTGCGCTTATGAGAGACGTAGCTATCCTCCAGGCCAACACGGTCAGGGTAGAAAGAAGTTTTCCGACTACGGTATCCAGTTACGAGAAAAGCAAAAAGTAAAGAGGATGTACGGCCTGCTGGAACGCCAGTTCCGCTTTTATTTCCATAAAGCGGAGCGACAAAAGGGCATTACTGGCACCAACCTTCTGGTCCTCCTGGAACGACGGTTGGACAATGTTGTCTACCGCATGGGTTTCGCAAATTCCAGGTCCCAAGCCAGGCAATTGGTGCGGCACAATCACTTTTTCGTCAACGGCACACGGGTCAACATTCCCTCGTATTTGATCAAAGAGAACGACTCCGTGGAGGTCAAAGAGAAGAGTCGCGCCATCGTACCCATTGTTGAGGCAATGGAGGCGGTCGCCCGACGCGGGGTGCCGCAGTGGCTGGAGGTGGATAAGGACAAGTTTAAAGGGACAGTTAAGGCTTACCCATCTCGCGACGAGTTGACCATGCCTATCCAGGAACAGCTCATCGTTGAGCTTTACTCCAAATAAACCTGCACTGCTGGCCGAGCGGTCGTTAGTTTCTGCTGCTCCTCCCAGCGTCGGCCAGCATGGGGTTTTGCTAAGAGGAGCCATAATGCATAAGAATTGGCGTGAATTGATCAGCCCGAAACGGTTGGACTTGGATCCAAAGACCGCTTCCCGGTTTTTTGGGAAATTCGCCTGTGAACCACTGGAGCGAGGTTTCGGTATTACCATAGGTAACGCCCTGAGACGTATATTGCTTTCTTCCCTGCAGGGTGCCGCAATCACCTCAGTGAAAATAGATGGGGTGCTCCACGAATTCTCCACCATACCCGGAGTACGTGAAGATGTCACTGATGTTGTCCTGAATCTGAAAGAGGTCAGGCTCAGGCTCCATGGTGAAGAGCCCAAGACAATCCAAGTGGACAAGTCAGGAGAGGGCACGGTCACAGCGGGTGATTTCATTTGTCCACCTGAGGTGGAAATTCTCAACCCAGAGCAGCACATTGCCGCTCTGTCCAAAGACGGCAAGTTGCGCATGGAGATGCAAGTCAAGAACGGGAAAGGCTACGTGCCGGCTGAACGCAACGTTGAAGAGGATGCGTCCATAGGGGTCATACCGATGGATGCGATTTTCTCGCCCATTCGCCGAGTAAATTACGTTGTGAGTCAAGCCCGTGTTGGCCAGATTACCGATTACGACAAGCTCACTATGGAGATCTGGACCGATGGAAGCGTGGTACCAGAAGATGCTCTTGCCTTTGCCGCCAAGATTCTGAAAGAGCAGATGACGATCTTCATCAACTTCGATGAGGAACCAGAAATCGAACCCAAGGAAGAGGTGGCGGAAGAGCCCAAACTGAACGACAATTTGTTCAGGTCGGTGGATGAGCTCGAGTTGTCAGTGCGTTCTGCCAACTGTCTCAAGAATGCAAACATTCGTCTCATCGGTGAGTTGGTGCAAAAGACAGAGGCAGAAATGTTGAAAACCAAGAATTTTGGCCGCAAGTCGCTCAATGAGATCAAAGAGATTCTGGCGGAAATGGGCTTGTCGCTGGGCATGAAGCTGGAGAACTTTCCCTCGAGAGAGGAAATCGAGGCGAGAAAGGAACAGGAATAAATGCGACACGGCAAAAGTGGGAGAAAGTTGAACCGCACTTCCAGCCACCGGTTGGCCATGTTTCGTAATATGGTAACCTCGTTGCTGGATCATGAAAGGATATATACCACCGACGCCAAGGCAAAGGAGCTTCGACGCTGGGCTGATTGGATGATCACCCTAGGAAAAAGGGGTGATCTCCATGCCAGACGCCAAGCACACGAGGTTATCCGTGACAAGAGGGTGGTTCATAAGCTGTTTACTGATCTCGCTCAGCGCTATCAGGCTCGTAGCGGCGGCTATACACGTACTGTAAAAGTAGGTTTTCGGGCAGGTGATTCAGCCCCTGTGAGTCTCATTGAACTCATGACGGGGGAGACCGCAAAGAAGAAAAAGAAAAAGCGCAAGGTCCGGAAAGCTGCTGAAGTAGAAGCACCAGAGCCCAAGGTGTCAGAGGCTGAAGTGTTAGAAGAGGTGCAGGAAGAGGTTGCTTCAGAGGAGGCGCCGGCGAAGAAGAAAAAAAAGAAACGTAAACCTGCCAAAAAAGCTAAAGCTGACGTACCGGCTGTGGACGAGCCAGTAGAACCTGAGGTGGTAGAGGCTGAAGCCGCCAAAGCTGCAGAAGAGGATGTAGTTCCTGAGAAGACAGAGAAAAAACGCAATAAGGCCAAGAAAACTGAAACACCAGCGGCGGAGGAATCATTAGAAGCGGAGGCCGCAGCAGCCGAAACCTCAGAAGCTGAGCAGCAAGAGACTAAAGAAGAAAAACCCAGTAAAAAGAGCAAGAGCAAGAATAAAGCGAAGGCTTCACAAGAACCACAGGAAGAGGCAGATAAAAAATAATTTAGCTTGTCGAGGTTGAATAAAAAGGGCAATCTGCAAGACAGATTGCCCTTTTTCTATTATTGAAATAACGTCATTCTGAGGAGCGCCACGCGACGAAGAATCTCGTAAGGTGTTTATATTACTGATCTTGAGATTCTTCGCTTCGCTCAGAATGACACTGCCGCTGACTGTTTCAGCAGCCTATGAGGCTAGGCTGTTTTGACCTCGATCCTTTTGCTCTTGCCACCTTCTGTCTTTCCCAGGGTGACCAGCAGAATACCATTGTTATAACGAGCTTCCACCCGATCGGGATCCACTAAGGTTGGTAGCCGAATGGACCGGCTGAATTTACCATACGGCCTTTCGACCAGATGGTAGTTCTTCCCCTCTCTGTCGGCTGCCTGCTCCTTCTCACCAGAGATGGTGAGCATATTGCCCGTGATCGAGATGCTAATATCTTTGGGATCAATGCCTGGTACTTCTAATTCGACCACCAGGCTATCTTCGGTTTCCGCAAGGTCGAGGGATGGATTCCAATCCTGCTCGAAGGTTGATGAAGACATGTCACTGGAAAATCGATCCCAAATACGATCCATCTCCTTT
>JASFEM010000068.1:0-17712 GCA_050124835.1 Syntrophobacterales bacterium | reverse complement strand
TGACTACCTGGTCTAGAGGTCTGCCTTGTCCTACCCGTTGAGTAGGGTGATTACCTCCCCGGCAAGACCCGCTGAATTTGTGGCCTCAAACAGGCGAATGGCCTCCTCGAATGCTTGTTTGGTAACGCGCTCCTTATATTCGTCTCCCAACGCATTGAGTTCGGCGGCAAAGGCTTTATTTGCTTTTTTGATGTTGCCGCCGGTATTGCCCGTTTCCTCAGCCCAATTCCACATTTTCTCCCAGAGTTGGTCAGGAACACCGCGGTAGGGCCGCTTGATGTAGTGCTTTTCAGGAGTGGTAATGGCGTTGCCATTTTGGTTCATGGCGAGGCCGAAGCTGATGTTCTGCCAGAAAGTCCCCACGTTACCCTTGCGGATGCCGTGGTAGATAAACTGGGTAATCTTGTCCAGGGAAGTGCCGGTGATGCCGTGTTGGGCGATATCCACTTCCCAGGGCTGGATGGCCTCCCAGATTTCTTTGGTGAGGTCGAGTTGAATACCTTCCTGGGCAGTACCGAAGTAGGTGCCATGAATGGAGCCGTTATTGATCGCAAGCAGATTTGGGTGGACGCCGCCTTTGACCAATTCCCCAATAAACCAGGCTGCCTCGTCCGGTTGGGTGAATCCTTCGGCACTACCGCTCTTAGCCCCTATTTCTCCCAGCTCCACCTCTAGAGCGAGGCCGGCAGCAACCACGGGTTGGGCTAACTCCAGGGTGGCGACCAGATTTAATTCGTTCTCCATGTGGGAACAATCGATGGCGAAAGTGGTGAAACCGGCTTCCAACTCAGCGGCAACGAGGTCTGCAACTTCCGCCTTTTCCTCTGGCTTTTTCACCGTTATGTGGTCACCATGAATGGCAAAAGGTACCGAGGTGTTACCGAGTCGATCATTTTCACTTACGATGAACTCGGCGAAGCTCATAGGATCGAACTCGGTATACCCCAGTTCAGACTTGGCGATTTCATACATTACCGGAGCCTGGGTGGCCATGGATGCCCGGATAATACCCTCGAGCGGCAGGCGGCAGCGGATGTTTGCCGCCATTATCATGGCATTTGCCTTCCGGGCTGCACTACAGAGTACCTTACCGTTTACCAACAGCGCCTTGGAATTGGGAAAACGTTTTTGCACGTTCTCGGGTCGGTGTTTGGATAAATCGCTACTCATAGCCCTTCCTCCTATCTTGCAAGGGTGGGGAAAATCAACTTGGGTGAGGCTCTACCACTATCTGTAACCTTACCACAGGGCGGTTAAAAAACAAGCGTCAAAATTACCAAAAGTTGCTTGGGCGAAGGCGGGTACTTTGGGTCAAATCAACTTTCAATGGCTTTGCCAGCCGAAAAGATTTGTGGCATAAGGCGCACGGCGCAAGGCGCAGGGAAGAAAGATTATTCAAGATACCCTATGCCTTGTACCTTGAGCCCTGTGCCTTTCCCCTTTTAAAGCATTGCGAGTGCACTGGTTCTGTGGTAGGGAAATGGGGAGATATCTTGTGAATATATGCAACAGTTATTCTGGGTAACTAACCATTTCAGTCCCCATGAGGATGTATTGGCGGATAGAAGGCCGGAGATCATTCTGACTGATAAAGCGGGCGAACTTTTGGAGGTAGATGCACTCGCCTATCCCGAAGATACGCATCTCATTGTAGATCCTTACGCAGTTCTGGAAGAATCAAAAACAACCATGGGCGAGTTGGTTGCCGAAGCCGAGAAAACACTGCCGCGCCCTTTGGGGGAAATCATAGCTGCCAAGGCCAAAGGTCTCCCTGCAAACAGACTTTTCCGGTTGGTACTTCTGGACTTCGAGCGTCAGCGCCATTGTCAAGCGAAAGTGGTTGAAGACACCCTGCGCAAGTTGGTCTGGCAGGTAACGCTCGTTAAGAGCCGTCGTCTTGGACTGGATCGGTTTGAACTCCTGGAACCTTGTATATCCGGTTATAGAGTTCTTTCCTGCCTGTGTGACCAAGTGCAGAGGATGGAAGCCGCTGGCAGCGAGCCACCCAGGAAATTGATTTTTTCCATTAATCAGCCGGCGGTCCTGCGTCGCTACCAAGTTGCCCTGGAGAATCTGCCCAAGGACTCAACTTGAGATTTTAGAAGTCTCTAGGGGAGAAATAAGACTTATCTCTGCTGACGAACCAGCAAGGTTTTGCATACGTTAGCGTATACAAAATAGAACGGCCAATGGCGGGGACGGCACCGGCTCGTCTTCTGATCAGCCCTAGCACCGCATGTATGATTCCATCTTGCTC
The DNA here is from genome assembly GCA_050124835.1 of Syntrophobacterales bacterium. Lineage (GTDB taxonomy): Bacteria > Desulfobacterota > Syntrophobacteria > BM002 > BM002 > BM002. The sequence goes on along the minus strand of JASFEM010000068.1, from coordinate 15,455 downwards.
TTAATGGCCTGATATTTGCTTAGTAACATGGTGTGGTAAAGTCTCATCTAATTCGTATTTCTCACAAATATTCAAGTCTATTTTGAAACATTCGACAGATGAGAAACATCAGAATGAAACGCATTTATTCCATTGGTGGAGGAAAGGGAGGGTCAGGGAAGAGCTTTATTGCGACGAGCCTCGGTGTATTACTGGCAAAGCAGGGAAAGAGGGTCGTACTGGTCGACTTGGACTTGGGCGCAAGTAATCTCCACACACTCCTTGGCCAAAAAATTCCACAGAAGGGACTTGACGCCTTTATAGATAAAGAAACGAGAAACCTGGAGGATCTGGCACTACCCACAACAATACCGAATCTCCACCTTATTAGCTCGACAAAATGCTCCCTGGAGATCGCCAATTTATTCTATGCTCAGAAAGTAAAACTTATTAGCGCAATTAACAGTCTCCCTTTTGACTACATTCTTTTGGATTTGGGGCCAGGAACACACTTTAATACCTTGGATTTCTTTCTAATCGCTCCGGAGGGCTTATTTGTGGCGACGCCCGAACCAACGGCTATTGAAAACACATTTAATTTTATTAAGTCCGTCTATCTAAGAAAGTTGAAACTGGCCCTGAAGCAAACCAATATGTGGTATGTGTTCAAGGAAGAGATTGCCAAGTTATCAAAAGGGACACTGAAGTCTCCCATGGAGTTGGTTGATGTTCTGGTGCAAAGGGAGTCAGAGAAGGGAAAGTTGTTTGAGGACCTGCTCAAGCGGTTAAAGTTCAAACTCATTCTGAACAAATTCCGTGGTCAGGTTACCGAAAACTTGGGAGAGCAGCTTGTCGACGTATGCAATAGGCATCTATATCCAAGCTTTGAGTTTTTGGGAAATATTAGTTATGACAGCAGAGTATACGAAGCAATAGTTGCTAGACATATATTTATCCGGAAATATCCTTATACAAAGACTGTTTCAGATCTGCAAACTATGGCTAAAACCCTTACAGAAAAAAGACAACAGCCTGCTGAGCTAAGAATATCAAGATGATTAAGAAGTTCGAAGATCTAAACTATTATGAACTTTTTCAAATTCCATATGGGGCGTCATCTTTTGAGGTTAGACAGGCTTATAAGAATATTTTGGCCATTTATGAAGAAACCTCATTGGCGACCTATTCTTTGTTTACTGAAGATGAGCGAAGGGACATTTTGAGCAAGATTGAGAAAGCTTTTTTGACATTGATTGATGAGCAGAAGAGAACTTCTTATGACAATGAACTTCTAAATAGTGGAGAGATACCAGAGGACATTTTGATAGAAAGAGCACAAAAGAAGGCGATACCCATCTTTCAAATAAATCAAGCCAGGGCAAGAAGCAGTAACTTGGCAAGAATAAGGAAAAAGATCCAAGATAAAGGAACAAGGGAGCGCGCTAGCGTCATGGTCAAGGGTGACGTCATTTCAGGTGGCGAGTTGAAAAACTTGCGCGAGTCATTGGGGGTAGAGTTGGAGGAGGTCTTTCAGGCGACCAAAATTAGTCCAACTACCCTGGACGCAATAGAGCGGGATGACATCACCAATCTTCCACCGACGATCTATCTGAAAAGCTTCTTGAAGTCTTATGCGGAAGTTTTACAGCTTGACGTGAAGACAGTTGTTGAAGGTTACCTCAAGAATATAGCAAAACGATAGAATCCCCGCATCTCTTCCCTAACGATACTATCCCTGTAATATTTCTACGACGGCATGTTATAGTAGTTATGTCAGCTACTAGCTTAGAGTAGCGAATGATTTTGAATGCAAGGGCGGTCAAAATAGCATGAGGCTTAGAGAAGCGTAAGCTTTCTTTGATCGCTTATCACTTGAGTGAAGATGGAGGGCCATGAGCACGCGTCCTCGGGGATCATTTCGTTACCTAGATCATACTGCCGATGTTGGTATTGTGGTTACCGCACCAACCCTGGGGGTATTGTTTGAGACAGCTGCATTTGCTCTCACCGAGTTGATTACTAACGTAGATGGTTTGAAGTTAAAGGTCGAACGCCAAATCCAACTTGAAGAGGATGAAATTGAAACGTTGCTGGTTAGCTGGCTTCAGGAACTTCTCTACCTATTGGATACGGAACAGCTCGTTTTTGGGCGGTTCCGAGTAAATGTGAAAGACTGCTCTCTGGATGCTCAGGTATGGGGCGAGCCTTTCAATTCGGAGATCCACACTTCAAAAACAGAAATCAAAGCGGTCACCTATCACCAGCTCGAGGTCATCGAAAGCGATCAGGGCTGGAAGGCCCAGGTGATATTTGATCTCTAGATGCCTGATGTACAATTCAGGAATTAAGGGATTTAGGAATTCAGGAATTCAGAATTACTACTTTACAATTCCACAATTTCTACATCCCTCAATCTCGAAATCCAGATTTCGGAGGTGTTACTGTGCAAAAAGGACAGACTATCAAGATGCAAAAGATAGACGAATACCGCTGGCGGTTGCCAAGACAAGGCAAGATGCGCACAGACGGCATCGTCTATGCCGACGAGTCGATGATGGCAGATATCCGTAAAGACCAAAGTTTAGCGCAGGTCGCAAACGTGGCCTGGCTGCCAGGCATCGTGGGCCATTCCCTGGCCATGCCAGATATCCACTGGGGCTATGGCTTTCCCATAGGCGGAGTCGCAGCTTTTTCTCTAGACGAAGGTGTTGTCTCGCCCGGGGGAGTGGGCTACGACATTAATTGAGGGGTTCGGCTCGTGCGCTCCGGGCTGGAGCGCGGAGAAGTAAAAGGGCACATGAGGAAGCTGGTGGACTTGCTTTTCAACAATATACCCTCAGGGGTCGGATCCAAACGCAAAGATCTACGACTCTCAAAATCAGAGCTGCGGAATGTACTGGTGAAGGGGGCGGCTTGGGCAGTCAGGCAAGGCTTCGGCTTTGATATTGATCTGGGATATATAGAGGAACAAGGTTGTATCCAGGGTGCGGATCCGGATCTAATCTCCAATAGAGCCCTCGAGCGAGGTAAGGCCCAGTTGGGTACGCTTGGTTCAGGAAACCATTTTGTGGAGGTTGGCTATGTTGATGAGATTTACGATGAGAGTGCGGCCCAAACACTCGGTTTGTTTTTGGATCAGGTTACGATAATCGTGCACACCGGCTCCCGTGGGCTGGGTCATCAGGTTTGTGATGACTACATCAAGATACTCATGCAGAGCACACAGAAATATGGCATCGAGCTACCTGACCGTCAGCTGTGCTGCGCTCCCATTGGCTCCAAAGAAGGGAGGCAATATTTGGCTGCCATGGCTGGTGCCGCCAACTATGCCTTTGCCAATAGACAGATCATCTTCCACTGGGTTCGGGAGACCTTCGAGCGCGTGTTCAGGATGAGCTCTGAGCAGCTCGGGCTCAAGCTAATCTACGATGTCTGTCACAACATTGCCAAGGTTGAAAGTCACCGAGTGAACGATCGGGAGATGAAAGTCTGTGTTCATCGTAAAGGCGCGACTAGGGCCTTTCCGCCAAATCATCCAGACATACCGGACGCTTATAAACATGTAGGCCAACCGGTGCTCATTCCTGGAGACATGGGGCGTTACTCGTACGTGTTAGTGGGTACCGAGCAAGCCATGAAGGAGACTTTTGGCAGCACCTGTCACGGCGCCGGTCGGGTTTTGAGTCGCAAGCAGGCGAAGAAGGTCGCCAAAGGTAGGGCCATTATCCGAGAGTTGGACGACCAGGGCATCACCATTCGCAGCGCCGGAAGAGGTACGGTGGCAGAGGAGATTCCTGAGGCCTATAAGGATGTGAGTCAAGTGGTGGAAGTGGTGTATGGCGCGGGCATCAGTAGAAAAGTGGCACGATTGCGCCCAATGGGGGTCATAAAGGGGTAGAGGGTCAATCCTCTATTCTTTCGTCAAATATGCGGCCTAAGGCGATTCAAAATAGGGCAGGGTTAGGAAGGCCGGGGAGATCATTCGCGGAAGATGAAGAGAATTCGGTAGCAGCGGACGCCACCCGGAGCATATACGGTCACCTCATCACCCGCCCGCCGTCCCAAAAGGGTGCGACCCATGGGTGAGTCAATGGAAATGCGGCCATTCATGGCGTCGGCCTCGAAAGGGCCCACTAGCTGGTAGGTGGCGTGCTGGCCGGAGTCAATGTCTTCAACCTGGACGGAGGCTCCGAAGCTGGCGGCTGTCGAGATTAGATGTTGGCCAACCACTATTTCAGAGAGGGATAGTTTACGGCGCAGATCTTCAATCCTTCCCTCCACAAAGGCTTGGCGTTCGCGGGCAGCAAAATACTGAAGGTTATTGGCCTTGTAGCCGAAGGCGCGAGCGTTGCAAAGATCTTCAATGACCTGAGGACGGACAAAGCGGCAGAGGAATGAAAGCTCTGCACGAAGCTTCTCGTAGCCGTTTCTTGTAATTGGCCGCTTTTCCATCATTTATGCACCAGCTTTGATAACGCTGACAATGTCGCCAGGGTTTCTTGTCGTTCACAAAAACCTCAGAGGGCTCCAGTAATCTCCGCGATACGGGGAGAAAGGGCTAGAGTAGCCCGAGACCCTTACAAGACTTAATGCTAGCCTAAAAGCCTTCTTTTGACCAGTCTTTTTGAGTTGTATTTAATACGTCATTAATATTTTTGGAGGAGAAAATGGCGACGAATCAACAGTCCGGCAAGGTGGGAAGAATGTTTCCGGACGATGCTGAAACGTTTATTTCTGAGAACACGGCAAACACGTTTACCCTTTTGGACGTGCGTCAGCCCTTAGAATATGAAAGCGGGCATCTACCGGGTGCCACCTTGATTCCTTTGCCTGAACTGGCTGACACTCTCGAGAATCTAGATCCTAGGAAGCCTTTGATTGCATACTGCGCTGTCGGAGGTAGAAGCCGCATGGCCGCACAGCTTCTGGCCAACCAGGACTTCAGGGAGGTCTATTACCTGGAGGGGGGGATGGAGGCATGGGAGGGATTTGCGGCAGAGGGGCCAGAGGAATTTCATCTTCAGTTTATTAGTGGTGAGGAAACCCCACAAGAGATCATCGTATTATCCTACCATATGGAAAAGGGTTTGAGGACATTCCATGAGATGGTGAGAGCGAAGACCACTAATCCAGAACTGGTCCAGCTTCTCGGGCATTTGATCAACGCCGAGGAGAGTCATATGAATAGATTACTGCAAGTGGCTTCCAGGTGGCAAATGGACCAGGATGAGGTTGATACATTTCGGGCAGGTCTGGAAGCAACAACCATGGAAGGTGGGATAGATGCAGCCGAATTTATGGCCAAGAATGAATCCTTTCTCCAGACTGTCACTGGCGTTATTGATGTGGCAATGATGGTCGAAACTCAGGCGCTGGATCTCTATCTAAAAATGGCGGCGGCAAGCAAGGACGCAGCTACCAAGGAAGTTCTTTTCCAGATAGCCGAGGAGGAGAAGGGACACCTCAGGGCTTTGGGACGAGTCTTGGAGGCGCACCTTTCAGAGTCAGCTTCCTGACCCCTCGCGCCAAGAAACACTGATCAGCTGAATCTGGATGCTTTATTTTGGCTTGATCTTCTCGTAACGGTCCTCTCCCGTTTCTGTATTTTTCCCATACAACTCGATGGATAAAACCTTTGGAAGCATCCAACCTTCCTTAGATGTGATGTAGATCTTCTCTATAAAGGCGGGCTGACCGTCAATCCGGATCTCTCCTCGATACACACCATCTGCCTCATAGACTTTGATTCTTCGGCCTATTTTGGCCACCATATCCATGATAGCGTAGTTTTCCTCGGCATTGTATTTGGCCTTGAACCCGTAGGCCCATTTTCTTTGAATGGAGGTGAGCTCCTTTCTCCTTCCGTCTTTGGCAAGCCTGATCCAGTAGGCAATAACGGGTTCCTTGGGATAGAGCTTGCCGTCTGGTGTCAACTGGACGTCGTATTGAACGATATTGGCATTCTTGCTTCGTTCGATCTTGAATAAATGCCTGGTCTCCAGGCCTTCGGCGAAGGACTGGGGTGGAGTGACCAGCACAGCGCAGATAAGGATTGAAAATAGGATGCTCGCTGATGGACGAAAAAACGCTCCGACCATCCTGACCTCCTTAGTATTTTCTTGAAAAATTAGTCTAGATGCTAATCTCTGCACATAAGACTGTAAACCAAAGGGGCTCGAGATAAGCTGCTGACATGAATTAAAAGTAATATCTGAAGCCAACACCACCTTCCAAATCGAGATCGACATCCGGAGCCAAGTCCAAAATGGGGACAATTTCGGCAAACAAACCGATAGGCGCACTGGCAAACATATAATTTAGCCCGAAGGGAACACGAATCCCCGCTTGATTGTCCTTGTCATCCCTGTAAACAAATCTACCGCCAACGCCGAAGTAGAAGGGCAATTCACCCTCGCCAACGTCTGTCAGAAAATAGACGTGATATAGATAATCCGCGTACAGGTGAAAGTCGTGGTCATTGTTGAGCGACCAGCCAAAACCGCCGTCGATTGCATTGTGCTTGTCCAAGAAATATTTGGCAGTAATACCCGTGGGCTCTCCGACTATGACTCCCAGGCCAAATGAACCCCTTTCTGCCATTGCGCTTCCTGAGAAAACGAGGATTGCCGAGATCATAAGCACTGAGCGTTTGATCATGGGTCCGCTCCTTTCTTGCGCCAATTTTGGGGAATCCGTGACATGATTTCATCTGTCATCAGAAAATCCCTGGTCTATTGAAAAATAGAGAGATTTTTGGCGGGCGCCATACTAACAAGTGATCTGCGAAATTGCAAGGAAGCTGCACGCCCTAATGAATAGGAATTGTGGATTGGCTTAAGACCCAGTTTCACGCGATTAATGGAACCAAAAAAGGGCTCTGAGTACTAAGCACTCAGAACCCTTTTACTTTCTGGTGGGCCGTCAGGGAATCGAACCCCGAACCTACTGATTAAGAGTCAGTTGCTCTGCCTAGTTGAGCTAACGGCCCAAATGAGCTAAAGCTTTGGGCAAATAAAAAAGTGGCGCGCCCGAGAGGATTCGAACCTCTGACCTGCGGATTCGAAGTCCGACGCTCTATCCGGGCTGAGCTACGGGCGCACAAGAGAAGGACAGGTTTGCTTATAGGAAATCGGTTACTAATTGTCAAGGTTTTTCCTGGACCGTCCGGGGAAGTGGCTACAGACCTTCCGCCAGTCACTCAGAAGAGACACCAGCAAAGGCATAGGGGCAGGCTGCGAAACAACGAGCATCTGAGCAACCTTTCTGTGCACATCTCCGCCCGGCTGGGGTCTGCATGAAGATTTGGTGCATTCTTAACTGGGACACTGCCATAAAATGGCGTGAATTGCTCGTTGTGGAGTAGCCTCCCCTATGCCTCGATCGGAAAATGAAATTTTTGGGGAAACTCTTGTTTATTGTATAGTTTTAACCGCCAACTGCTTACTTTCTAGTGGTTGGCATGAATAGCTAACCGTTGCTTCTGTCCAATTGTTATTTTTTTGTAATATCTACGGCTACATTTACCAGACAGTCTTCCTTGACTAGGGTGGGTCCTTCTGTTAGTTTTTGCTGACGCGTAGCTTGGCTTACAAGACTAAAATCGACCAGAAACGGTGAAGTTCTTCGCTTCTTGTCTGGATTGAAAGTTAAATGCCCGTTCAAGAGATCGTGGAGGAATCTTATGAAGCTTGAAGGGAAAAAGATAATCGTCCTGGTGGAGGACCTCTATCAGGAACTGGAAGTGTGGTATCCACTGCTGAGAATGAAGGAGGAGGGCGCTGAGGTGACCACTGTTGGTACCGAGGCTGGTGTCACCTACAAGAGCAAGACTGGATACCCTGTTGTCTCGGATGCAGCCTCGGTTGATATACGTGTCGAAGATTATGACGGGATTATCATTCCAGGTGGATATGCACCGGATCTGATGCGTCGACATTCGGCCACGGTCAAATTGGTCCGAGAGGCTTCTAAGCATGGCAAGGTGGTGGCTGCCATCTGTCATGCGGGCTGGATGCTCACCTCTGCCGACATCGTCAAAGGTCGGAGGGTGACCGGGTTTTTCGCCATCCGGGATGACTTGGTACATGCCGGGGCTGAGTATGAGGATGCCGAGGTAGTGGTGGATGATCGTTTAATTACCTCGAGAAAACCTGACGACCTGCCGGCTTTCTGCCGGGAGATTATTCGTGCGTTGGTATAGATGAGATGATTAGTTGTTTGGTGACCGATGCCCTCAGACCTCACGAGCAATAATTTGGACACTTAACCCTCTTTTGCAACTTTTGGCCCGCAACCTGCATCCCGAAATGCAGCGGGCATTCACTGGCAAGGCCGTCTTCTGTTCAGCTTAGAAAATGGCTGTGTATAAGCTTACCGAGGCCGGTATGCAAGCGAAACCTTATTTCGAGATAGTGTTCGGCTCCAGCGGCCGTTGGCTGCTCCACAAGTTGTACCGAATTTCAGACCTGTTTGGTTTTTTTGTGGTTTGTGTCAAGACCGCTTTTAGCTACAGAAAAACCGGCCGGCGGCTAATGGTTCGCACCACTATCCAGCAAATCTATTTCACCGGTTTCGAGTCACTGGAACTTATCAGCTTGATAGCCTTGCTGGTTGGTGGGCTGGTGGTTATCCAGGGTATCGCTCAATTGACCAGAGTTGGCAGCCGCGAGGTTTTGGCTTCCTTGCTCAGTGTCGTTATTATCCGTGAGGTGGGACCGTTGCTCACCGCCGTCATTGTCACGCTGAGATCCGGTACGGCCATTGCAATAGAGATGGGGTACATGACCGTACTTCGTGAAATCGAGAGTATCGAGATGCAGGGCATCAACCCCATGCATTTACTGGCAATACCGCGGTTGGTGGGAGTCACTGTAGCGGTAATATGTTTGATCCTCTTTTTCGATGTGCTGAGCATGTTTGGCGGATTTGTTGTCGCCTGGGCTTTGGTTGACGTCCCCCTCTGGACTCTTTTCAATGACCTCGCCCGCGCTGTAACCGGTACAGACTTTATTGTGGGTTCAGTAAAGGCATTTTTGTTTGGGGTAACCATAGCTCTGGTCTGTCTCTATCATGGATTCAAAACAGGGGATGCGATTACCAATATTCCGCCACAAGTGTCCCGTGCGGTGGTGGATTGTTTCCTTATTTGCATATTCTTTAACGTATTGATTTCAGCCCTATTTTACCTGTAAGGGATTAATGCATGACGCATATTCCATATCTGATAGTGAAATTTATTGGGGTTAAATTTGAAACCCTGATCTGGATACCTGAGGCTTTGAACTCATGAGCGAACCCATCCTATCTTGTGAAAATATTGAGTATTGTGAAGGTGATAGCTGTCTGTTTAAGGACGTATCATTTCAGTTGAATCGAGGCCAGCGGGCCGTGGTGCTGGCTGAGCCCCACCGCTATGCCACTACCCTGTTAAAGATCTGTGCCACTCTGACTGCGCCAACCGGCGGTCAGATTCGCTTGTTCGGCCGTACTTTGGAGGAAATGGACAAGCAGGATATTTACGAAGTACGGCGGCGAATTGGCCTGGTTCGCCGAGAAACCTCCCTGGTGAGTAACGTAACAATACTAGACAACGTCAGCCTGGGTCTTCAGTACCATGAAGAGATTGACCGGGAGGAGGCTCACGAACAGGTAGCGGATTTGCTCAAACAATTCGAGCTCTATGAGGAACGGTTCTTGCGGCCGGCCCAACTTACTTTCGAACAACGCCGCTTGGCTGTTTATGCCCGGGAACTGGCAAAAAAGCCCCAGCTAATACTTCTGGAGCACCCCTCTTTGGACTTGGGAGAACGGGTTTACGGGTTGCTTTTGGAGGTTTTCAAGACCTGTAGTATCGAAGATGGCTGTGCCTTTCTGGTGTCCAGCATTAAGCCGGAAGTGGTCAAGCACTGGGGTGAGTGGGTATTGATCTTTGATAAGGGTCGGTGTGAACACCTCGAAGGTGATCAATTCGATCACGCAGGCTACCGAACCTTAATGAGGGGGCGCGGCGCGCAATTGTCAAGAGAATGGAGAGATCAATGAGGCTCCAGTATAGTAGTATGGAGAAACTGACCGGGGCGTTTATCCTCTTAACCCTGTTGATCCTTCTATTCACCGTAGCTGTTGTGGGACGTGGTAAGAACTGGTTCCGCAAACATGTTACCTACTATACCACCTTTAAAGAGGGGTATAACCTAGTCACTGGATCACGGGTTAAGCTTTTCGGTACGGATATTGGCAGTGTGACGGATGTGGAACTCACTGAAAACAACCTGGTCAGGATGAGAATCAGGGTTCTTGCCGCCTATGCTTCCCGGATTCGCATCGACAGCATAGCCAGTGTGGAAAGCCCCACCTTTATCGGCAGCGAGTATATAGCTCTCACTCCAGGCAGTACGGATGCACCTGTAATACCTCCCGGGGGGAACATTATTTCAAAGGAAAAAAAGAAATTTACGGAGTACCTCGAGGAGTACGAGTTCGAGAGAACTCTGAAGCTAGTCCGCGATATTCTTGAAAATCTGGTTACAATCACGACTCAGTTACAGGAAAGTACTGGGCCCCTGTTTGGGACCCTGGAGAATATTAGGCAGCTCTCCACCACGGTTAACGAGGGCGAGGGCACCTTAGGCCTAATTATCAAGAGTGATGAACTCTACCAAAATATAATGAGCGAGCTCGATTCCATTGGTAAACTTGTGGCTTCACTTCGAAAGACCGCCGACCATTTTTCGCAGGCGGGTGCCGACTTTGAGAAGACTGCGAAGAATGTGGAGGAATTTACGCATGGGGCTTCTGAGATGACAGACAAGATTCAGGAGCTTCTGGAAAGGTTGCTTAGGGTCAGTGTCCTCTTGGAGAGGGCCATGACGGATGTTCCTGAGATAAGTCGCCAGGCGAGGGAAGGAATGCGTGAAGTGAACCGCATCTTGGATTCAGTCAAGGAGAACTTTCTGATCAGGCCCAATTTACCGCCGGCTGCCGCCCCAGAAAGCCACGGCCTCGAGATAAGAGGAGATCAGTAGTGATGCTTGCTCATACCTGCTGTAGAGCCTGCTCCATCCAAAAAATCAGTGGCCTTGTTGCTCTGGGGGTCTATGTGTTGCTTTTGATGGTCGGTTGTGGCGGTACCCCAAAGAACCAGGATCAGGATCCCCCCCGGCTGGCAGAAGCCAAATTGCTGGCCAGTCAAGGAAGTTACTGGTTCCAGCGGGGATGTTTCGAGAAGGCAGAACGATATTTTTATGAAGCATTGGAAGCCAGCCAGCTGGTGGATAATTTGGAGGAAATGGTTCGGGTGCACAATAACCTTGGCGCAGTGGCATTGGCTCAGGACCATTATGTGGAGTCAGCCGAGCACCTGCAGCAAGCACTAGAGCTAAATCGTTTGTTAAAGAGCACCAGGGAGGAGTCCCTTACACTGGGTAATTTGGGGAGTCTGGCTTACAAGGCAGGGCGGTATGATGAGGCTGAGGAGTTATGGGAAAAAGCGCTTACGGTCGCAAAGAAAGATAGCCGGAAGACCGGTTTGGCGGTGCATTTGAATAGTCTGGGGATGCTGAAGCGAGAGCAGGGTCGACTGGATGAGGCTGAGTCATTGCTCCAGAAGGGTTTGCATGCAGCGAAGCAAACAAAGGGGCCAACTCTGGCTAACAGTCATATGCAACTTGGACTTGTGGCCCAGGCCAGGGGTGACTTCGCTGACGCAGAGAAACAATTACGCAAGGCACTTGAAATTGACAAGGATGCTGAGAATCCAATAGGAATAGCACAAGACCTTGAAAAAATTGGACTCTTACACCAGACACAACAGTCGTGGGAGCAGGCAGCTCTTGAGTTTGATCGTGCCATACGTCTTTACGCCAACCTGGGAGATATGGACAAGGTTCAATATATCTATGAGCTGCTCGAGGTTAACCAGACAGAAGGGGGTGTGCCAGAGTCATTGGAACCATACAAACCACTCTTGGTGTTTCCGCATGAATTCTGGGAATCTCCCGTTTGCCGTTAGGCGCACAGCACCAAGCGCTTCGCGCACTATGCACTAGGCAGTAAGCACTAAGCACTGAATATACAACCTAGTAGCAAGCCTTTCGATGAGACCTGTTGACGAGGTGTTCTACTGCCCCTAGCTCGGGCCGAACGGAGGATCACTAGAGGTCGAGTCGCTCAGGACAAGAAGTCAGTTACTCGTAATTGAGAGGAATTCGATTTTCATTTATTCCTCATGGATTGTAAATTAAGAAGGTTGTAGTAAATAGTAACCAGTGCCTAGTCTTTAGTCGAAACAAAGGTGGTTTATATAATACGGGCGTGCTTTTTTAAATAGGGGGCCGACACGAAGAGCAAAGACGAGGTGAAATTGGGGTGAGTGAAGGGATTCGAACCCTCGACCTCCGGGGCCACAACCCGGTGCTCTAACCTGCTGAGCTACACCCACCACCAAAAAGGGCAGGCTTTAGCCTGCCTTAAACTTTAAATAGCACACCGACCGAATCCTGACAAGGACAATTTGATGGGATCCAAGGTCCCGAAGTCCGAGGGGACGACATAAAAGGAGGGAGCTCTTTGAAAACCTATTTGGTTACCGGTGCTGCTGGTTTCATCGGCTTCCATGTGAGCCGGGCGCTGCTGGAACGAGGCGATCGTGTGATCGGTCTGGACAATCTCAACGACTATTATGATGTCTCGCTAAAAGAGGAGCGGTTGCGTCTCCTCAAAGACTACCAAGAATTCGACTTCTACAAGGAAGATCTGGCCAATATGGATGGGCTCACCACAGTTTTTGTCGACAACCACATTCAGGTTGTGTGCAATATGGCGGCGCAGGCAGGTGTTCGCTATTCACTGATTAATCCCTTTGCTTATCAGAAATCCAACATGGAAGGATTCCTCAACCTGATCCATTTGTCCCAAGAGCGCAAAGTAGAAAATTTTGTTTATGCCTCCTCTTCTTCAGTCTATGGGAGCAACAAAAAGGTGCCCTTCAGTGTCAGAGACAGGGTGGATCACCCCATTTCACTCTATGCGGCCACCAAGAAGGCCAACGAACTGGTGGCGCACACCTACAGCCATCTGTATGGCCTGCCGTGCTCGGGGCTGCGTCTATTTACGGTCTACGGGCCCTGGGGAAGACCGGATATGGCCTTATTTATCTTCACTCGGGCCATCCTCAACGATCAACCCATCGATGTCTACAATTACGGCAAAATGAAGCGAGACTTCACTTATATCGACGACATCGTCAAAGGCGTCCTGGCCAGTCTTGACCGTCCCGTCCCCTTTGCCATTTACAATTTAGGAAACTCCAGAGCCGTTGATCTTCTTTATTTCATTGCATGTATCGAGAAAGCCTTGGGGAAAGAAGCTGAAAAGAAATTGCTGCCCATGCAGCCTGGCGATGTGGCTGAGACCTATGCAGATATCAGCGAGAGCCAGAGAGAACTAGGTTTCGACCCTACTACCGGCATCGAGGAGGGCATTGAGCACTTCATCCGCTGGTATCTATCATTTTATGGAGATAAATGAAATTCGCTAATTGGAGGATGCGGGAATTTAGAAATTGGAGGATTTTCTCATCTTGAGTTGTTTGCTAGTCGGGCAGGACGCGAGAGAGTTCCTTTGCAAGTTTTCGCAGGCAGTCGTTGGCCAGGTCCTCATAGTTTAGCTTCCGGTTGTAGTCATGGTAAATGAAAGAGCGGCCCACCACAGCTGGTTTAGCGTTTACCCGACCCGACCAGATGACCTGATTGTTGGGTAGATCCACCAGGGATCCAACCATTGCCACCTCTTTGTAGCTGCTACTCGATCCAGGCCTGGTTTCCCCATAATCAAAGGCAGTTGGTGGGCGGAAATCTGAGCTCTGATCATCTACCGGGCCTCCCACTGTGGTGGGAACAGGGTCCTGGAGAGTCTCAGATTTGGAGCCCCAATTTTCGACAACGATTATCAGGAGGGCACGATAATCTTTTTGCCTGAGGAGTTCACTAGCAGTGCTTGGGTCAGTCTTGCCAGTGGCCTCATAAAGGGTTACGGACTTAAGGTCACGCTTGCTGAGAGCTTCCAGGGCATTCTGCTCCAGTTCAATTAAGATACCCTTGTCTAGACCTACCTTGTCTTCAACGGTAACAACTAGCACCTGGGTTTTGAAGTCAGCGGGAACGTGACGGCTTTCCGTTTCGAGTTGGGTTCTAGCAAAACAGCCAGTCTGGAGAAGCAAGAACAATGCGACCAGTGTCAGCGAATTTTTCATGTTATGACCTTCGCGTAAGGCTCCAAGTAATAGAACAATAGCATGAAACATCCAGAACAGGCAACCAGACCCTGTAGGTCGCTGACTTCAAGGCGGCCACAGCCAGAGGAAAAAAGCATTTGCACCCTTTTGTGCTAGCCTGTATAAGAGAGAAGAAGAAAAATTCCATGGAGATGTTTCTGGGAGGGGTCCGGGGGACTGCTGTTTAGGGAGGAGTATTTATGGATGAGAATGATCTGGCAAAGGTGATGGAGAAGCGAGCAAGTCGCCGCATTCGTACCCTTAACCTGACTTCCTACACGCCAAAGAAAGGCGATAAGCAAGATTACATCATCTCCATTGGCCGCACCCTCGACGTGAGCGAGGGCGGTGTAAAGGTGGAAACTCACAGGGAGCTAGAGAAAGGGACAGAACTCGATATGGACATAGCAATCGAGGATAAGATCGTCTCTGCCCGGGGGGTGGTGCTCCATACCGAGGAACTTAAAAATGGTCTATATGGGACAGGAATCCGTTTTACTTCCATAAGCGATGAAGATCGCAACCTGCTGAAATAAGGTGGGAACCAGCTCCTCGGTCCAAAATAAAATGGTAAATCTCTGGCGGTAATTTAACATTATTTTTTTCGCTGACAGCTGAGTGCTATTGGCTGGAAGCTTCCAGAAAATAAATCTTGACTCTGGGCCGTGCATATGTTAAAGATCCACGGCTTATCAAGTACAACAGACCACTTAATTTCCCTCATAACTCCTTGCTCCGGACTTTTGGAACCGGGGCTGATTAACCCGAGAGGAGTCTGACATGCGCCGTTACGAAACAATCTTCATTGTCACCCCAGACACTTCCGAAGAAGATCTCAAATCTGTGGCTACCAAGTTCCGGGGAGTGGTCTCAGATATGAGCGGTTTGGTGGTGGCTTATACAGAGCAGGGCAAAAAGAAACTGGCTTACGATGTCAAGAAGCAAGACAAGGGCTACTACGTGCTCATGGACTTTGTTGGATCAGCGGATCTTGTTGCCGAAATCGAACGAAACATGAGGTTGGACGATCGGATTCTCAAGTATCTTACCGTTAAGCTGGAGGATATGGTGGATCCCGAAAGTTTGGAAGTAATCGAGCCCGAGCCCCCAGAGGAGACTGAGTCGGCTGTCACTTCAGAGCCAGAAAAAGTCGAATCTCCTGAAGTCCAGGAAAGCGAAGAAGCCGAATCTCCTGAAGTCCAGG
>JASFEM010000067.1:0-17935 GCA_050124835.1 Syntrophobacterales bacterium | reverse complement strand
AAGCCACCCAATGTTACGGTAGTCCAGGCCGTGGCCGGCATTTACTCCGAGGCCCACCTTGTGAGCCAGCTTTACTGCGTTTTGTATCCGGTCGAATTCTTCCTGCCGTTCGCTCAGAGTCATGGCTTCGCAGAAAGGACCTGTATGAACCTCAATGTAATCAGCCTCCACCCATTGCGCTGCCTTCACCTGATCCAGATCCGGGTTAATAAATAGGCTCACGATTATATCCGCATCCTTAAATAGTCGGACGTACTTTTTCAGCGTTTCCCTGTTCAGCTGTACTTCCAACCCACCCTCAGTGGTAAGTTCTTCCCGTCTTTCCGGTACCAAGGTAACCATGTCTGGTTTGACGCTGAGTCCGATTTTGAGCATCTCTTGACTTGCAGCCATTTCCAGGTTCAATTTGGTCTTCACCGTCTGTCGCAGCAGGTTCAAATCACGCTCCTGGATGTGACGCCGATCCTCGCGTAAATGAACGACAATGCCCTGAGCTCCGGCAAGTTCAGCCAGAGCCGCGGCGGTGACCGGATCCGGTTCCTCCGCCCGACGTGCTTGTCGCACCGTAGCTACATGATCCACATTCACTGCCAGCTTCGCCACGCTTATCACCTCCGCTCATTGTGTCAGTTGCAGGTTTTAACTTTGATTCAAAGCATCATTTCCTCGAGGGCGACTATTTCGTACCCAGATTCAAGCTCGAGTGTGACGCTTTACCTTTTCCAGCTACAAACAGTCGAATCCAGGTGAGTACCAAAAGCTCACCCAGCAAAACTTGGAAGGTTCGAAGAGAGCAAGGAAGAAGAGGACCCGGCTTCGCCCAGGCTTCAGCCTTCGTTAGAACTTCGGCGTGACAAGACGCCCCGGCAGGCCCTGGCTTTGAGCTGCCCAAGAGAGCGGCACAGGGCACAAGGTAAAAACAATCAAGAATACTTATCCTCTCTTAATACCTTGCGCCTTAAGCCTTGCGCCTTGAACCTTTTCTGATGGCAAAGCCATTGAAACTTGACCTGGCCTATCGAAGATCCCGCTATGCGGGGAAGGACCAGGTTTTCTATGCCCAACCGAAATGCAGGCATGGCCGTCTCGAAGAATAGACCTATGACAGCCAGCCACGGACGCCTGACTTTGGGCGTTTCTAATCAAGTAACGCCAGCAACTCAGCAGATCGCTCTTCCATCTCCCGGGCTGCGTCCTCACCTTGCTCGTGATCGAAGCCAACCAGGTGCAGGATACCGTGAACCAATAGGCGGGAAAACATGGTGTCTAGAGGGATGCCCGCCTCTGCGGCCTCCCGCTGGGCAGTGGGAAGAGAGATTACAAGGTCACCGAGAAGCTCAGGGGAAATCGCGCCAAATTCGCCATCACGCATGGCAAAGGCCAGAACATTGGTGGGTCCTCGGCGTTTTCGATACTGCCAATTAAGCGAACTCATCTGCTCATCGTCCACCAGCACCACGCTGAGCTCGCCATCAAAACATTCCAAGACGTTTAAGATCTTCCTCGCCTTCGTCTTGATCTTCTCGGGATCCGTTGCGATCTCGCTTTGCTGATCTGTGACCTGGATCTCCATTTGCTCGAGCTTTTCCTTCGGTACCCTTGGCGGCAGGCTCAGGGTATTCAATCCGTTGATGAGATATCCCCATGATTATCTGGATGAAGCTTTTGGCGATCTGATGTATATCTTTTAGAGTCAGCTCACACTCATCTAGCTGCCCGTCTGAGAAGATCTTGTTGATAATTTTCTGGACCAGTCCTTGAATCCGAGACGCGGTGGGGTCAGTGAGGGTGCGGGAGGCAGCTTCCACAGCATCTGCCAAAAGCACCAGACCGGCCTCCTTGGTTTGCGGTTTCGGACCAGGATAGCGATAGTCCTCCACCAGCACAGGGGATACATCACCCCCCTTGCCTTTTTTGAGCTTTTCCTGCAAGTCTAATGCTTTCTGATAGAAGAAGGAAATGAGGCTGGTGCCATGATGCTGCTCAATGATGTCTTGGATATCCTGGCCCAGTCGATGCTCCTTGGCCAGGTCCACACCGTCTTTCACATGGGAGATGAGAATAAGGCTGCTCATAGACGGCGCCAAACGCTCGTGCTTGTTTTCACCTCCAGCTTGATTCTCTACAAAATACTGGGGCTTATTGATCTTGCCGATATCGTGATAATAGGCAGCCACTCTGGCAAGCAATGAATTGGCGTCTATAGACTTTGCTGCCGCTTCCACCATGTTTCCTACAATGAGGCTGTGGTGGTAAGTACCAGGCACCTGAACCATGAGTTGCCGGAGCAGGGGCTGGTCCATACTGGCCAACTCCAGCAGTTTCACATCGGTGGTGTAGTTGAAACCCATCTCCGCCAGAGGACAAAGGCCGGTGGTGACAACACCGCTAAGCGCTCCTCCCGCGATGCCGAACAGTAAATCTATTCCAGTTTGGGTACTGAATACCCGCTCGTAGGCGAGAGTCACAAAAACAATCACTGCCGCATTCGCCAGACCAACAGCCAGTCCAGTCCGCAAAGGGGTGCTGCGATCCCGGCAAACAACCACCCCCTGGACGCCCACCAGTGAACCTATTAGGTAGTAGAACAGCAGGTTAATCTGGCGGTCCAGAACCAATGCACACATCAGCGCGATGAAAAAAGCAAACAAAATTGCGACTGTCGGTCCGAAGAAGATGGTAACCAGCATGGCACCAGCAGCCATAGGCAGCAAATAGAAAATGGCCTCCTGACTGATTAAAGCAAAGGCGGTCTGCATGGCATCGGCCACCCCCACGGAAAGCTTCGCCAGCACCAATAAAATGGTAATAACTACGGCCAGAAAGAGCAGATCCTTGGTCTTGGTGGAAAACTGGCGGACGTATTTGCCGGCCACTTGTACGGCAAGCCACATCAGCAAGCCGACCAGTAGGGCCGTTCCCAGCATGGTGAAGAGCACCCCCTTCTCGAACTTGCCCTCGGCCTGCATTTGCAGCTTGAGCACCTCCTCTTTACTGAGTCTTTGGCCCTCACGAACAATCATCTCCCCTTTCTTAACCTGAAAGAATACCGGCTTTACCGCCTCCACGGCATTTTGTCTGCGCAATTCGGTCTCGTTGCGGTTAAACGTTATGTTTGGCGGCAGCAGCGCTTGGGCAAGGTGCACAACAGCCATGCGCACCCTCCGATTGTCCTCCTCCAGTATGGCACTAGCACGCAACCGTATCTGTCTTCTGGCATCATCCAGGCTGAGAAAACTCAGTAGATCCACAACCCGGGACTCTTCACCGGTTTGCACACTCCTCAGAATTATCCCCTTCTGCATCTCACTGAGCAGCAAAGATTTGTTACCAACAACCCCACCAGAGAGAACATTTTCTGCCAGTTCCACCACCTCATCTTCAATTCGTAGGTCAAACTTCTCCTTAAGCAGGACGGCATAGTCTGCATCGGAAATGCTGATCCCGAGCTTTGTTTCAAGATCCTTCTTCTGCTCAATGGCCTGCTCTCTGGGCGATTTGTGAATACCGCGAAGATCTTCTGCTCCCGCGCCTTTTTTTGTTCCAGTATTTTTCTCTGGTTGTTGATAAAGGGCGCGCATCATGCCAAAAGCAGCATCCAACCGCTGTCTGAGTTGCTGAGCTGTATCTTCATGCAGGTCATAGACGGCAAGAGATTTGGCCGCCGCCTCGTCGCGCTTCTTTTCGGTATCAGCTTCATCGGTTACCAGGAAGTCGCGTGCTGCCTTAATGTCGTGATCCACCACATCTCCCACCTGGTAATGTACTGGAAGCACAATATAATGGGGCGTAACTAGAATGCCCAGAACCAGACTAATCCCCACAAGCAGAAGTATTCGCTGCCATAATTGCGTCGGGGCCTCTGCATCTGGTTGGACGCGATCCCTCCGTTCACGTGGTCCTGACCGTTTCCTTGCATCAGCACTCTGTTGCCACTTCTTTTTCAATAGCTCCATAGCTTATCTCTGAGCGTCTACGAGAAAAAGCTCGACTGCACTAAACTCGAACCCAAAAACCGTCTAAGTCAAACTCCTTGTGTTGAAATCCGACCGCAAGAAGACTCACTAAAGCTTCGGTCTCAGCCAGGGGTTTATGACAGTCGAGCCAGCATGTTTCACAATACCTTGGATGACTAAGCAAATTGCGCGCCAGTTGGCATCGCAAACTCTTGTGCATAAGAGCACTAGCCTCGCTTATTACGATCAGCTCGCTCATACGCCTTGATGATATCTTGCACCAAACGGTGGCGAATGACATCTTTATCAGTAAAATAGACGAATTTCAATCCTTCGATCTTCGCCAGTATCTCAATGGTCTCAATGAGACCGGAGCGAGTACCGTTGGGCAGATCTATCTGGGTAATGTCGCCGGTAATCACCGCCTTAGAGCTGATACCAAGACGGGTGAGAAACATTTTCATCTGCTCCGAAGTGGTATTTTGGGCTTCATCCAAAATGACAAAACAATCGTTGAGGGTACGGCCCCTCATGAAGGCCAGAGGTGCCACCTCAATGACGCCTCTGTGGAGCCAGGTGGAGGTCTGGTCAAAATCAATCATGTCGTGGAGGGCATCGTACAGAGGGCGCAAGTAAGGGTTTACTTTCTCCACCAAGTCCCCAGGAAGAAATCCCAATTTTTCACCGGCTTCAACCGCCGGACGCACCAGGATAATACGATTGATTTCCCCGGCATTTAGGGCCGAAACTGCAGTGGCCATAGCCAGATAAGTTTTTCCTGTTCCTGCTGGACCTATGCTGAAGACGATGTCGTAGGCCCGGATTGCATCAATGTATTCTTTCTGAGCCACAGTTTTGGGCGTGATAACCCGTTTCTTGGAAGTGACATAGACCGCATCTAGAAAAATCTCGCGGAGACGAGCCTTGAAATTGCCGCTGAGTATCTGAATGGCGTGATTTATATCACTGGGATAGAGGGGGTAACCTTCTCGGAGCAGTCCGTAAAGCTCCTCAAGCACCCGTTGCGCCAACTTTACTCCTGCTTCTTCACCAAGCAGGGTAATCTGGTCACCGCGCAAGTTGAGCTTTACCTGAAGTCCCTTTTCAATGAGTCGAAGGTTGGAGTTGCGCTCGCCGCAGAGATTCAGAAGCAGGGCGTTATCATCAAAGCGGAGTGTGACATCGCCCGGGCCAGGTGCACTGGCATGCACAGACTTGGACAACTTTCTATTCCTTTTCTCCCATGACCTGAATTATCAACCGTCGGCGGCGCGCCTTATTGTCGAAATTGATGAACACCACCTGCTGCCAGGTACCCAGGCTCAAACGCCCATCCACCACAGGTATGTGCAGAGAAGGTCCCAGCAGAGCGGCGCGCACATGGGAATGGCCGTTGCCATCGCCCCAGCGTTGATCGTGGGCGTAAGGGATATCCCTTGGAGCCAACCGCTCAATGGCGTCAGCAAGATCCTGAATGACACCGCTTTCATATTCGATTGTGGTGAGAGCTCCAGTTGATCCCGGCACAAAAAGGATCATTGCTCCGCTTTTAATCTGGCTTTGAGCCAGGTGCTGGTCTACCAGGCCAGTTATGTCCACGATATCGGTGCCGATCTTGGTGTCGATTTCGGCAATTTCAGTTATGACGGTCATGGTTGATTATAAGGTTTCTATTTGCGACAGAATTAAGTTTTTATTTTCCAAATAAAACCTGACAAATCTGCAAGTTATACGCCAAGGGTGGTTGACAGTTATTTGTACTACTTGCAAACTCTATCTTTCAAATCTTGAATCACTTTGTCATTTGGTCCATTTTGGGCTGTGCCGACCGACAACCCTTTAAAATTCCAATCTTCACTTCTCTAGTTGGACTTCTAACACAAACAACTCGAGCCTGCAAGTATGACAGGATTCGTCTTCCTTGAGTGTTTTTTGATTTTTTTAATGAAGAGAGCTATTTATCCTTGACGACTACAACCGAATCTGATACCTCCTTCGCAAAATGAATATTCTCGATATCATTCTCCTGACAATATTGGCAGTAGCTCTCATCCGAGGCCTACTCCGAGGCATGATCCGACAGGTCGCCTCCCTTTTGGGGATTCTCACAGGATTTGTAGTGGCTGGCCATCTTTACCTTCGCTTTTTGCCGCTATTTCGGCACCACTTGCCATCCATTGCTCATCTCGAGGTTCTCACTTATCTTCTAGTTTTTGGTATAACCTGGCTGGTAATCGTTCTCTTGGGGCTTCTCTTTGTGCGGCTGAGCCGGGCAATGATGATGGGTTGGGCGGATCGCTTCCTTGGCGGTGCTCTTGGGCTGATCAAAGGAGTGGTGGCAGCTGTGGTGATGGTAACCATGCTCACCCTATTTCTTCCCGCCAAGTCCCCGATTCTGACTGGCTCTCTGCTCAGTGTCCACGTCCAAAAGGCAGGTTATTATTTGGTTCAACTTATCCCTCAGGATCTGCGGCAGCGCTATGAGAAAGGGCATGAAACCCTTGTACGTCAACTAAAACGGCAGCAGATAACCCGCGACATGGAGAGAATCAAACGCTGATCAATAACTGGCGCGCAGAGGTAGTAAATGGCTGAGCCGGGAAGAGAATTTGAGATGTTGTTGGAACTTGTGGCCCGGCTCCGATCCGAGGACGGCTGTCCCTGGGATCGAGAGCAAACCCCCGCCACTATCAAGCGTTACCTTCTTGAGGAAGTCTACGAAGTGGTAGACGCGGTGGAACACCGTCACGCAGATCAGGTGGCTGATGAACTGGGGGATCTGATCTTCATGACGATTTTTCTGGCTCATCTCTATGTTGAACAGGACCTGTTCCAAATGGAACAGGTGCTCAGCAGGGTGGCAGAAAAGATGATACGGCGGCATCCTCACGTTTTCGGTAATCGTCAGGTGGACTCTGCTGGTCAGGTCAAGCTCAATTGGGAAGAGATCAAACGTCAGGAAAGACCCTACAAGCCTGTCAGTGAGGTTCTCGACGCAGTCCCGCGTGCACTGCCCTCACTTATGCGTTCATACCGCATACTCTCAAGACTGGGCCGCAATCTACGGCGACCCCTCAATCAGGATATCCTTCGTTCCCAACTAAGCCAATCCTTCTCCATTCTCCTTCAGCAGGACGTCAGCGAAAACGGATCTCCGTCGCAAGCTATTTTGGGCAACCTGCTTTTGCTTCTCGTGGCCTTCGGTCTGCATGAGGACATTCGTGCGGAGGAAGCGCTTGCCAGCGGTCTGGAGCGCTTCTGTGCTCAGGTGGAACGCGTTGAAGCCAGTCTAAATGCGGCGGGCAAGGAGTGGCAGGATCTTTCGGACGCTGAAGAACTATCGCTGTGGGAAAACCTCTAAATGTTCCAGCTGGCAGCTGACAGCGGGCAACTGGCAGCTTCAGACATTTCGCATTACGCCTTTCTCATCTATCACCCTACATCTTGATGAAATAGTTCTTGATTCTAATTGATAATGCGAAATGCGAGATGTGAAATGTAAAATGTGCCTGCTGCTTGCTGCAATCTGACTGCTGACAGCTGACAGAAAAGCCCTTGGTCGTGCACCCCTCGTCGGGTTCAATCCTTCCAGGGAACTGTCAGCGTCAGAGACCTGATTAGAGATATCCGCGACACAAACTGCAATACTTACCGCTGCTTCCTCCCGGACCTGACGGGGTTCGTATCCGTTTGTTGCGCAGTGTCCAATCAGCACCAACCACCGACAGGCCCAAGTCGGACTGTGGCTCTTCGAAGGGAATTCGATCCCGCATAAGCGGATTTCGGGCTACAGGGCACCGCTAGCTCCCCATCTAGCACGACCAAGGACAAATTTTATTATAGCTTTGCTGAAAGCCGATTCCCACCACAAACAGCATAAATGATACAAAACGATATCAGAGATGATGTCGAATCGGCAACATCTCTGGGACCACGGATGTGAGATATGCGATCTAGACATTCAGGAATTGCGAATTAAGGGATTAAGGAATTGAGCGCGGTCTTGAAAAATCCCTGAATTCCTCAATCCCTAAATTCCTGAATTTGATCCTCACATCTCATATCTCATATCCCACATCTCTCAATTCTTCGCGGATTCAATTAATTATTCTGCTTAATTCCCCTCACTTAATAAAACTCTCCGAGGTTGCAAATACTCGAGATGTTCATAAAGGGTGGTGCCGGCATGCAAGCCCAGCAAATGCTGCCACCCACCAATGTAAGCCAGTCGACCATTTCGAAGCCGGCCATAGAGCGTTCGCAACCCGCGGGCTAGTTCCGCCTCTCGCTGCTGCCAGTTAGCATCGGCTGACCAGCCTTTCGCGAAGGCAGAAGCCAGCGACTTACTCCGATCGCTCAGGAGATAGGCCGCTAACTGATAGCCCTTTCGAACCTCCTTTCTAAGGTTCTTAGGGGACTGTTGCAGTAATGCTGCCAAATTGTCGCGGCTCAGAAGCTGCTGCCATTCTGCTTGGATAAGGCTTCTGCTCCAGTGTGAGGAATCGAGGCAGGAGAGTGTGGCGGTGCTGTCGCGACAGTACTTCAGAGCAACGCGGTACTCAAATGGCATGAGAAACTGGGCCTCAATGGCATGGATCTGGCCCCACCGCCGCCAGGAAACCTGTAGCGTCTTTGACACCCGATTTAAATTGCGCTTCAAACTCCGACGTAAGCGACGACCGTTTTTCTGCCGGTAAAAGAGTCCATAAGGACTAACTTCGACAGCCACCGCTGCTGGGCGTTCCCTTGCCAGAAGTCTTCTCAGCTTGACCGCACCGTCCGGATCACGATGGACTGTCCCTATTAAGAGCAACTCTTTCTCTTTCCCGCTGTCGGCCACGAGCCCTTCCAGAGCAATTCTTCACAGATTTCTGATAAATACGAATATTTCACTATGGACTAGGCACTAAACACTAGGCACAAAAAAATTTGATTGTAGTCATTCATTCCCCAAGTGAAGTTCGTCTTGCAGTGCTTAGTGCTTAGTCCCTAGTGCCTAGTCTTTATCTTCTTCCTCTTCCCTCTCTGCGCGGATGTTCTCACCAAACCGTTGGTACCACCACTTCTCTGGGTCAAAAGACTCCACCGCTTCCGGGAGAAAGGAAAAAGGATAGTTCTCGCAATAATCTAGGAGTAGACGGTAAGCAGCGTTGATCTCCCTAATTTTCTTTGAATCTCTTAGATCTTCGCTCAGAGCGTCAGGATGCCACCTCTTGCACATGCCACGATATGCAGCCTTAATCTCCTGGATACTCGCCTGTTCTCCCAGGCCCAGGAGGCGACGGGCCCGTTCGATCTCGACAGCATTAAAACCGGTTCGCTTCATAGTACCATCCTGCCCAGCTGTAATACTGGTCAAAGGCCAGGGTGGCTACCCAGGCGCCCCAACAAGGGGATAAGTGCTGCAAAATCGCCTAAATGATGATCCGCCTCAAGCAGTTCATTGCGATAGGCGATAAAAAGCACGCCTGCACGTTGGCTCGTCTCCAGGTCCACCTCAGAGTCGCCTATATAGCAAGCTTGTTGTGGTTTTAACTCAAAATAGGAGAGGATCTTGTTGAGGGATTCTGGATGAGGCTTGGGATGTTGAACATCGAGCGCGGTAACCACCAATTCGAAATATGGATGCAAGCCAAATTTTTCCAGTACCTGGTTCATGGTGCGGGTTCGGTTGGTGGCAATTGCAACTTTGTAATGGCGGTGCAGTTGGTCCACACACTCCAGTAAGCCAGGTTCCAGAGAAAGTAAATCAATCAGGGGTTGATAATCCATTTCCTGCCATAAACGATTGGCTTCCCTTATTAGCTTGTCATCGCGGAGAAGATACTCCAACGACTCTTGGAGTGTATGAGAGTGTACGTAATCTAGCTGTTCCTCAGTAAGTTGCCCCTTGTTGAAGTGAGAGAGAAATTGGTTATACAGGTGGGCGTTTGCCGCTCTCGAGTCGAGGATCACGCCATCGCAGTCAAATATTACGGCCTTGATGGCTCCGTCAGACCCGGAGCTTATCTTTTCAGAGGTCCTACTAATCATCTTCCTGCCAGAGCTTTTCTCGCTTAATTCCCTCCAGAAAGCGCTCATTGCCGCGTCGATTTTTCTTGACTTGTCGGAGGAATTTCCGCATCTCCCCATCCGGGAACATGGAGTTGAGATCGCGCTCCTCTTCCCGAAAAACCCGGTTCAGATCAACCGCTTCTGCCTCGGTATCGGTTTCTTCCTGCTCACCATTCTCAACCTGCTGTTCGTCCATGCCTGCCTCCGAAATGATTTTTAAACAATGAGATAAATTAATTTATTTTCAACAAGTTGTCCCTCAGAAGGTCCTCCTCTTTACAGGCAGACTAATATATAATAAGGTTTGATATGTCAAGCTCGAGGTGCCCTGCCAAAGGCAGAGAATACAGAGCCCATGGTAAATAGCCTAAGGCGAATTTATAAAATCCAGTAGCCAGTAGTCAGGAACCAGTAGGTAAAAGAAACCCGTTTCAGTTTTAATCTTCTAGCTCCTGGATTCTAGCTCCTTTGGCATAGCCTTTAACCCTAAGTAACTGCTAAAGAATAAGCAATTAATAATGACTAACGACACAATGACCTACGATATCCTCGTGGTCGGCAGCGGTATCGCCGGGCTCACCTTCGCCCTCAAGGTGGCGGATCTCCGTAAAGTGGCGGTGGTAACTAAAAAGGAAAAAGTCGAAACCAGCACCAATTACGCTCAGGGTGGCATTGCTTCAGTCCTGGGTCCGGATGATTCTTTCGACCTCCATATACAGGACACCCTGGTATCGGGTGACGGCCTCTGTCATCCCGATGTGGTTGAGATGGTCGTGAGAGGCGGCCCTGCTCGCATTCAAGAATTGGCCCAGATGGGTGTTCGCTTCCACCAGAGAAAGCAGGACGCGCAGTCCTT
Source organism: Syntrophobacterales bacterium (assembly GCA_050124835.1). GTDB lineage: Bacteria > Desulfobacterota > Syntrophobacteria > BM002 > BM002 > BM002. Next base: position 7,069 of record JASFEM010000067.1, on the reverse strand, counting down.
CGATCTGGCAAGGGAAGGAGGCCATTCCCGCAGCCGCATCGTCCATGCGCAGGACATGACTGGCAGGGAGGTGGAGCGTGTTCTGGTTTCCATGGCCGAGGCCCATCCCAATATCACGCTATTTGAAAATCATATTGCCATCGACCTGATCATCGAATGCCACCTACTTAAACGGGGGCTGCTGACTGCACAACGGCACGAACGCTGCTGGGGAGCCTACGTGCTCGATATTGAGGGAAATCGCATCCTCACTTTCCTGGCAAGAGATACACTTCTATGTACCGGCGGCGCTGGCAAAGTATACGTGTACACCAGCAATCCCGATGTGGCCACCGGTGACGGAGTGGCCATGGCCTATCGAGCGGGAGCTGAAGTTGCCAATATGGAATTTGTCCAGTTCCACCCCACTTGTCTCTACCACCCTCATGCTAAGAACTTTCTAATTTCTGAAGCGGTGCGTGGCGAAGGGGGACGTATCATCGACAAAAGGGGCCTGGCCTTCATGGAGAAATACCACCCCCTCAAAGATCTGGCCTGCCGAGATGTGGTAGCCCGAGCCATTGACACTGAGATCAAACAAAGTGGTGACGACTGCGTCTATGTGGACATCAGCCACAGAGATGATGATTTTTTGCGGCAGCGATTTCCAAGCATTCATGAAAAATGTCTGTCTCTGGGGATCGACATAGCGCGTGAACCCATACCGGTGGTTCCAGCGGCCCATTACATGTGCGGTGGCGTTCTCACCGACAAGCAAGGCCGCACCAGCATCAAGCACCTTTACACTTTGGGAGAATCAGCCTGCACCGGACTCCATGGCGCCAACCGCTTGGCCAGCAACTCACTCTTGGAGGCCCTGGTTTTCTCACACAACGCCGCCGAAGATATCAACAGCCTGCCCACCCCTGCCGCCGAAGAAATATCTTTTCCGGAGGTTCCTCCTCTTGAAATGCCGTCGAACGCTAACGACAGCGAGATGGTGTTGATCGCCTACAACTGGGACATTATCCGCCGCCTTATGTGGAACTACGTGGGTATTGTCCGTACAGACAACAGGTTGCGACTTGCGCAAAACCACCTTGCTCAGATCCAGCACGAGATAAACGAACACTATCCCAATATCAGCCTCAACAGTGATCTCATCGAACTTAGAAACCTCGCCACTGTGGCGGAGTTGATTGTGGGCTGTGCACTCAAGCGCAAAGAAAGCCGCGGCCTACACTTCAACGTCGACCATCCCCAAAAAGATGATCAGCACTGGCAGCAGGACACCCTTATCCGCTTCGACCAGTGGTCATGACCTATCCGTAACCAATAACAAAGAGAGTTAAGCATCCGCAAAGGACGCGAAGAACATAAATAAAGCGGCGATGTGGGATATGAGAGGTGGGATACAGACTTCTTTCTGACATCTCATATCTCACAAGTTTTGACGGACAATAAAAAACGCCCCGGTAAAGCCGAGGCGTTTTTTATTGAAAGCTCGGTCCTCTATTAGTCAAGCGGATTTAATTCTCGTTCCCTGGGGAACATGGGCAGATAGCGATAGGAAACCGATAGAAGCAGAGCGCCGTATGCGATGAGGGCCGCGGTGGGTGCCCACTCCTGCCAGGTCGGCACATAGATTTCCAAGTTCTCGAAAGGCAGTACCGGCAACGCCAGGTTCTGGACGGTAAAGACGAAGCGGTTTATAACAATGCCCGCACAGTTTAGCACGCAGGCGATGATGAGCCAGACATCATCCTCCCTGGCTCTGGGGGTAAGAAGAATAATGGCGGGCAGGATACCACATATACCCAGTTCGGCTATCAGGAGCCATATGCCGTAAGGTGCCTGGTAAAACTCTGAGAAGCTTATACCCATTGCAGGTGCCGTGCTCGTAGCCCACCACCAGGTATCCAGGAACTTGAAAACCAGGTAAAAGGCAAGCAGATACCCGGTCACCTTAGCCAAAAGCGAGATCGCCTCTCGCCTAACAAGTTGCTTTCGCGTTATTCCCTGCAGCATCATGCATACAAGGATGGTAAGTGCCGGACCAGAGGCTATGGCAGATGCCACGAACAAGAAGAAGGTCCAGGGCCAGATAAAGAATCCTTCTCGAAAGGCGAATGGCCGCGCAAACATCACCCCGTAAAGTCCACCCAGCGAACCTTGGTGAAAGAAACTCAAAAAGGTTCCGGTGGCCGCAAATACCACCATGATCTCGTGCAGATTGTGACTGAAGAAATGGAACTCCGGTACCTTGTCCAACTGCCGGTTCTCCAAAATCAACGGCAGATATTCAATGGTCAGGACAATAGTGTAGCAGGTTATGCAAAAGATCACTTCAGTGAGCATGGAATGCACATTTGGGTGCCAGAATGAGAACCAGCCGCGGATTGGCTGGCCAATTTCCAAGAGCAGGACGACCTGAGCGCCGGTGTAACAGATGAAGCCTACGACCACGGCAAGGCTGATGATGTCTTTGAGCTCTTTTTTACCGATAACATAGGTAAGAAAGCCGGTAAAAAAAGCGCCTGCCCCTAAAGCAATTACCGCCAGGTCCGCGGTGATGTAAAGACCGAAGCCGAAAGAGTCATTGAGACCGGTCTGATTGAGTCCCTTCCACAACACGAGGAACCCACCCAGCACGCCCCAGCCAATAACGGCAAAGATCACTAACAGCCAGAGGCAAAAACTACGAAATGAACACCGCTTTACCCCTTCAGGGATGAGTGCTGAATCCATGATCGTCCTCTTTTCTCAATGGTGTTTCTTGGCTAAATAACGTTATCTGCCAGTTTGCGAATCCAGTCCTGAGTGCTCAGGTAGTAAACCTTGGGCTCGGTGCCAAGCCTTTCTAAAAGCCGGAAGGCGTGTGGACTCTTGGCCAGTTTGGCCACTTCGCTGTGGGCATCAAGCAGGTTTCCGAAAGTCATGGCCTTAGCCGGACAAGCCTCGACACAGGCCGGCACATATTCACCCTCGTGCAATTCTCGGCGCCCCTCCATAAAAGCCTTTTCTTTAGCCAGTTGCAACCGATGCACGCACATGGTGCATTTTTCCACCACTCCCCGCATTCTGGTTGAGACATCTGGGGTAAGCATTGCTTCCATGGGTTTGGGCCACTTGGGATCCCACCAGTTGAAGTAGCGGGCGTGATAAGAACAAGCAGAAATGCAGTACCGACAGCCAATGCAACGCACAGGAATATGGTTTACCAGGCCGGTCTCTTCGTCTCGCTGCGTAGCATTTACCGGACAAACGAAGGTACAGGGCGGGTAAGGAGGCGTATCGCAGTGCAGACACGGTCTGGGCAGATAGGCCTGACGATGCTCCGGATAGGGTTTACCATTATGGAGAGAATAAACCTCCAACCAGGTGATGGAGCGCAACTTATCGGTTTCATCCTCGCGGAAAGAAACATTGTTCTCCTGCTGGCAGGCCACTGAACATGCCATACAGCCGGTGCACTTGTCCACATCGATGACCATGCCGTAGCGAATCCCATTTGCTTTATTCCCGCTCATTTCCTACCTCATATTTTGGAGATTTTCACCCGGGTATCCCACCAGGTAGCAAGGCCGGTGATCTGCTCCTGTCGGACCACGAGAATTTCATTTGCGTTGACGCCTTTGCCCTTTATGAAAGAGTCGAAGGCAGTATGCCCCAGACCCGTAGGAATAAAGACGACACCTGGCCGCGCCGCTTGAGTCAGGTGAACCCGTACTTTGACTGTACCCCGCTCGGTCTGCAGTTCGACCCTATCACCTTCCTTGAGACCGGCTCTGCCGGCTGTCTCCGGATTGATCTCCACAAAAGAATCATTCCCCTTTAGTTGGAAATCGAAGAGCAGCTTGGTCATGAAGGGAGGATTGGCAACGGGGCCATTGGTGATAGCCATACTCTCGTAAGGCACTAGCAGCAGCGGATACGTGTTTGTATCACCCGCCGGTTCGACCGGGGCATAGTGAGGCAAATAAGTAACAATACTTCCCTCAATACCGACTTGGCGCATCTTTTGACAGAAAAATTCAAATTTGCCCGTGGGGGTTTTGAAGGCCGAGTCCCACGAAGGCATGGGCTCAGAAGTATCAAACCAGCAACCGTGCTCGGTCAGCTTCTCCCAGAGTTCATCAAAGGAACCGTAGTTGGGCTCAAGATTTTGGCCAAGACCAACATTCCATGGTTCAATGCCGGGCTCATCAGCCACCCGGCCGCTTGAGGAGGTAGCAAGCCCTTTGACTCTTTCCTTTAATGCTGCTTCATAGTCGGACCAGGGAAAGCTGGCCGCCATACTTCCCCCTACGGACTTGGCCAACTGGATGAGTACATCACCCGGATGCCTGACTTCAAACCGAGGACTCAAAACCGGCCTGCTCAGCCCAAACACCCTGTACTGGAGGCCCGGGGGCGTGGGCACATCCTCCAGTCGTTCTAAATAGGTCGGGCCCGGCAGTACCAGATCGGCCAACTGAGTGGTCTCATCCATGAAGGAGGAGAAAGAAACTACAGTTTCCATCTTTTCCAGAGCTGCAGTAAATGACTGGGCATCGGCGAGATCATGGACGGGATTGGCTTCGTAAACCCAGAGCATCATCCCAGGCTGGACACGCCCCTCTTTGGCTTTGTTGACAAAATTATAGAAGACCTGGGTTGACAGCGGGAATTGGGACCCGCCCGCACCGTCAACTCTGGGTGCGCTCTTGCCCCTGAGGCTTGTTGCATCCAGTACCACCTCCGGCCACGGAGCCAGAGGCAACTGCGGTTTTCTACTCATGCCACCGGCCTGATGCAGGCTGCCCACCAAAGCATTGAGGCTTTGCACTGCAAGAAAATCATATAGACTGCCGGGCATCCTCCCCTGTCCCAGACCATGCAGGGCAACGGCCGGTTTGGTTCGGGCGAAATCCCGGGCCAAGGTCACTATCTTCTGCTTATCCACCTGGGTGATTCCCGCCACCTTTTCCGGAGTGTAGTCCCTGCGCAGTAAGCTTCGGAACTCCTCGAAACCGTGTGTGTGTTGGGCGACAAAAGAGCGATCGTAGAGTCCGTCGCTGACGATTACCTGAGCAAGACCCAAGGCAAGTGCCGCCTCCGTGCCCGGAACTACTGCCACCCACTCATCGGCTTTAGAAGAGCTCAGTGATCCTCGGGCCTCCACCTGAACGGTGCGGGTACGGCTTCTATTCGCCTGGCTCCGCCAGCCACCAAAAGCCGCCATCATACGACTGGGCGCGGTCCATCCCTCGATGTAGCTACAGCCAAAACTTATGACCATTTTTGCATTTTCCAGGTCGTAACCGACGGGGCTACTGGTCCCCTGGCTGACCAGTGATCCCAGCGCCTGTGCGTCTGCGGCCGCTGGTATGGTTAAATAGTTCGGCGAGCCGTAGGCCTGGAGAAAACGGGAAAAAAGCTCAGGAACGGTGCCCTCGCTCTTACCGCTGACGCAAACGAGACCGGTGGTTTGCTGCCGCATCTTCTGCAACTGGCCGGCAAGAATTTGAAGGGCCTCGTCCCAGCTGATGGGTTTAAAGGTCTTTAGATCGCCTCGCTTGCCAGTTTGTTGCAGAGGGGTCTCGATCCGGCTCGGACCGTAGAGAAACTGAAGGCCGGCAGCGCCCAGAGGGCAAATACCCCCTTGGTTCACAGGATGGGTGGGGTTACCATCGATATTAACCGCATTTTTGCCTTTGATGAGTCGAACCCTGATGCCACATCCTCCCGGACAGAGTTGACAGACGGTGTTTACCGTGCTGGCCCCACCCCGCTCGGGTGAGGGGCGCCAGAACCAGTTCTGCGTCCAGATGGCAGTATCGTCCGCCAGTTTCCACGGCAGTGGTGACAACAGCGTGCCGCCCACCCCTCCTGCTATCAGCTTAACGAAGGCTCTTCTGTCTAATTTCATGAGATCCTTCCCCTTGAGTTAGCTCAGCTTCCCCTTGCTATTGGAATAATGGAACGATGCAACATAGGACTACCAGGAAAAAAGGTGCAACTTGGTAAAGTCACACTTGACTTCAATAGCTCGCAGTACCTCCGAGTCGGCTAATGGTGACAGGTGTCGCAACTGTTGGTAACATTTTCCTTGGCGTGACAATCTTCGCACACGTGCATCTTCATAATTTCATTGGGGTAGCCCGTAAGGCGGTTTATCTTGACTGGAGGTGCCTTGGTTTCATTTTCCACATTCCGATGGCATTCTGTACAGGCCATCTCCGCCATCTTTACATGAGCCCCGTGGGAGAAGAAGACATTGTCAGGCTGCCTGGTGTAAGAGATCCAGGGAATCTCCTTTTCCGGCTCCACAAATTCTGACACCAGTCTTTCCTCGTCCTCGGTCTCACCCTGTACCTCTCCATGACATTCGACACAGGCTGACAACATGGGTTTGCCGGCATAGGTGCCGTCCTCCCGAAAATAGTGGCAATCCTCACAGCTCAAGCCTGCCTCTTCCTGGTGGATTTGGTGGTTGTAATTTATCGGCTGGTATTCAGTCGTGTAAAGGATTTGCGGAAAAACTACCCAACCGACAAACAGCGCACCAGCAAAGCCCACAACAAAGAGGAGCCAACCTAGTAGACCAGAATCGTGCTTCTTGTTTTCTTCGGTCATGGAACGCCTCGGTAATTTGGAGTGTTGGTTTAAGGAATGGAGGTGAGATACTGTTGCGCGGTCCTATTTCCCCACCTGTATCTGTTGCAAGAGGGATTGGAGCCAGGACCACGCAAATTAAGCTTTTTTTCACAAGCTGAGTTCGTATTTTTCTAACCGATTTCCTCCGGTTTTGTCAAGTGAAAAGGTTTATCAAACCTGCAAAAGATAACCACCACCAAGACCGGACTCTCTTGACACAGAGGTAAGAAGTTCCCTATGTTGGAGTTGATATACTATTCTCAGGATTAAGCTGTCAGGGTTAACTTGCTTTTTGGGCACAAGGCTTAGGGCACAAGGCTCACAGCATTAGGTAATTTTATCTACAATTTTATCCCTTGCGCCTTGGGCCTGACGCCTTGCGCCGTTTTTCTTGTAGCCCGGCGGCTCACCGCCAAAGCCTGAAACATGTAAAAATACCTTGGAAGGATGC
>JASFEM010000066.1:0-17977 GCA_050124835.1 Syntrophobacterales bacterium | reverse complement strand
CCTCTTTGCCGCATCTTTTCAACTTTCCTTCATTGGCGTCGCCACCCTAATCTTGGTGTTGCCGCTCCTGCCAGTGCCAACCGTGCTTCGCCACCGGGATGGCCCAGAGGAAAAATGGCGTCGGAGATGGCGTCGCCTATACCAGTTCATCTGCGCATCCGCGATCTTGTCTCTCTACACCGCCCCCGTGGTCTTGTACCACTTCCACCGGTTGACTCCGGTGGGCATAGTCACAAACCTGCTAGTGGTTCCTCTTGTGGGCTTTTTTGTTTTGCCGGCGGGATTACTCGCACTGTGCCTGCTACCCTTCTCCACCCCTCTGGCCGGCTTTCTTTTGACGCTCGGCAGCCTCGGTCTCGGTATGATAATTACCATTGCAACCAAATGCGCTAGTCTCTCTTGGGCTACCGTTTGGCCTGGTACTCCCACACCGTGGCAGGTTGGACTCGCATATTTCTTGATTTTGGTTCCTTTCGCAAAAACGAGACGCTGGCACCGCACTGGCCTGCTCATCGGTGGCAGTTTGGTGCTGGTAGCAACTTCCATGTTTTTCCCAGAATGGTTTTTCGATAAATCCTGTCTTCGGGTGACCTATCTGGACGTGAGTCAAGGCAATTCGGCTGTGGTGGAATTTCCTGGAAAAGGTGCCATGCTCATAGATGGTGGCGGTTTTCATGGAAGTTCCTTTGATGTGGGCCGCAATGTGGTGGCACCCTATCTTTGGCACCGCCGTATTCGTAGGCTAGAATCGATGGTGCTTAGCCACGCCCACCCGGATCATTTTCGGGGTCTATCTTTTGTGGCAAACCATTTTCCTATCAAAGAATTCTGGAGCACCAATGTGTCCACCGGCGACCCGGATTTGACAGCGCTGATGGCTGGCCTGGCCAAAAAAAACGTAGTCTGTCTTGGTCCCAAGGAACTCTCTTCCCCGCGAAACATCCAGGGCGTGGACATTCAGGTTCTCCATCCCCCTCACGATTTTCGTCCTATTTCAACCCATCTTACCAATCGGGAACTCAACGACTTTTCCCTCGTACTCAGAGTTACCTACAAGCACGTCTCTTTTCTTTTCCCAGGAGATATCGAGAAGGTGGCCGAGTATCGGCTGGCTAGACTGCCCGACCTTGAACCGGTGGATGTATTACTGGTGCCCCACCATGGCAGCCGCACCTCCAGCTGCATGAGCCTATTAAGGCGGCTTCAGCCCCGAATTGCCGTCTTTTCAGTTGGCTTTGACAACCCTTTCCACCTGCCGGCCAATCGAGTCTGTGAGCGCTACCGGTTATTGGGGGCGCAGACCTACCGCACAGACCGGCTTGGAGCAATTACCATCAGCACCGACGGCCACCAAATTGAAGTTGAAACCTATCTGAAGGGTAAATAGGGAAGGATAAGTCAGGTAAGGTCATTACGCTTCGCTGTCACTACACTTCGTTGTCATTTGGGCTGACAGCCCGTCATTAGGTCGCTTGAACATATGATCCCCTGTAAAAGCGAAGCTATGATGTGGGGATCAATTCACAAGACGACCTATTGACCTAATGACTATGAATGACGGCGCAGCCAAGTGACCCAGACGGCTTGGCGTCATTTAATCCTTGCGAGCTTGCTCTGGGCAATCTTGGCCTGGTTGCTCCCAGGGTAGCCCTTGACCACTTTTTTCAGCAGTATCCTGCCCGCGGTCTTGTCTCCCAGTTCAAGAAAGGCCATTCCCTGCTTGAGCAACGCACTCTTTACCTTGTCACTCTTGGGATACTCTTTGATTGTCTTGTCATAAGCTGCTATGGCTTCGCGATACTTCTTCTCCGCATAGTAGCACTCACCCAACCAGAACTGGGCATTGTCAGCAAGATCAGTCTTTGGATAGAGTTTGAGATATTTGGAGAATTCATCTCTTGCTGCCTGGAACTGTCCATTCCGGAATAATTCAAAACCCTTGCTGTAAAGCTCCTCTGCATCCGAGCCCGTTCCTACCTTGCCGGTTTGCACCGCGGCTACGGCTTCTTTACTTTCGGAGGCTTCCTTTCCTGCTGGTGTTTGACTCGCTGAGCTAACTGCCAGTTCTTGAAGCCCGAGATAATTGGCCATAAGGCCCAGCCTCCGTTGCAGGTCATCCACGGTTTTTTGCATCTCCATCATTGAGGTCATCTGCCGCTCTTGAAGTTCACTCAGCCTTTCCCCCTGTCTGGCGCTCATAGCCCCGGCTTCTTCCAATTGACCGTTCAAACGCCCAAGTTCAAGCTCTATTCTATCCAGTTGGGCGCCAGCTTCAGCCTGGCTGCGGCGAAGTGGCTGACGGTCATCCTCGAGCTCCTGTAATTTATCCTGTAATGCCGTTTCCAGCTTAGCGATCTGCGCCTTGTTCTTATCCAGTTCGCTACGTGCAGCCCAGATCTGTCTTTGTAGCTGGGATACTTCTTGCTGGGTAGCGCAACCGCCACCCCAGACCAAAAGCGCTAGCAATCCAAGCATGACAGTTCTCATGACACCCCTGCTGACACAGATCCTGTTCATCTCGAATACTCCCGGCGCATCTGCGCCCTTAAACGAGTCCCTTATTCGAAAGGCGACGCTTTTGCCAAGAATCATCACCACTGAAAAGACAACCGAATTTCAGAGAAACGGGGTAATCAAATGGAGCGTCGAAATGAAGCCATGAAAAATTGACGGTAGATAGCTGGAAGTAGGGCTCGCCAACCCTGAGGTCCCGCCAAGGCGTAAGCAAGCAAATACTAGACAGATGAAGTTCCTTGCAGTCGAATCCGGCAAACTGTAGAACTGCAGGGAGCTTCAAAATCTGGGAAGCCAAATGCTCAATAATTTCTAGCCAGGTACTTTACGGAGCAGGCAAAGAAACCCGTCCAAAAGGTACATTTCCGTATACCTTTCAGTACGAGATGGTTGTCTCCAAGCCTGACTCAGACCTGAAAAGAACAATAGCAGCTTCAGAGCACTAGCTCAGCAACCAACTTTCCAGGTAATGCAGCCGGTTGGAATCACCCAATCTTTAGCAGATACGTGTGGGTCTGCTAAATTGGGAAGCAGGCGCCGGCCCCGGCGTAATACCAGGGCCGATTCCCACCGTCCCAATAGCTGGTTAAACTTAGCACAACCAGGCTGTCTGCCCGGCTGTGTATAACTAGCGAATTCTGAATTGAGCGCGTCTGTTCTTGGACCAGCAAGACTCCATGCTTTGCCTGCACAGGGGCTGTTCTTCACCATAAGAGATGGTAGTAAATCGACTCGCATCCACCCCTGACTTAATCAGGTAGTTCTTCGCACTGTTGGCGCGGCGGTCGCCGAGAGCAAGGTTATACTCATTGGTACCCCGTTCGTCACAGTGGCCCTCAATGAGAACACGCGCATTGCGATTGTCACGCAAATATACCGCTTTCTCGTCGAGCACCATCATTGCCTGTGGGGTGAGCACATACTTGTCGAAGTCAAAGTGAACGTTTTCTTCTTCGAACCGTTGTCGCAAAGCTTCCGCGCTCATTTCGGCCGCCTCTGCGCGGTAGCGAGCTTCGCGCTCCTGTCTCAGCCGCTCTGCCTCCCTGGCCGCGGCCTCGTCTTCAGCAGCCTGTTGCGCAGCTGCCTCCTCAGCAGTCATTTCCATGGCCGGCTCGGCCTCCGTTGTGACCTGCTTTTTGGCACAGGAAACTCCCAGCACCAGCAGCATAGCCAACAAAACTGCACCCAAAATCCATGCTCTCCTATTTCGCATACCTCTCTAACCTCCTCTCCATGTCAACGATTTTTTAATCCCCTTGCAAGAACCTGACCACATTAAAGCCTGTGAGCGGCTGCGATAGATATCCTATCATTTCCCAGCCACCCGCCTTTGTTGCCGTCCCTTTATACTACTAAGGTGGTGTCCACGTCAATCGCGGAGACCATGAAGGCTCTGTCTGGAAACCGCGGAGGTTGAGGCGCAACTGCCGCTGCTCCGCCCCGTTTGCCAGCATCAACCAGAGATTATTGCTACCTTGCCGATCCGACTGAAAAAGGATTAATCTCCCATCCGCTGACCAGCATGGGTCTTCATTGTTGCCCGCACCCCCCGTGAGTTGGAGAAGCTCCCTGCCGTCCGGCCTTATCGTATAAATATCAAACTGGCCATTATGCAAACCGGCATAGACGATCCGATCCCCTCGCGGCGACCAAGCCGGTGAGGTGTTGTAGTCCCCCTCGAAGGTCAACCGCGTGCTGCGCCCAGTATCCAGGTCCAGCACATAAATCTGGGGTTTCCCGGCTCGATTGGAGACATATGCCAGTTTTTTGCCGTCCGGAGACCAAGAAGGAGAGACATCAATAGACCAACTGTTGGTCAATTGTCGCACTATTTGGCCCCGGACATCCAAGAGATATAGATCGGTAAGGGTACGACTTGTTTCACGACTCAGGGTTGCGGCCAGTTTTGCTTCCTTTGGGTGCCAGGCCGGTGCGATGTTGAGGCTCCCCATTCTAAGACGCTGCACTGCTCGGGTGATGAGATCCACAATATAGAGGTCCGGACTATTTTTCTGATAACCGACATAGGAAATTTTTTTGCCGTCCGAAGACCAGGCCGGAGAAAGACTGATGTTACGGTTATGGGTAAGCTGGACTATATTGGAACCATCAAAGTCGGCAAGATAGATTTCCTTGTGGCCACTGGTATCCCCAACAAAAGCGATCTTCGTCTGAAAGATACCGGGCTGGCCGGTAAGTTCCAGCATTATCTCATCTGCGAAATCAAGGATGGTCTGCCTGGCGTTTGCGAGTCTATCTCCATATGTCTTTCTCAGCAGACGTTTTTGCTGAATGACATCATAAAGACGAACCGTCAACACCATAAGATCCCCCTGGATCTTATAACTGCCCCGTACCAAGAGATCTACGTTAAGAAATCTCCATTCTGAGAATTTGATTTCTTGGAGCTCGACCCCCATCTGTTCGGGGTCCTGTAGAAATACCGCCGGATTTAAAATTTGAAACAAACCGCTGAAATCCAAAGCGTTACTCAAAATCTCTACCAGTTCTCTCCCTATCAACTGATCTGCCGCGGTGCCGCCCTCAGTTCGAAATCTCGGGATTGCAATCTTAAGCTTTTTTTGCATGGGGGAGTCAATATCAATGTAGAGCCTGCTTGCAGCGGGTGTAGCCTGCAAGATGACCAGGAGACTTACGGATAGATACAACAGATATGTGCGGAAATTTCGAGAGCGGCGACAGTTCATGGCGTTATAGACTCACGTTTGCGGGCGAGAAGCGAATGACGATTTCTTCTTCTTTGGGACTGTAAATATCAGGAAACGGTGGAAAAGGTTTCGACTTGAGAATTGCCTTGAGCACCGAATCGTCAAAGTAGGAGTTTCCGGACTTCTTTTCGAACTGAATGTCAAATACGCTGCCATCCCTGCGAGCGCGAACCACAACTATTGCCTCAAGTTTATCTTTTTCTGCGGTCAGCCGCTCAGGATACACCCAATTACTCTCAATTTTCTCGTTAACCAGAGCCCGGTAAAGCGTTAGTGCCTGGCTGAGTTCACTACCCTTCATCCCGCCGATATTCACTAGGGAAACCTGCTTCTGACTTCCCGCAACTGGGCGGGGTGTGTCCGCAGTTTTCTTTTCAACCGTTGGTGACGGGGGTGGAGGTCTCTCAATCTTGCTCAACCTCTTTTCAGCCAGCTTAACTTCCTCTACCTCTTTGCTTGGGGTAATTGCTCCCTTCTTTTTCTTCAAGGACAAAGATTGCTCTTTGGCGCCAAAACGTTTGATAGGGATGGCTTGCTGTCGGGCAGCCGCCTTTGCTTTACTGCCGGTGTAAAATTTCTGGTTTTTTTTTGCGCTGGGACTCGGCAGAGTTACCAGCTCCACCGAGTAGACTGGGGCAAAGTCTGACTTCCTTCTAGAGAATCCCCACTCAGCAGTTGCAATGAGCACGACAGCTCCGTGCAAGATCAAAGAACACCCCAGCATGAGGAACATCAGTTTCCTCTCTGAATGTGTCCTCAGTCTTGTTCGGTAAACAGTATCTGCAATCATGATGGACTCTCAGAGAGTCAGCACTTAGACGGCACGCTAAATCCGCCTGAACCCGACAGATGGACTTTTTTCGAAGCCGTCAATCATTTTGTTTCCTGCAATGGTTCTGTGACCATGCCTATTCGCTTGATTCCACTTTGGCGAATCGCTGCCATGACTTCCATAACGAAGCCGTAGGGTAGGTTTTGATCGGCACGGAGAAATACAGCCTTATCCGGCCGGTTTTGAAAAATAGTTTGTAACTTCCTCTGCAACGAATCCAAAGCAATCTTGTACTCGTTCAAGTAGATCTCGCGTTTGGCCGTAATCGTGAGAACCAGCCGCTCCTCTTCAGAAGTAATCGGTTGAGTGGTAGTGCGGGGCAAGTTAACATCCACCCCTTGCATCATCATTGGCGCCGTCACCATGAAGATAATGAGGAGCACCAGCATCACGTCGACAAAAGGCGTGACGTTGATTTCAGACATCAGCCTGCGGCTGCCACGGTTTAGTTCCATGGAAACACCCCTTTGAACCTGTTGGCCGGTCAACAAAGGTTAGGCATAGAGCACCTTTCATCTATACTAAGCACTACGCACCAAGTCATTTATCAATTTGCATTACACATTTCTCATTTATCATCTGGTTGACTTGCCGTTCTAGGTTCAATTCCCAATTTCCAATGGGAAATGCGAAATGAAAAATGTGAAATCAGATCGGTGCCTACTGATTAGTTACTAGTGCCTACTAGAAGAAGTTCCTACTCCTAACTTTTTTACGGCAACCCGGCTCGCCTCAAAAAATCTCTCTTGACTATATTCAAGAAATCATTTGCGAAATTGACCATTTCTGTCTCTATGCTGCGTACTTTGTTGGTGTAGTGATTATAGGCGATAACAGCAGGAATAGCCGCTGCCAGACCAGCAGCTGTCGCAATGAGCGCTTCGGAGATACCCGGAGCCACTACAGCCAAAGTGGCTGACCCTTTGAGACCTATGCCCTGGAACGCAATCATTATACCCCATACCGTGCCGAAGAGCCCGATAAATGGTGCGGCGTTACCAGTGGTAGCCAACAGGGATAGGGCCTTCTCCAATCGTTGTACCTCGCCATTCACTGCGCTCCGCAACGATCGCTCGAGATTGTCAAGCCAATCCATTTTCAGCTCGAAATCATCGGGATTCTGCCCTTTTTCGCGTTCGCTCGATTTGGTGAGTCGACCCAGTTCCATGTAACCCACCCGGAAGATCTCGGCCAAGTGGCTATCTTTCATGTTTTTCGATTCTCGGTAAACGGCTCCCAGGCTCTTGCTGTCCCAGAATAGATCGAGGAAGATGGAGCTCTCTCTGGTTACCTTCTTGAAAAGCCGGTGCTTCATCAAAATAACCATCCAGCAGCCGATGGAAAGTAACGCCAATATTAGCAACACCAGTTTCACCATCGTGCCGGCACCAAGTACCATGTCAACGATACCATTACCGGGATTACCGCCCGCAGGAGCGGCCAAAACTACCGAAATAATCATGCTCTCCATATGATAGAGTCCTTCCCTTTCATACAATCAGACAGGAATGCTGACTGAGAGTTCCCCTTTTGCATCAATCGGTAACAACTGAGTCGTCCCACTCAGTTCATTTCTTGATTCACCGCCGACATCCTGCTAAAATCTTTATTTATTTCAAAGGGTTCAAATTTTTCTGGGCAAGCTAACACTGACGTAAGTCAGTGTCAAGGAAATTTCGCCGATTCTACGCAGTGATTCGGGAGATAACATGAAAGGTTGGTCGAAAGCAGTAGGTGCCGGACTGGGATATGTGGTTGGTGGCCCCATCGGCGCTGTTCTGGGTTATATGGCAGGGCACAAACTGGGCCCCAAAATTCAGGCCGCGCAAGGTCACCTGCTGATAGCCAACATCCTTGGATTTACTACCATTCTTTTAAAGGTCAACAACCCTCCCTCTTCAGAGGAATGCAAAGAGACTGTTGGTTTCATCGCACGGCTCTTCCATTTCGACACTGAAGACGAGAACACTGCGGCACAACTTCTAGACCGGCTTCTTGCAGTGGATCTAGATATTGCGGCAATGGCAAAATCCTTTAAGCGACACTCTGATGCGGTTATGCGCGAACGGTTACTTGAAATCTTAGCCACGCTTTGCCTGCTCATCCACGGCAGTTTGAAAGAACGTCAGCTCACTTCTTTGACCAGGATCGCTGAAGCCCTGAATGTGGGTCAACTGCAGTGGCAAGCCATCAAGTCTCGCTACCAGGCCGCATCTCCCACACTAGACACGGCCTGTTCTTATGCTCTGCTAGAACTATATCCCAATTCCTCCACGGACCAAGTCAGGACTGCTTACCGGGCACTTGCCAAAAAGTATCATCCTGACCTTGCGCCCCAGCTTGACGATGCTGCTCAACGGCGACATGTGGAAAAGATGACCCTAATCAATGCCGCTTATGAAACCATTCGAGCCGAGAGGGGGATTTAGCATTAGGCATTTTAGATTGTGGATTGCGGATTTATCAGCATGCTCTATGCCTTCTCGATTCTGTCTCCTGACTCCTGGCTCCTTAATCATAAATCCGCAATCTTAAATCCGAAATCCGAAATCCCTGGATTATCCGCATATTTCCAACTCATTGAAAAAGAACCCTATTTCAAAGGCGGCCGTATCTGGCCCGTCGGAACCGTGCACGATATTTCGTTCGATGTCGGTGGCGAAGTCCCTCCGGATGGTTCCTTCGGCTGCCTCGCGGTAGTCTGTGGCTCCCATCAGTTCTCGGTTCTTGGCAATAGCATTCTCTCCTTCTAACACCATTACCACCGCAGGACCGCTGCTCATGAAATCGGTAAGACTGTCATAGAAAGGACGCTCCCGGTGGACATAGTAGAAACCTTTCGCTTGCTCCTTGTTCATCCGAACCATTTTCATGGCAACCACTCTCAGGCCATGGCTCTCAAATCGCTTGACAACCTCCCCAATAAGGCCTTTTTCGACTCCGTCTGGTTTGACAATTGACAATGTCCGCTCCATAGTACCTCCCTATTATCCCTCCCAATCGCTGCCTGACACCTCTGGCTTTATTCATAGTATCGCTGGTTCTATTGTCAAGGAGAAATTGCCGTTGCCTGCACCGAATTGTTGCTTTTCTGGCTCAGAGGACCAGGTTTTCAATGACTAAATAACAACCTTTTCGCTTTTGATTGGTAAAGACCACTGGTTCTTTTGGCAAATGCGAGTTATAATCGATTGTTATTTTTATCTCAAACTAGTAATTTTTCGTTTACCACAAAACAAGAGATTCGATATTATTGTTGGTTGAAGAAACCACTCAAGGAGAAGACGCGATGAGCGAAATTTCAAAGGACGCGAGCCCTGAAGAACTTGGCGCCTTCTACGCTTACCTCGAAGACGGCCAACTGGTCATGGAGCCCTACTGTTCATGCGGCAATCCACTTGACGAGTATTACCATTGCGACAAGTGCAAGAAACACTCTCGTTGCACCGACATTTTGTGCGAGGATCAGGCCACTTTGAACCTGGTGGAGAAGTATATTCGCACCAGTCCCAGACTCCGCAACTACAATGCCACACTCGGCAAGAGAAAGAGCCCGCCAAAATGAAACTCATATGATTTACTCTGATCTGAAATCTACTTAGACGAAAAGAGAAAGGCAGATGAACGAAACCAACAAGGCTCTTGGCCTTGAGGATACTTTTCATTTTAGTTGTCATCCCGGGATTGATTGTTTTACCCAGTGCTGCCAGGATGTGAACATTCTGCTCACACCTTACGACATTGTCCAGATGAAAAATCGTCTTGGGATTTCCAGCACAGAGTTTCTCGAGAGATACACTAAAAGACTGTTAGCACCGAACACCTTACTCCCGGCTGTCCAATTCAAAATGGACGAGGAAAATGAAAGAAGATGTTACTTCGTGGGAGATAAGGGTTGTGGGGTGTATGAGCAACGTCCCTGGTCATGCCGGATATATCCTTTGGACCACAGCGGTGAGGCTGAAACCTTTGCGCCCATGGTGGACCCCACTCGCTGTCTTGGTCTAGAAGACAATACGGCTTGGAAGCTGCGAGATTGGCTCCAGGATCAGGGACTAGAGCCATACAATGATTGGAATCAACGTTTTGCAGAACTTACCGAAGATGAGAAAGTTACGATCTGGAGGAAAGGATATTCTGGGGCTGTGGACATCTTCTACCTGGCTTGCTACGACTTGGACCGCTTCAGAGATCTGGTTTTCAAGGAAAAACTCTTCCAAATGGTAGAAGAAGCTTCAGTTGATCAGGATAAATTGAAAACCGACGATCTTGCCCTCTTGGAATTTGCCTTCACCTGGCTGAAAACTGTGGCTGAGAGGGGAGTAGGAGAATAAATGAGCTAAAATGTCTAAAGTGTCTAAAAAGTTTAAAACGTAGGTCGGGTGGTTGCCGCCTACAGCGGAGTTCACCCGACAACTATTGTTGGGGAAGTTAGATGACAGATAACATTTTAGATAGGAAAGAATTGAAAAAAGGCATGATGGAGCCCATTAAGGACGGCAAATTCTCTTTTGCATGCCACCCTGGTGTCCCCTGCTTCACCAGATGCTGCTCCGATCTCGACCTTGCCCTTACCCCATACGATGTTTTGCGTCTCAAGAACAGGTTGGCTATTTCCTCTAGTGATTTCTTGGATCGCCACACCACTGAAGAGGTTAGACACAATTGCGGCTTACCCATGCTGATGCTCAAGATGAAAGACGATTCCAAGAGGACTTGTCCTTTTCTAGGGTCCGACGGGTGCACCGTTTACGAGGATCGACCTGGCGCCTGCCGTCTTTATCCTGTGGCGCGAGCTGCTAAGTACCTCGGCGGCAGAGTGAAGGAACAACACTTTCTGCTGAAGGAGCCACACTGTCTTGGCTTCCAAGAAGAGAAAGAATGGACGGACAGAGAGTGGCTGGAGGACCAGGGACTCGAGCTTTACAACAAGATGAACGGTCTGTGGATGGCAATAAATCAGTCCGGTAAGGAAAACAACACCCCTCCTCCCATAACTGATGAAAAGCTCAAGATGTACTTCATGGCCTGCTACAACCTGGATATGTTCAACAAGTTTGTCTTCGAAAGCAGGCTGCTGAATCTATTCCAGATTGACAAGAAAACCGTTTCAAGTATTAGAAGCGACGAGACCGAGTTACTCAAATTTTCTTTCCGCTGGTTACAATTTGCTATCTTCGCTAAGAAAACCATGAAACCCAAGAAGGGTGTAATTAAAGCAAAAAAAAGAGCAATGGGAAAAAAATGATTCCCATTACTTTTTTTGGGGGCTCAAGGCAGCAGGCTCAGTCCGTAAGGCCATTGATCTTAGACAATATTCCTTGTACCTTATACCTTGCGCCTTGTGCCTTTTCTTATTCTATAATTCCGTCTCTTAAATCGTGTTTGGTCCACACAGGAATAGGGTCACAGATATTATTCCTCGGATTCAACCGACACCTGTAGGAGGTCTTTGACTCCCGGGTCTTCTCCATGTGTTCCCAGCCATTAGCATAATAGCTACATTCATCATTGAAACAGACGTAGTGATACGGTTCATTCCAGGTATTTTCCGCCGGCGGCTGCCATTTTAGCATCGGTTCTCCACAGTGTGGGCAGTTGGGACGCTTTTCTTTATTCATTGATTGAACTCCTTGTTGATCTATTGTCGAATAGCCTTTTCTATCCTATCGATTCTCCAGATAAATGTCAGAAAACTCCTCGAGTGTTTCTTTCATAATCGCCTCGGGGTCAGATACGCCGTCTCCGAAAATCTCTTCAATTTTCTGCATATCCAGCTGCCCCAAGTCTCTAAGGATTTCCATATACTTAGCTTTCTTATCTTCTGGCAGGGCCTCAACCATCCGGCGGCCCAGCATACTTTCGTAAAGACTATACATCTTGTCCAGTTCTTTCTCTTTGTTCTCATCAGTCAACTCAAGTCCTTTTTTCTTTATCAGGACTTCACAGAAGTTGGCAATAAAAGGATTTCTTGGTCTCTCCATAGTCATTCAATCTTCCTTTCTTAGTCTAGTTTAAACCGTTCTTTCTAACTCAACTTATAGTATAAGCATAGGACTCTTTCTTTGCCAGTTTAAATTGTGCATTATTTCGCTAAATCGTTGACTTTTACTGGTGCCTGCGATACTTTTACGCCTTCCCAATAAAATCTCCCCTAAATCCCCCCTTTATAAAAGGGGGGACTTTATGAAACCACTTCAATCTCATCCCCCTTTCTTAAAGGGGGACAGAGGGGGATTTTTGTTGTCGCCCTGACTCAATCGAGGCCGGCACTGAGAACAGACCTAACCTTATCTATATTTCGGGAGTTGTGTAATGACTAAGACCGAAAATCAAGAAAAACCCAACAAAGAGATAATGGATGCCATCCTCCAAGTTATGGAGGGTGGAAATCCTGAGGAAATTGCTCAAAAAGTGGGTATGGGCCCTGAACAATTAGTAGCCCTTAGCGATTCTTTTGTCCAGCAACAGTACCAAACAAGTTTGCTGGGTGAAGCAGCCGAACGCAAGATTGGTCGTAATGAGCCCTGCCCTTGCGGCTCTGGAAAGAAATACAAGAAATGCTGCTTGCGCAAACATGAAAAGATCAAAGATCTTTTGCGTGGCAGCGTGGATTTTCAGGAGCCGGAGGCTGAAGAGGAGGGACCGCCTGAACACGTGGTAAAAGGATTCGATCTTCTGGCGGCAAACAATTATGCAGAGGCAATCAATTACGCCAAGGATCTTCTCTCGACCTATCCCGAGGATGACCGCATCCACGATACTCTGGGTTCTGCCTACCTTGCCACCAGGCAATACGATGAGGCCATTGATATCTGCCGCAGCCGCTGGGAGGTGGCGAAGGAGGAAAAAACTTTTTTTATCGAACATGGTCATCACAAACGATTACCAGAGGGTGACGATAGCGGAGCACCTCACTTTTATGCCCCTGAGACCTGGCTGGAGAAATACTGGATAGCCTTGAAGGCAAAGGAATACAAAGGCTTACTGCCCGCGCCTCAAGATCCCGAGATTAGTTCTCTGATTGCTGAACTGCAAACCGCCAATGATTTGAAGCGGTTTCCCGAACAGCAAGAAAAGGGTCTAGAGCAGAGGAGAGAGGCTCTGACCCCCATAATAGAACAACTCAAGGCGGCTGGACCTGACGCTCTGCCCTACCTGCTCCAGATGATGAGCCAATTTTCCTGGGCTACCTTGCTCGTTCCTGAGATAATCGCCCATTACCCCACCGAGTCAGCAATTCGCAGCCTCATGGATATCACCATGTTCAACTACCATTACGTCTCTGAGGCATGTCTCAAGTATCTAGAGGGTTTGGGAGCCGATGTGCTTCCCCATGTGCGGGATGCATTTAGCCGCGACAAAGAATTTGACCTGCTCAAGGTTGGCTTTATTAACATGCTAACGAATCTTGACGCTTCTGGGGTTGACGAACTGCTGGTGGAATTCCTGGTCTCTGAGGAACCTGCGGTGGTAGATTGGGCTGGCTTGGTTATTGGAAAGCGCAATCGAATCGACTTGCTACCCGTTCTGGAAGAGGCAAATTCCCGGATAGGAAACAAACCCCGAATTGGTTGGGCAATCGAGCACCTTAAGAAAACAAAAGAAGACAAGAAGTAATGCAGGGTGGGCACAGCCCAACAGTAAATCGGTGTTCAATGGACTGACTCTAGTGGTATTTTGTTAAGGAGTCTCCCATATAGTCTTGCCATGCCCATCGAACAGCGCCAATTTCGGTTTGTTGCTTGGCACAAGACCGAGCAGGACGACAAGTTCACCACTCTTGTCATAAAATCGCAAGGCAGGTTCGATCGGCAAAAACGGCTCCTTTCCTGGATGTCCACCAAGAACGGCCAAGGTTCTACCATTCTCATCTACCAAGCGAAACTCCTTGGCGCTCACAAATTCTTCAGGCCGGAAACTTTCCCGAGCCAGCACCGTTTTACCCATCTGAGTTTGGCTCAAGAGTATTCCACCTACTAAGCCCGCCACTAGGGCAAGTATAACGATTAAGCTCAGATTTGTTTTCCTCATATCCTTCCCTCCCTATGTCCGTCCCACTGGGTGCGAGATTCGATTGCTCCACAGTATCACCAGAGTTCGTTCGATGCTCTATAAAACCTCTTTCTCTCGAGGTAAGGTTCGCGAGAATATTGATTAGCTTGCTTCATTGTTTTCTCTCTTTTTTCCCATAGACAACTTTTGCAAAATAGCTGAAGAAAAATAGCTTACAAAAATGCCGGCCAGGGCGAATATTCCCAAAAGGAGAGCAATTTTTTCTCCTGTGCTCTGAGCCCATTTTGTTCTCTCCCCCGCATAGAAGCCGATTCCCACAAACAGGAGGACCTGAAGTGCCACGGACACACCATCTATTGCCAGGAACCGCTGCCAGGGATATCGTGCTGCCCCTGCTGCCAAATAAACAAGGGCACGGATGCCGAAGGTAAATCGGGCCAAAAACAGGGTCCAGCCAGCTCGTCCGGCAAATGTAGTCCGATATTCTTCAAGTTTTTTCCTACCAACATAACGTTCCAGCAGTTCTGAAGGTCTTGGTCTGGTGAAAATCCAATAGGAAGATGCAAACAGAAGAGAATCCCCAAGCATAATGGCAAGATACCATACAAAAAGGCTGGCAAGAGGAGGGCTCAGGTGCTTATGCAGGGCATATCCTCCACCCATTAGGGCCGGGTTCTCGGGGACAGGAATACCCAATCCTCCCAAAAATAGGAGTATTGCAATGGCCCAAAATACTGACCGCATCTGTACCATGATGTTTGCAATCCATCTTTACTTTTAGAGAAAAGCTGAAGGCTAAATGCTATTACGATTGTGCGCATCTGGATAGTGGCGAATCGCTGCATTTTGCAACATCAATCTTTACAAATGTAACTAACATTAATATACTAAAAATACTAGATAATAAAAATATTAAATCTATTATCGTTGCTCTTTGCAACGTTTGTCGGTAGTCGAGATTAAAGGAGATAAACAGCAGATAGTCACATTATATCAAATGGTTATATTTAAATCGTCGGTCTTGGCACAGTTTTTGAGATAGCTTCTCAATGGAAGAATGTGTAAGCAATCCGAAGAATTGGCAGGCAGGAGAAGGCAGTATGGATTTAGCGGGAAGGCTCGAAAGAGTCATGCTGGCCATCACCTTCGCTGAAATGGGAAAGCATCAATGGGCCCAGAAAGTCCTGAGTGAACTAGATGAGAGCCGTCGGCACAGCGGGAAAACGGTATTGGCCGACAAATTTTCAGCTATTGAATTTTATCTCGAATCATTATGTGAACGATGCGTAAAGATCGAAAAGAACAAGTTCTTTAGTACTAAACATTACTCAATTTTTGTTAAGGACCTCGAGGGCCAAGTCAGACATCATTTGATCTTCGCATTCCAGTTTCTCGCCAGGAATACTTTACTTGAAATCATCGAAAAGCTTATGAGTTGGCATTTGGAAGATGTTTTGCGAAAAGCCGGAAAGAATGTTGTCCTTGTAAGTGATGAGGGCCTTTATGTGCCATGCTTGGGCAGACTGAACCTGTGATAGGATGAGATAGTTTGATCGGATGTGGCACCAGCAAGAGCATTATCTCTAGATTGACATCCTCTGCGACGTAAGCGCGCTAGAACCTTTTTACCTCTTCACCGCCTGAGGCGGCCCCGGGTTACAGGTGCCCGTGGGCCGCCTCAACTTTTTTTCAGTCCCGTGTTCATCTCCATTGCCGAGGCAACAATGTTTTTCTCCACCTAGCACCTAAGATCCTCCTTTCCCCTGTCACTCGCGCGGAGGCAACCTCCCTGACAGAAAGAACACATCCTGATCCCGCCCCCAGATTTTCACCACTTTACTCCAGACAACCAGATCGATAAAAATCGTTACATTTTGCAACGCCTTCTATCTTTGATGCAACGCCAAAAAATATAATGTTATTACAACTACATATCCTTTCGCATCCTCGATATGTTGCATTCTGCAATGCCTGATAGGGCTCAATCCCAGACCCTCATATCCTCAGATATACCAATGATAACAATAATATAGATGGAAAATCACCACCTTGGCACGATTGTTGATCTATTGATAGGGCAAAAAGAAGCACGGCGGATCAAAAAAATCTCAGAGATAACAGGAGCATAAGCCATGGGAATCAGGGAAAAACTCGAAAGGATCATGATGGCTATTACCTTTGCCGAAGCAGGGGAGCATGAAACGGCTCGAAAGTTTTTGAAAGAGAAAAAACAGACACGCTGGAAGCCACACTGGAAGCGAACTGTTGTTCGAAAAAGATCCAGGCATTCACTGCGTGCGCCTAGGTTACATTAAAAAGTTGGCTAGAAGTAGAGCAGTAAAGGACCTTAACGGATGGAACGAATTCCAACATAACAGGAGAAGAGGCTATGGGAATCAGGAAAAAACTTGAAAGGATCATGATGGCTATTACCTTTGCCGAAGCAGGGGAGCACGATAAGGCCAGGGAGTTTTTGAGAGAGGAAAAACGGCCGCGCAAACAAAAGCGGCCACGGCAGCGGCCTAGACCCCAGATGCGGGCCCCATCGGCAGACCGTTAAATCGTTATCGTTGGATTTACAAAAAAGGAGGTAGATATCCATGTTGAAAAAATTGAAGAAAAAGATCCTCAAGAAAAAGACGGCCGACGAGAACGAGGTAACGGTGGAAAGCCGTCAAGGCCAGACTTTGAGGGAAAGGATCGAGAACTACACCGAGGCGATCACCTTCGCCGAAGCAGGTCTCCAAGAGCAAGCCCAGGAGATCATGCGAGCGGAACTGGCTGAAGCGGCCAAAGTCCTTGTGGTGGGCCACGAAGACACCTTCTCCAAACCACTGGTGGAGTATGCCGTGGGATTTGCCGAGCGCATGGGCTATGAGATCGTCGCCCTTAACATCAGTCCGGTCCGGACTGAGTCAACCACCATCGGGCCTTTCTGCGACATGCTTTGCGAAGAATTCAACAAGAAGTGTCAGGAAGGGATTGGGGCGCTTTGCAGTACATGTGAAGAGAAAGGAATCCCTTTCACCCACCTGGTCAAGTTCGGTGAGGTTGATGATTGCATTAAAGAAGCCCACGAGGAGATGCGGAGAGTGGAATTCGTCATCACTGAACCAGAGAGTTGCCCCGGAGAGGGAAGAGTTGCCATACCTGTCTTCTGTCTTGCCCGTTAATTGTTGATTTGTGTAGATCGGCTGGTTCCACAATAGCGGGTTTAGCCTTTAATATAAAGGCCCTTCCCAACTAGGTCGGATCATTCCCTCACTAATGCGATCCGACCTAGCAAATCAGGAGGAATAGATGGACGCTCATTTCATTTTCGGTCTAGTATTGATCCTGTTCAGCCTCGGTCTTTGCTACTATTTCAGAAAGGAAAACAAAAAATAGTAAAGAGCGGTCTTGGTGGCCGCTCTGCCATCCCATCATGTATACCGGCGAAATTCGCTTCTCTACTGTACTCCGTAAAAAAGATAGATTACCGTGAGCATGACCGCAAGGAAGATGCCGGTCATCACTACGCCTGCCTTGGCGTAGTCCACAGTGCGGTAGCCACCAGGCCTCATGACCAGGGCATTGACCTGGTGTGTGGGTAGAACAAAGGTATTGGAGGCGGAAAGACCCACCACCAGCGCCGCCATTCTTGGATCTCCCCCCGCCATGATCGCCATGTTCATACATAGAGGTACCAGGAGCACCGTAGCGCCCACATTTGAGATCACCAGAGTAAAAAAGGAAGTCATGACGCCGATTACGGCCAGGAGAACTATGGGCTGCACCTCACCGATAATCTCCAACACTTTTTTGGCAATGTAGGCGGCGGTGCCGGTCTGCTCAAAGGCGACTCCCAGGGGAATGAGCCCGGCCAGGAGAAAAACCGTCATCCAAT
>JASFEM010000065.1:0-18228 GCA_050124835.1 Syntrophobacterales bacterium | reverse complement strand
TCAATCCGAAAAAGCACCACAAAAAGCAATCGGGGGATATTTTTAAGCCCAGTCTAGAGCTGTGTCTGGTTAGCCCTTCAGCGGTGATGATGCGGCGAGAACTTTTTGAAAGGGTAGGCTATTTTGATGAAGAGCTGCCAATGGCCGAAGATTACGACCTCTGGCTGCGGGTGGCAGTTGAGCATCCAGTGCCACTGATTTCTGAACCCCTGGTAATCAAGCGTGGCGGCCACCAGGACCAGTTGTCAAAAGTTCCCGCCATAGACCGTTATCGAATCAAAGCCCTGGAAAAATTGCTAAACAGTGGCAGGCTTTCCCCTGAGCAATCTGAGTGGACTTGGCAGGCATTGAAAGACAAGTGTCAGATATATGGGCAAGGCTGTCTGAAGCGGGGCAAGGTGGAGGAGGGGGAGCATTACCTAGCTTTGGCGGAAAAATACAGGCGAAAGGCACAAGGCCAAAGGCGCAAGGTTAATTCATAGAATCCAGAAGTCAGGAGCCAGAATCCAGGAGGCAAGAACATAGAGACTCTTATTAACCTCTGGCTACTGACTACTGGCTACTGGATTCTTGAATTCGCCTTATGACACCGCACTTGCCAAGACTGCGCGAATGGCTTCCATTTCACCTTCTGCGTAGGGACGGACCGGAGGCCAGTCCATGACGCCATCCCCCACATTTCTGGGGATCAAGTGGAAATGAGAGTGATCGATGAGCTGGCCTGCCGCTCGGTCATTATTGAGTAGAATATTGAAACCGGCGGAATCGAGTTGGGATTTCACAGCCGTACCGATTTTTTGCAGGGCCTCGCCAAGGGCGGTGAGAACATCCGCCGGCATTTCAGGGAAAGAGGCATAATGGGTCTTGGGAATTACCAGCGTATGCCCCTTGCTAACCGGATTGATGTCCAAGAATGCTAACACCTTTTCGTTTTCCAGTACTCTTGCTGAAGGGATCTCTCCGCGAACAATCTTACAAAAGATACAATTTTCCATATCTTAATACCTCCAGAACCTTTTATAAAATGGGTAGACAGATTGAACCGGCAGGGCTGAGTTGATTCTACTTGGCAAGAGCGAGCAGTGTCAATTGGAGAATAACTGTTCACCGTTTACCCTTTACCGTTTACGACCTTTTTCGCTATGCTTTAGGCTGTTAGGGAGTTTGTGATGAAGAGAAATCTGAAAGCAGAGGCTCAACAAATCTTCGAAGCTGGATTGAAAGCCGTTGATCCGAAAGATGCGGTGAAGAGGTTTGTGACTCTGGAGGGAAATACGCTTCGGATTGGAGAGCAGGAATACGATCTGAATGAATTCAGCCATGTCTGGGCCATAGGGGCGGGAAAGGCTTCGGCTGCCATGGCTCAGGCAGTGGAAGAAATCCTCGGGGACCTCGTCAGTGGGGGGCTGGTCATCGTCAAATACGACCATCTTGCGCCGCTTCGAAAAATCCGTTTAGTTGAAGCGGGGCATCCAACACCGGACGAAAGTGGCTGGCGGGCTACCCAGGAGCTGGTAGATCTCGTGTCGACACTCGGCAGTCATGACCTGGTAATCTTCCTGCTGTCGGGAGGCGGCTCAGCCCTACTTCCCATGCCCATATCAGGTATAACTCTGGACGAGAAAATGGCGACCACGGATTTGCTCCTCAAGTCTGGGGCATCTATCCAGGAGATGAACGCGGTACGAAAACACCTTTCGCAGGTCAAGGGGGGGCAACTGGCTCGATTGGCGCAACCGGCCACCCTGGTCTCCCTGATTCTCTCAGATGTGGTTGGAGACCCAATGGATGTCATCGCTTCGGGACCAACCGTCGGAGATCCCACCACCTTCAAGTATTGTCTTGAAGTGCTACATAACTATGACCTGATTGAAAAGTTGCCCGGTTCGGTACAATTCCATTTGGAAGCAGGGGTAGAGGGAAGGGTTTCAGAGACGCCCAAACCTGGTGATCCATTATTCCAAGAGACCACTTCTGTTATGGTGGGAACCAATCTGCAGGCGCTGGAGGCTGCGGCAGCTGAGGCGAAAAGGCGGGGTTATGCTTGCTTGATCCTTTCATCATTGATTGAGGGTGACACGAGCGAGGCAGCTCGTTTTCACACGGCCCTGGTTCGGGAAATTGTCAGGAGTGGTCATCCACTGCCGCGACCCGCTTGTCTTATATCCGGAGGAGAGACAACTGTTGTTGTTCGAGGAAAGGGCAAAGGGGGGCGCAATCAAGAATTTGCTTTGACAGCGGCCCTGGAGCTCGAGGGGCTCGACCGCGTTTGCCTGCTCAGCGGGGGGACAGACGGCACGGATGGGCCTACTGATGCAGCCGGCGCAGTTGTGGATGGGGAGACGGTGGCTCGGGCGTTAGCGAGAAATCTCGACCCGAAAAAGTTCCTGGAAGAAAATGATTCGTACCATTTTTTCCAACAACTTGACGACCTGCTAATCACCGGTCCGACCAACACCAACGTGATGGATCTTCGAGTTATTCTAGTTGCCTAACGTGTGGTCTGTTGTCAAGAAGGGTATACTCTTGTAGACTTGAATCGGATTACATACCCACCAATGCGAATTCCTGTAAGCGTATGTGATAATATAATATTATCTTCTATCCACTAAATATCTGCTACTAAACAGCTCACACCAGAAAGATCTTGACAATACGGTAAAAAGGATTATCAAAACCATTACACTTTTCTGAAAAGTAATTTTTTGAGGATTCATGGGCTGGAACGGCACATTCGGGAGAGTATAATTACTGAGCCGCAGAAAAAGGAATGAATTTTGCTCTAAACCGTGCCTTATAGAATATCAGTCCAAGTTGTCTAGCCTTGTGTGGGAAGGGTTTAAAAATATCGAGTAATGGCGAAATTGAGTCGAAAACGTTTTAATGCAATTGGGTCTAAACTGCTTGGTTTGGGCCTCCTCTGCCTGGTAATTCTGGCCGGCTTAAGCTGTAGTCAATTCGCTCCGGGAGATGAACTGGGAATTATTAAGGCCAGAGGAGAGCTGCGAGTGCTCACTCGTAACAATGCCACCTGCTATTATGAAGGCCCCCATGGACTTGCGGGATTTGAATATGACCTGGTAAAGGCTTTTGCTGACCATTTAGGCGTGAAACTGGCATGTGTGGTCACCGATAATTTTCACGATATGATCCCAAGCTTGCTCCGAGGCGATGCGGATCTGATAGCGGCAGGCTTTACCATCACAGGAAGGCGCATGCGAAAAGTGGCATTTGGCCCAGCCTACATGGAAGTGCAGCAGCAAGTGGTGGGACGGCGAGGCGGCCCAGCACCGGGCGAAGTTGCCGATCTTATAGGTCAACCGCTTTGGATAAATGCCGGTACTTCCTATGAGGAACGGTTGAGAGAACTAAAAGAGAATTATCCTGATTTGTCCTGGCTGCCGGTTTCGGGCTATGAGACCGAGGAAATTTTGGAAATGGTCTGGCAAGGCATCATCCCCCTCACCATAGCTGACTCCAACATCGTTGCGGTGAATCGGCGCTATTATCCTCAACTGGTGATCCATTTCCCCATTGAGGAGGGCCAGCAGTTGGCCTGGGCCATGCACCCACAGCATCGTCACCTGTTGACGGCGGTTGAAAATTGGTTCTACCGTCCAGAAACAACTGCCCTCCTGCAGCGGCTGAAGCATCACTACTACGGGCATCTGGAGATTTTTGATTATGTTGACCTGGTGAAATATCATTCCAGGTTGCAGCGTCGTCTACCCAAATACCGCGATCATTTTAAGTCAGCCGCGGCTAAATATAACTTGGATTGGCGGCTGGTGGCAGCCCAGGCCTATCAGGAATCCCACTGGGACCCCAAGGCAGCGAGTTTTACCGGCGTCAGGGGTATTATGATGCTTACTCAGAAAACAGCCAAAGACCTGGGGATTGAGAGCAGAATAGACCCCCTCCAGTCTATCGAAGGCGGGGTGCGTTACCTGGCGAAGATGCACGAACTGGTAGGCGATGAGGTGCCAGAGCCCGACCGGACATATATGGCTCTGGCGGCATATAATGTGGGATGGGGGCACTTGGAGGATGCCAGGACTCTAGCCGAACGATTGGATAAGAATCCAAAAAGGTGGCAGGATGTACGAGACATCCTGCCTTTGCTGCGCCAGAAAAGGTATTACCGCACCCTGCCCCACGGTTACGCCCGTGGGACTGAACCGGTTAGATATGTGGACCGGATCAAAACCTACTACCGAATTCTAGTCCAAGCCACCGAGGAAACTCCCTCAAGACCCAGCGAGTTGGCTGAGGTTACCAAGACCTTCCGATTAAACAGTCAAGCTGCCTCAATGTAAGCAGATTAAACGAATGAGCTTTACCTCTAGAGGCAGGCCTCTGTGGTTATCATCCATCAAGCCTGCACCAGGAGGTAAAAAATTATCCTAAACAATGGAATGATCACCTGATCCAGGAGACCCAAATAGAGTAGGCCGATGATGATGAAGATACCGTAGCGCTCGAGACCAACATAAGCTGCTCTCATTTTGGGAGGGAGGATCCCGGCGACCACTTTTGAGCCATCTAGCGGTGGAACCGGGACAAGATTAAAAAGTGCAAGAATAATATTGATGGCACAGCAGTACTTAAAAAGGTCAAATAGGATCGGCGGTGCCGAGAATGGCATACTTCGCAGCGCCAGGGCAGACAGAAGTATAAGGGCAATATTGGCAAGAGGACCCGCAGCACCCACCAACATCATGCCTTTCTTAGGATCGCGCATGCGCAATGGATTGACCGGCACTGGCCTGGCCCAGCCCACCAGAAAGGGAGAACGAACGAGGATGAGAAACAATGGCAGCACAACTGTTCCCCACGGATCCATATGCTTAATGGGGTTCAGGGTGAGGCGACCGGCCTGGCGGGCAGTGGGATCGCCAAGAGTAAGGGCAGCATAACCATGCGCAACTTCATGAATTATCACAGAAAAGAAGAGTATCAGCACCTGAAAAACCACATCTAACAACGTTGTCATCTAGTCAATTCTCCCTAATATATTCTATAGACTAACCACAGCATAAGGCTGGTCTCTACAGAGGTCAAGTAGCCTTTTCTTCTGACATTTCTCCAACGTTTCTTTATCCAAGTCGCAATCGTCTCCCTTGCCTATTATTGGGGCATGTTATAAGATGCCTTCATTTACTGGTAACCGCTTTGCTTGTCACTCCACAGCAGGTTTTCACTGACAGCACTCCGGTCAGCAAAACCAGCCGTTATGCGTATCTGTCTTTTATTTATAGAGTTTGCTGTCTGTGGATAGGAGCTTGCCATGCAGTTATTTGTCACAGGAAGTACAGGATTTGTAGGGAGCCATGTTTTGAATGAGCTTCTGGATAAAGGTCACCAGGTGAAAGCTCTAGTACGGCCGGGTACTGAGTATAAGTTAAAGAGACCGGATGAGGTGGAGATAATTACTGGTGATGTTGCTGAAATTGCAGATCTCATAGCGGGCATGAAAGGCTGCGATGCGGCCATTCATCTGGTGGGTATCATCCGGGCCTTTCCGAGCCGGAACATTACCTTTGAGCGGCTGCATACGGAGGCGACGGCAAATGTCGTTGCGGCTGCAAAGGAGACGAAGGTTTCGCGACTCATTCATATGAGCGCCTTGGGAGCCAAAGAGGATGGCTCCACTCCATATCTGCGCACTAAATTCGCTGCTGAAGAGTTGGTGAGGCAAAGCGGCTTGAGCTATACTGTCTTCAGGCCCTCTCTGATATTTGGCAGGGGTGGGGAAGCCTTAAAAATGTTTGGGGATATGGTCGCCAAGTATGTGGTGCCCATCATTGGCGATGGCCAATATCGATTTCAGCCGGTTAGCGTCACCACCGTAGCACAGGGGTTTGAAAAGGCCCTTGAACTGGAAGCCGCTAAAGATCAAACGCTGGATGTGGGTGGTCCTGACAACGTAACCTTCGATGAAATAATGGATACCCTGGCCAGGGTGATGGGCAAGAGCATCGTAAAGATTCACCTGCCGGTTCTACCCCTGAGGCTCGCCACTTCGGCACTACAGCACGCCCCCGGTTATCCGCTGTCCGGCGACCAGATCACCATGCTTCTAGAAGGCGGCACCTGCGATGAGAAGCCCTTCTATGATTTGATGGGCCTGCCTCCAATCCCTCTGGAGCAAACCTTAAGAGATGCAATCTGGTAGGTGGGTCATTCCGATTACCTGACGCGGTGACGCGGAGATCGATCTTCCTCTATTCGCCGTCTCTCCGTGTCGCCGTGTCCTCGCGTCGATCCCCCATGTGGAATGATTGAGTTTACAAGACAGCCTGCCGAAATGACTCCCATCCCACTCTATTAATAACTGCCCCCAAGCGTTCCCCGCTTTTCGCATTGGCCTTGAAGAAATCAACGATGACACCCACTAGCTCGAGCACCTGTTGGTCATCGAAATCGGAGATCAGTTCACGGGCGAGTTGGGGGTGTCGCCCCAATTTGCCACCCACCTGAACCCTGTAAGTACTGGCGGTGGTGGTGATTGCATCGCTGGGACAGACGCGGGCACAAGCTCCACAATGAACGCACAGCTCTTCATCGATATCTATCAGGAAACCCTCTTTCAAATGTATGGCCGATTCCTCGCAGATGGTCTCACATTCACCACAAGCAGTGCATTCATCGGGTTGACAGCTGACCTGGGCCTGGCCGATTATACCGATATCTTTTATTTGCGGCTGAGAGCAAGAGTTGGGACAGTCCACCAAGGTGACCCTAAGTTGATGATGTAGCTTCAGACGGTCACCCAGGTGGGATTTAAGAAAGCTGAGCAGATCTGCGTCTTCGAGTAGCCTTTCCAGGCGGGAGACGAGTTCGGCGGATGCGACCACCGCGTTGTCGCAGCCACTGGAGCCGAAGCAAGCCTCGAGAGTGTAGCCTTTTACTCCCTCCCCGAGGCGTTTCATATGTTTGCGCTTGCTCTCTTCCAGATCTGTCTGGGTAACGCGATTGCGACCGGCGGCTGCCACCTCTTCTTCCACTTTTTTGCGCACCCGGTTGCGGACAAAAAAAGGAACGCGGCGCAAGGTCTCTTCAGCCTTACTATCCCAGGTCATTTTCATGAACGCACAGCCCTCCTCAGCCCATAGGGGAATCTTAGAGAATTCTAATGCATCCAGACGCTGAGGACAATTTTCATTGCAGATTTAAGATTGCAAATTCTAGATTTGTATTATTAAATCATTAAAGCTTTTCTAAAATCTTCAATCCTAAATCCCAAATCTGCAATCATTATTACCCGTATAACCTCAGTGGGTCTCCGTAGAGCTCAATGTCTCCAGCTTCACTGAACCTTCCCTTGATGCAGGATATAGACTGCATGCCACGCGTCATCATCAGGTGCCACGCTTCTGGAATGTCGTAAAAGCCTTCAGTGGAAGCGGCCAGCAGTGAGCTATCACACTGAATGGATAGACGGCCCAAAGCTTCATCAGCATCAAAGTTCTCTGGCAGACTGCTGCTGTCGATGAGGTAGACAATCAGACCTTTTTTCATAATCTCTCCTCCTTTTTTATTGTCCATCTTCAAATCAGAAATTCCCTGCTCCGGCTGTCAGCCATCAGCCATCAGCGGTCAGTCCAACTCTTCCTATTCACAAGTGTTTAGCTGAAAGCTGAGCGCTGATAGCTGGTCGCGCGAGACCACCGTCCCTGCCTGCCAAAAACAGGCACAGAGGCCTGTTCTACTAAACAAAGTGTTTCCCGAAGACGCCCGCCGTCTGCCCACGGCGAGCGCCTCCAGGAAAACAAGTGGGGGTTGAGGTTGGTGCCAAAAAAAAATCCCTAAGCTGTCTCCAGCTTAAGGATTGCACCCAGTTTGCTTGGTCCTTAAGGATTGCCGACACCAGCCATATCCACGTGGCCGACTCGACTAACACCTGGGCAGGTCTTCTGGCTCACGGATCATCCTACTCGCCGCGCCTTCCCACCCCGCTCCAGCGGTGCAGTGGCAATGTTGCGACTTTCGTCCCCGATAACAGCGGCGGGACCGCTCCCGACTTACACGGGATTCCCTATTAAACCGTCACTGGTACCCAGGATATGTGTTCCCTTCCCTACTACAGGGCCTGGGGAAAATCAAGACAAAAATTAGCTAAACATTTTCTTGTATGGTTGTATTGGGGTTAAGTGAAACTCTTTGCACGTATTTTTCTAGTCAGATGATTTGCTGCCGTTGGGGCCGTCCCCTGTGAGGAGGCTCATGAGAAAGCGTTCATACTGTTTGAGAATGTCCCTGGCCTTGCCTTCCTTCTGTTTCAATCGCAAGTAATTCTCGCTGAGGTCTTCATTCTTGCCGAAAATTTCCATTTCAAGCGTGATTTGCTCAAGCATCTGTTCGTGACGAGAAGCCAGAACCCTACATCGGAAGACAACCTGCTGGCAGACCAGGCGCCATCTGGCGTTTTCTCTCTTGCCAGGCGCAGCAAGGGTAACCATTCGAACGGCCTCATCAATATCATCTGCCTCCAGAGCATCGAGCGCTCTGTGCAGATAATAGCGATGGGGAAGCAAGCCCAGGGCCTCAATCCGCGGGCCAATAGTCTTGCGAAATAGTTTGGACAGGGAATTGAGACCGAGCATTTACTTTAGGCCTTCTGCGCCTCGATACCTGCCTGCACCAATTTCACAAAACTCTCACGCAGCTCCGGAAGCTCCAGAGACATCTCATCGATCTGCTCGAGAACATCGCGGTAGTCAGAGTTAGGCTCGACTGGCACCCGCTTGATCAAATTCACTGTGGCCTCGTATATGCGTTGGTCAATTCTTATGAGCCCGAAGCCAGCACCGATTACCGCCAACAATCCATTCACAAGCTCCATGCCAGTGATCTCTTCCAGCGCTAGTTCCGCTGCGAGACCTACAAGCGCTCCTGTCAACCCACCAGGAATACTCAATTTGCGATCCATATATCATTTCCTCCTTGCAGACACCCTGCGATTCAAGCACCTTATAAAATATAATATTTCATCACACTAATGCAACCAATTGCAAAGAGCACCTAGTGCCTTTGTTTTTAGGGATGGGCCTGGTCTGACGCTAGTCGAGCCACCGCGCATTCACCAAACTGTCGAAACGAGCTCCTCCCTTTTTACAGGCTGAAGAATATACAAAAGATAGAATATTATCAATAAAATGGAGGTTAAATTCTATGGGAAGGAGGTGAATTTCCGGCAAGATAGGACCGATGAACCGGTCCCATTGCGGCATATCATCCCAAGCAGGAAGTCAGTGAATACAAGGGTTACTCGATGTCGGCAAGGTCAATTTCTGGTGCTTCTGCTTTGATGCCTAGCTTGGAAATTGAGACCAGGGCAAAGACCACAAAGAGCCTGAGCGCCAGATCCAATAGTCCGGCAAAAAGAGAACATGTGTCTTGCAGTATTGCCAGGCAAAGCTCGGGAAATGTTAGAGACTTTTCGCTAGCTAGCGACTCTTGACTGGACAATTTGATGATCCTTATAGCTCTGAATGATCTTGAGTATCTCTTTTGCTTCAGAAACGGTCAGGAAAACCCTGAAAAACCTGAAGGTGTATTCTGAAGATACCCTCTCATTCTCGTCTGCCGTAGCAACAATTCTTTCCAGTTCTGATTTAAAGTAATCTGACATCATTCTCCTTTCTTTGTAGTAAAGAACATATTTAGGGGCTTGCGCTCAAAATTCATGTCCTTGGATCCTCCCATTGTTGTATCACTATGCGTTATCCTTAAGCCAAATATCGCAAAGTCATGGTTTTCGTTGGATGTTAGTATGGAAAGATATTGTTACAGAAATGTTAGGATTTGGTGTAATTTTTGAGGAATTTGATCCAGAGTGTTCCCATGTCGCTAACAGCCGTCATCCTCGTATTGTTGTCTGCCGCCATCCATGTAGGCTGGAATTACCTTACCAAATCCAGTGAAAGCCCGAGGGCATTCTCCTTGCTAAAGGGTACGGTGATGGTTGGCATTACTTTGGCTGCTCTCACACGAATTCCCCTCGGAGCAATCCCAGCGAAACTGTGGATATATGTTCTAGTATCCGGGGCGATTCATGCCG
The DNA here is from genome assembly GCA_050124835.1 of Syntrophobacterales bacterium. Classification (GTDB taxonomy): domain Bacteria; phylum Desulfobacterota; class Syntrophobacteria; order BM002; family BM002; genus BM002. Next base: position 8,165 of record JASFEM010000065.1, on the reverse strand, counting down.
TTTATATCTTAGCCCTTAGCACTGCCTACGAAACAGGTGACATTTCCTACGTTTATCCTATCGCGCGCTCAGCCCCAGCCTTGGTCCCTATCGCGGCGTTTCTGACTCTGGGCGAAACTATTTCCCTGCGGGGTGGTCTAGGCATCGCCATTGTAATCGGTGCCGTCTTCGTTCTGCAATTGCGGGGTGAGAAAAATAGCGACATGCTCCAACTCTGGGCTTCTATAAAAAAACGAGACACTCGCTGGGCCTTTATGACTCTGGCAGCAGTAGTGGCATACACACTGGTGGACAAAGCAGCTATGGTTTCACTTAGAGACGTTTCACAGATCCGCACAGGAATGCATGGGCCTGTTTTCTTTATGCTGCAGGTTACATTTTGCTATCTGATTTTCTGGACCCACTGTATTTTGAAGAGGGATCTAAACATCGGCGCGGTGTGGAAGCGTGAATGGCCGCGAGGGGTGGTCGCGGCACTCGGTACCATGGCCTCTTACAGTCTGATTCTCCACGTCATGCAAACTGAGCCGGTCAGCTATATCGTCACCATTCGACAGGCTAGCGTGCTGTTGGCTGTAATTGTCGGGTGGCTTGCGCTGAGAGAACCTTACGGCAAGAGAAGGCTGATCGCCTCCATTGCCATGATCTTGGGTTTTTATCTGGTGGCTACCGCAGTGTGAGTGACATTATAAAGCAAGCTATCATCAGCAATAGTTGATGAAGGACCGGACTGCTCCGTAAGCAGTGGCTATGGCGAGTCCAGAACCACACTTCATTCTCTTCCAATCCTGGTGCGCTAGGAGAGAGCCGGCAACAAAGAGGTTCTCGCAGGCACAACCTCCGTCCTTGGCCAAAGGACGCAGCAAGTCGTCCACCTCCAAACCGGCTCGATTGATTGGATGACCGCGTGGATCAAGAAAACTGTGAAGATGCCAATCTTTGCGCTTCTCAGGTTGATGTACCGGTAAGTCAAGTAAGGTTTCGCGAATGGTGTTGCGACCCGCGACAAGGCCACCACCTAGAAAACGGCCGGTGGCGAGCACGATGCCCCGAGCCTGCACAGTTTCCTTGGATTGCCCTGATTGGACGACGACACTAAGACACTTGCGGCCATTCTGATTGATCGCCACCGCTCGTCTGCCGTGCATAAGGACGGCATGACCTCGCAGTAACTCTTGCTCAAGAGCATCCTTGAGGCGGAGGCCAGGAACTGAAGGGGGCATTGTGGATATTTCAAACACTGGCACACCTATTTGCCGTTCAAGATCGGCAGCTACCGCCGCCGGTTGTTGTAGACCGAGGATGGCCGGCATTCCCACTAGTTCGGCGCCCCCCAGAGACGAATGAACAGTTTCAGCCATACGGGTTCGGACTTCAGTAGATCTCAGGGCCTCAGCCATAAAAATGTTCTGTCGTTCCACCCCTTTAAGGGGATAGGGAAACTTCAGCCTCTTCGCCCGGAGTCCAGGCCAGTAGGACTCAAGTGTTTTGACCATTTGTACGGCGCTGAAGTCCTTCATGCCCTCAAAATCCACAATTAAAGTGCCCCGCTTCTCCTTCAAGCCGATAACCCCAGGCCACATGGTTTCCGGTACTTGGTGGGTAATTTTGAGAGTGCCGGCACAAGTAGCTAACAAGACATTTCTCTCCGGCCAACCGCGGTAACGCAGATCACCCCTCTGCAGAATATCAAGGAATTGACTCCAACCGCGGCGGATATTCTCAAGCCCCAGCCGGGCATATGGATGTTCAGGGCAGTCTTGAATGAGCGTGCTGATGCCGTCCCATGGATTCTCCCAGCGGTTTTGTTGCTCAACCGGATGTACGCCCAGCAGATCGAGGAATCCGCTAGCAAAAAGTATCTGCCCTGCATTTGAACCTATCAAAACAGTTTTGAGGCCGCTCTCCACCGCAAACAGAGCAGCTGCCATCCCAGCCAGTCCTGCTCCGATTACCACGAGATCCACCTTTTCGTTCTCAGTAGCAGCCATAGTAAAAGTCATCTCCGCTCCGCGTTTACAGCTCCAGTCCAAACAAACCGCAGTGAAGTGCTTCTTGAAGCTCCTCTTGGGCCAGCTGCGGCCCCCACAACACCGGTCGCAAACCATGCCAACGTCTCTCCAGAAATTCTCTGAGCTGGGTTAGCCCTTGATCAAATTCAAGTTCGTTGCGTTCGTAAAGGTGAGCGGTCATGCGAAAACCGCAGAAAGCCCCCTGGCATGACCCCCGACCAACTCTGCTCCTGAGGCCGATGGCACTGAGCTTGAGGGTTTCACCCTTGGCCTTGAGTTGATCTATGATTTGGTCTACCGCACTCAGCGGGACCATCTCACATTCGCAAAGAAGGGGTTCTTTGGGATTGGGTTGTTTCAACCACATGCGTGGGGCCAAACCAGGCTCAGTCCATTGGTTTATCTCGGCTGATGCAAGCGCTACGGTCCTGGTGCGGCATGGGGCTTTCACCCCCAGACGGCTGCAAACAAGGTCTGCCGTTTTCTCAGCCATTAACCGAAAGGTGGTTATTTTCCCACCGGTAACAGTGACGAAATTGGTTACACCTTCCTCCTCATGGTTCATGACCACAAAGCCTCGACTCAGGGTTCGACCGTCTCTCACTTTTTCCGCAGCAAGGAGGGGGCGCACGCCGGCAAAGGCACGGACGTAGCGCATGTCAGCCAGCACTGGCACCATTGAAGCTGCTTCATCCACGAGAAGATCCACTTCCGATAGAGTTGGGCGGCAGGGGCTGGGGGCATCCAATCCCACCGACGTGGTACCTACCAGAGAGACCGTGCCACCGGGTGAAACAATGTCACCGTTGCTCGGAGGCCGGAGCCGGTTGATAACAGATCTGGTCACGCGGGTTTGGGTTACCAAAAGAGTGCCCTTTGAGTAGACTAGGGGAACTGAGAGTCCAGCCAAAGCGGCCACTGTTCCGGCCCAGGGACCAGTGGCATTGACCACCTGCTGGGCTTCGATAACGGTTTTCTTCCCATCCTGGTTCTGGCGCAAGTGCACTGCCTGAATGCGACTGCCGTTCCGCTCAAATTCAACTACCTCGGTGTGGGTCATAAGGCGAGCGCCGAGCGCTTCTGCCTGGCTTATGTTTTCTAGGGAAAGCCTGAAGGGATTGATGGCAGCGTCTTCTACCTGGTAGGCAGCAATGAGAGTATCAGCCAGGGCCGGCTCAAACTCCAGGGCTTCCTGGCGCTGAAGTTCCTTTACTGGAATGTCATGCTGTGCACAGAGTCGCGGGAACTCAGCTATGTAGGCCTCGTCATCACCAGCCACGGCCACAAAGAGGCCGCTGGTGTCTTCGATACAAGCGGGAGCCAGATTCTTGAGCAGGCGAGACTCATCCCTGCATTCTTTAGCTGACACCGGATCATTGGAAACGTAGCGGGCGCCGCTGTGTAGGAGACCATTATTAGCACCAGATGCCCCTGCGTTGATGTCCTTGGCTTCAACGACTATACAGTGGACGCCACGAAGGGCAAGATCGCGGGCCAGACCAGCGCCTGTAACACCAGCACCAATAATCAGCACCTCAGTTTCCATTGCTACTATCCTTAACCCAATGGGTTTCCGTCTTCGGATGAAACAGGAACATCCTGCTCATGTCAATAGTCCGTGTGCAAAAAACCTTACGGTGCAACTGAGAGAGACGGTGGGCTCCACCTGCGCGAAGATCGGCTGGCCTATCCAAGTTACAGTATATCAAATTAACGCAATAAGGATTTTATGCAAAAAGGTCGCCAATTTGTTATGGAGAGGCCTATTTCCCGAGTCAATTCCGTTGCAGTCAGGGTCTAGTTGTGATAATTTTAAGTATTAGGCGATAGCTGAACCAGTTCATACATCTCAGGCTCCTGTGATCGAAGGGAGCAAGGTCCCTGACTTCTCATTGACAAGACAAATCTCCCTTTACCATCTGAGGCCAACCCCATGCGGGTTCTGTCAGAAGTAATACGCACTGAACCAAGTCAGTTCTAGAGGAGGAAGGAGAACCATTCCGTCTATTTTTTCGTTTGTCTGTATCCTGCTTAAGAATTAACCGAAGCATAAAACCCTTTTGAAAAGGAGGTGATGACAGGAAAAGATTGATACCGGGTTGTGGACTTATGGCAGGAGGGGATTGGGGTTAAATAAGTTTCTGTTTTTACAAGTTTGACAATGTCACTCGAAAGGAGTTCAACATGAGAAAGAGAGTCTCAACCACAACAGTCCTCATTGTCCTTTCAATGGTGCTGTTTCTCCTGGCAACCTTTGCTGCGGTAGCGCAAGCCGCAGACAAAATCGGTTGGGTCGGTCCCGTTTACACGGAGTTATCAGAGAGTCTGACCAAGGGTTTCAAGGCGTACTACAAGAAGACCTATGGTAAGGACGTGGACATCACCTTCGTGCGGCCGGGCGGATGGCCGGTCTGCTTGGACAAAGTGAGAGCGTGGGGCGACAAACCAGATGCCGACATTTTCTTGGGCGCAGGCGCTCCAGCGCATGAAGTCTTAAAGCAAGAAAAATTGATCGTCCCATACAAGGCAAAGGGTTCGGATAAGGTTCCGTCCGAATGGCACGGCATGAAAGTAAAAGATAAAGATGGTTATTGGGCCTGCTTCGCGCCTTGGATCGTCACCAATTTGTATAACGAGAAAGTTTTGAAGAAACTAAGGCTGCCGCCGCCAAAAACGTGGCAGGATCTGATTAACCCCATTTACAGGGGCAACGTCGTGTATACGCTGCCATACGCCTCCGGCACAATGCATGAAACCGTGGAAATCATCTTGCAGACATTGGGAGAAAAGGAAGGTTGGGCATATCTTAGAGCATTGGCAGCCCAGTTGGCCCGCTTCTCCACCGGCAGCACGGATACGACTCACATAACAAGCCGCGGCGAAATTCCCATCGGGGTCGCGCAGCCGCAAATGAATGCGATGGTTGCGCGCAGAGATGGTTATCCAGTGCGTGATTTGCTCCCAGACAAAACGATCCTGGTTCCAGAGGCAGTGGCTTTGCTGAAAAACGCACCCAACGAAAAGATCGGCAAGATCTTTTTGGACTGGGTATTCAGCATGGAGGGCCAAAAATACGTGCTGGAAGGCGGCTACTTCGCAGCCAGAACAGACATCAAATTCTCCAAGTGGGAAAAAGAAGGCGTCACCATGGCTACGCACGCCAAGAAGGCGCTGGGAGTTGATTCTTTCTGGGATCTGGAAGTCGAGTTCATCGAGTACGATCTGGATCTTGCCACCAAGAGGTGGGACGATGTTAACCGCTACTATGAATATGAGATCTATAGAAAATGGGGCGAGTTGAAAAGCAGTCTGTTCCTGATAGAGGAAGTTGCGGGAGAAATTCAAGCGATGAAAGCCCAGGGGGCGAGTGTGAGGAGGGCTGAGGAGAAATTGAATCAAGCCAGAAAGCTCTTTGGGATAGATGGCGATTATGCGGCAGCCCGTTTGGCTGCATTGCAGGCGCGGTCTGTGCTGGTTGCGCCGTAATCGCAACGTAGCCCCTAATGTTGAAGACCGAAACCGGAATAAATTACTGCGCAGAGAGCATCCGGCCATGGGCGGGATGCTCTCTGCCGTATTTTTTCTGAGAGTAGTTCAGCAACACTAGGGTGAAGTCAGACTTAAATTCATTTTGAAAATACCCTTGCAATTGAACTCTCCTGTGCAGTAAAAATAGCTGTCGTGATTTTAGTGGCGGCAGTAGTCATTGCGCTGCGACGGCAACCGCGGCGCGAATCATCCCTACACGGCAATGTGATCTCCGGGCTTGATGAGTGGACAAATGGAAGGTTTCAGGTGTCCCGCCACCGCCCTCAGGGCTTCCGACTTCGCAAAAGCTTCGCCGGACAAGACGGCGGGCAGGCAGGTGTCAGGGTGTAAAAGCGAAGGCGCTGAAACCTGAACACTGAACACTGAAACCCGCGAACTCAGCTTTTCAGTAAAGGTGCGGCGTCAGCGGCGCCGTTTGCTTCCGGATCGTCAGGCTTAGTAAAGGATATAATGTGTCTCGCGGCAATCTCTTTCTATCGACGCTCCTGTGGTCTGTCATTGCTTTGCTCGTGCTTTACCCATTGTCAATTCTGGTGATTGAAAGTTTCAAAATCGCCGGAACCGACACCTGGGGTATAAACAATTACCTGGAATTCTTCCAAGACGCGTATTATCTCAAAACCTTTGGAAATACTTTGCTTCTGAGCACACTGGTGCTTCTGACCACCACCATATTTGGAATACCCCTGTCCTACATTCTGGCCAGATACAGACAGCGGGGGAAAACAATTTTCACCGCCCTGATCCTTTTGCCCATTGTTTTGCCCGCTTATGCCGGCGTATTCGCATTCATCATCTTTTTGGGCAGGTTTGGAACTGTGAATCTGCTCCTGGTGGAAATAGGGTTAATCAAGGAGCCGATAAATTTCATCTACGGGCTACACGGGCTGGTATTCATCCAGGCCCTGCACATGCTTCCTTTTATCGTTCTTAGTCTTTCCGCAGGTTTCACCGACATAGACCCCTGCTTTGAAGAAGCCGCCGAAGTCGAGGGAGCGAGTGGCTTTTGGAGATTCCTCACGGTCACTTTGCCTCTTTGCACCCCAACTTATCTGGCGGGCGCCGTCATCGTATTCCTTTGGCCCTTTACGGACTGGCTCACGCCATTGATTTTGGGGCAGGTGGACTTTCTCCCCTCGGTTGCCTACATCAACATCGCCTATCACTTCACCGACGTGCATCGCAAATACCTGGGGATCGTGGCGGTGGTGGTTTCCTCCATAGTTTGCATTGCCCTCTTTTTGCTCGCCAGGTGGTGGGTCGAGAGAAAAAAGTATACTGGCATCTCTAAAGGGACAACCTCTGAAGGGAGAGTGATTGAGCCGGGCCCGTTGCTGACATTCGGTTCCTATGTGTACATGGGATTTATCGCCGCCCTCGTTCTGCTCATTCCGATCGTGCTGGGGTTAGCCGCTTTTTCCAGAAGATGGGTCCTCGAGCCGTTTCCAACCTATTGGACCCTCGAAAATTTCAGGGTAATCCTTCTGGAAACGCCGCTCCTGATAAAAAATTCATTCGTCTTTAGTGGGATAGCTCTGGCTTTCGGGATTGCTTTCGGGCTTCCAGCCGCCTATCTCATTGTCCGCACCCGTGTCCCGGGGAGAGATGCTCTCGACTTTGTGATCACCCTGATGCTGGCTTTCCCAGGTATCGCGGTGGGGGTAAGTTATCTTCTGGGATTTTGGCATACCATACCCTTGGCCACGCATTGGATCATCATGGCGCTGGCCCTGTTTGCAAGGCGGCTCCCGTACTTCTTGCGGATGGCTCATGCCTCTTACTTGCAGTTGGATATTTCGCTCGAGGAGGCCGCCGAAGTATCGGGCGCAGGTAAACTCAGAACTTTTCTGAGCATATCTTTGCCTCTGCTGGTCAAAGGGGTACTCGTGGGCGTGGTAATGTTTTTCATCATGGCATTTCAGGAAATCTCTACCGCCATATTCCTCTATCGAGGCGGATGGGAAACCTTGCCCATAGGGATCTACTTGAACTGGCACCGTGGCATGGAGTTCGGAGTCGCCGCCGCCATGGCTTTTCTGATGATTGTGATCACCTTTATCCTTTTACTGATCATATCAAGAATCAGTGGCGGCGTTCTCAAAGCAGCCTGGGGGCCTGGAGGAACGTAAAAAAGAGGTGCAAGGCGCAAGGCTCAAGGACTACGGCAAGCAGTCTAATGAGAGTTTGTTTTTGCCTTAAGCCCTGTACCTTGTGCCTTATGCCCGGTCGAAAACTGGTTGCTGCTTTTTTACCTGAAACCCCCTGTTTAGCGGGTAGATTCTTGCTTACGGAGATAAATTAAATGGCATTTATAGAGATCCGCAACCTGTTCAAGCGCTTTAAAAAGGTGGTGGCAGTCAATCGCATAGACCTTGAAGTGAAAGAGGGAGAAATGTTAACGCTTCTGGGGCCTAGCGGCTGCGGCAAGACAACCACCTTGCGCTGCATTGCAGGCTTGGAGAGACCAGAGGAGGGGGAAATCGTTATTGACGGCAAGCCCATGCTTTCGGAAGGATTTGTCCATCCGTCAAAAAGGGGAATCGGCATGGTGTTCCAAAACTATGCCGTATGGCCACATATGAAGGTATATAAGAATATTATTTA
>JASFEM010000064.1:0-18509 GCA_050124835.1 Syntrophobacterales bacterium | reverse complement strand
TTGATTTCGACCATAGCTCAGTCCTCAAGGCTCTTTAGCCGTTGTTCAATTAGTCATGGCGGAGCTTCACGGCCAGCTTCTATCTCGTCTATTACTGGACCACCCAAACAGCAAGGCCGTGACAACTATCCAGCACCTTCCTAACGACGCTTCCCATGAAGAACTCTTTCACCATGGAAGTGCCGTGTCGCCCAAGCACAATGGTGCCATAACCCTTGCTTCGGGCCTCATCAAGAATGTCTTTAGCCGCGCTCCTGGTACCGTCCACAACTCTGGTGGTAATTTGAGCTTCGGTGAGGCCTGCCTCCAGCAGCATCTCTTTGGCTGTTTTCATGTGTGGCGCAATGCGCTGTCCTGCCTTAAGTTTCCAAAGCTGCTCCAATTCCGGGGCCTCTTCAATTACCTCCAAAGGAATGAAGCGTCTGAGATGCCTCATGGTGTGAAACAGGGTTACATGACAGTCAGTTCCTGAAAGCATGAACGCGGCATGGTCTACGGCACCGAGGGCGTTCTCTGAGCCGTCCAGGCCGATAAGAACATCCTTGGACTCAATCTCACCCTCGACTATCCACACAGGACATACCCGGCAATACTCCAATGTTCTGCTTGCGACCTCTCCCATGAAAAAGGCTTCCAAGCGGCTTCTTCCCCGGGTGGTCATGAGAACAGCGTCTGCCAGCTTGCCTTCCACCCAGACGCAGATCTCCTGGGCAACGGACATCTTTTTCTTCAGATAAAATGTATTGATACGGTCTTCGGGAAAACCCTTGTGCATCAGAGCAGTTTTGGCCTCCACCAGGATGCGCTCGGCCATGCGGATATTCCTCGCCTTGATGGCTTTCAGTTTCTGTGCAGTTTGACGATCCATTGTGGGATCTTCAGTAAGCGTTATAGGCAACGAGGGTAAGACGTAGAAGATGCTGACTTCTATATTGTGGTTGGGGCCAAAAATGAGGCTTAGATAGTCCAGCGATTTAAGCGCGTTTTCAGAGCCATCCACCGGTATGGCAATCAATTTGGTCAGCTCGGACATGACGGCCTCCCACAGCTAGAATTCTGCGGCGCAGAGGGCCAGCTTTACAGCCGGGGGTCGATATGGCCCGGCCCGCCACATTCCGGCGTATAACAGGTGATATTGAGGAAATCGCATTTTTCATGGCACTCCGGACATACATCAGGCGGAGCGGCCGCTGTGATAGTGTAGCCACAGTTGTGACATTTCCAGTAGGTCAAGCCGCAACCTGGACAGATATCCCCGACGAACTTACCTGTACCCGTATACCCACACAGGGCACATTGCATTTCTCTCTCTTTCTGCTCCATTTGCCTGCCTCCTCTTTTGCGTAATTAGTATATATGGGGCTCCTTAAAGGTAAAAACCTACTTTAAAATCTGTTATTTTTTTCATCATCTTTGCTGAGATTCTCGTCAAAATCTCCAAACCCATGTCCTTTAACGGCTGGATTTCGCAATAGCTGTGCCAGCCGTCGCGTGGCGTGGATGGATACGAGGTGATGCCGAAATACCTTATGGTAAGCTCAATCGCGGCTGGAGGTCCAAAGGAGAGATCCCCAAAAAGGTAGCATGGTAACTACTGTGTGAGTCTCGTGGGTTGCACAGTGGCTACTCTTTCGAGGAGCTCACATCTCTTAGAGCATCTGGACCATCCTGGCGTCTCAAAAGATAATTCAGAACGTGGGCGGCAGGTCTTGGCACCATGCCCCAACCAACGATTGATACGTTTGCCTGGCCGGCCACCAGCCACGAGTTTCCCCCAAAAGGCTACTGTTGTAGGTCTTTGAAAATGGCTAAGTCGTTTCCAGATCCCGCCGCAACACAGAGGGTATAGTGCACCTGTTGCTGGGCATAAGATGGCTGAAGGCAGATTCTATCGACTCCTTTTGTAAATCCTGTCCTACAAAGATGAGGAAGCGGTCCGTCAGATTGGGGTTGTTGAATTCGGATAACTCAAATCGACCCCCAACGTACTGAAAAAGCACCGGCTTGTCGGTGTCAATGAAATCAAGGACCCCCTTGATCCGAAAGACATTAAGGGGAAGGAATTTCATTGTCTCCAGGAACCTGTCCTTATCCAAGCTCTCCGAAAAAGAGATTTTATAGCTCGAAAGCGCATACTCCTCGTGGGTATGATGAATCTGAACCTCTTCTCCCTGGTATGCTTTTTGATCGGTGATCTCTTTGCTGTCCTGGGGATCAACGGTATAGATCACAGCAGGATTTATATCTCCTTGCTGGGTGGTTAATATGGGAGCAGTGGGATTGATTTGTCTTAATTTATTCTTCACTTCCTGCAATTGTAGTTCATTCAAAAGATCTTTTTTGTTCAGTAATAATAAGTTAGCAGCCCTTATTTGCTCCGCAACCACCTCACATTCTGCCAGAGATCTTTCGACATTCTTAGCGTCAACAATCGTGGTTACAGAATCGAATCTGACCAGGTCTTCCACTTCAGCCATTTCTTCGAGAAGGTTGTAAGGATTGGCCAGTCCGGTGGTCTCTAGGACAATGTAATCAGGATGAAAGCTCGACAAAATCTGATGTATTGCGTTCTTTAAGCTACCAACTAGGGAGCAGCAGACACACCCTTCATCAATTTCCATTACCGAGTAATCATGATCCAACAGCCTACCATCTAGCCCAACCTCGCCGATTTCGTTTTGAATAATGGCCACAAAGCGATTGAACTGAAGCTGATATTCTATAAAGTGCTGTAAGAAGCTTGTCTTGCCGGAACCTAGGAATCCAGTGAGCACAATCAACTGAGGTCTATCATCAATACCCAGAATTTGTTTATCAAGCGTTTTATAGTCACTTATTTTATATGCATCCCACCAAAGTGCATCCTCATAATCCACTGGTATTTCATCACCTTTTTCCCAGACGAGGGTTTTCTCTGGAGATTTTTCCCTGTTCGTCCTTTGTTTCATATAGCCATCAAAATCTGCTCTCCCATAACCCAGATACAAATATTCTCTTTGTGCATCTTGCGATGGGATCTTCCAATAATTGCCGGTGGAATCATAGATGACTTCATTTCCCGGTTTACTTAAATGGTTTAAATAGACCGGCGGTTCCTCTAGGTTAAAGGTAAAAGAAGCGGCTAAAACGTGATAGAAGGGGATGGCAGTTTTGTAGGAAGGCAAATCTTGCTCATAGCAGCCGGGCGCGACCAGTTCAACCGTATCACCATCCTGAGAGAGGAATATTCCATCTTTTGCAATAACCCGCTGTCTTGAAATGCTTTCTAAACCAAGTATGAGTGCATCTTCTGTTTTCTTCACAGCTAAATGTATTTCAGCGATATTGAAGAGTTCACTGATTTGAGGGTGAGACAAGAAGTTTCTGACATTCCCAAGATAATTATCCTCTTGGGTATAAAAACCCGCCTGCAAGGAAAATAACTCTACCAGTTCCTCGTCTGGGTCTGGAAAATAGTTCAGTCGAAATCGACCAATCACCCACTCATCAATCTCTTCGGGCTCGTCAAAATAGAGGCCGAACACACCTGAAGAGCCCTTGATTTTGGCTGTCCAACCCTCCACTTCTAAAGAGGAATCTTTTAAGCCGCGCCAACCAATCACATGGCGGACACCCGGCACAAAATTGGTGCGGACCAGAAGATCTCGCATTAATTCCTGAATGGTTGTCTGGGGGGAGGAGAGAATATCAGTTGGATGTAAGTTTCCTAGCTTCATCTGCGGACCATTAATTAATCGCTCTATTTGAAGGAATTCATCCTTACAATATAACCATATGACAGACCTAATCAGTTGTCAGACGACCCAACTTTCAGTCATGAGCGACCAGAGGAGATGGGCTTTCTCATCTCCTCTAGTCGCAAGAATGTACCACCAAGCTTGTGGCTAAGCCCCAAAGGTGATCTTATCGCCATTTCCCAGATAGGCCGTATCCTTGGACCTGAAACTGGCTGTACCCCTTACCACCGGATAACCTGCGGCGATGAATTTCTTGGCACACAGTATACCGGTGCAGTGGTTACAGCCGATCTTTTCAAAGCCATATTTCCCAAGGGAAATCACCAGATCGTCGTACTTGGGGTCCCAGTCCTCGAAGGGTGAGATATGAAGGCCACCATAGACGCCATACAAGTTATCATTCTCATATTTGATCTCTCGATATGCGGTTTCGGCAAATCGAATGATACTTTGATGGCAGCAGCCGGTGACGCTCACCAATCCCTTGTCTTTCACGTTGAAGTACAGGGATTGTTCCCCATAGACACGACAGATAATCGGGATGGCAAATACAAAAGACGCCATCCCGGGAATGTGCTTTTTTAAACCAGGCTGGACCTTTACCAACTTCCCTTTATGCCCCGAATCCTTAACATACTGCAGCCCCTCAGGATAAAATCCCTCAGGGACATAAATGGTAATCGTAGGGTCATATTTTAAGGTTACCGGTAAGCCCCAGAAGTGATCAAAGTGCTCATGGGAGATGAGGAGCGCCTCAATCTCTCGGTTTGCCAGCATCTTATCAATGCCCTCTCTCTGGAAGCACTCATCGGTCCACTTGTAAGACCAGCCTGTATCGAGGAGGTATTTGTGTTTCTTGCCATTTAGTTCTTCCACTTCCAGTAGGGCGGCATAACCTCCTGCATTACGAGGATTCACAGAATTTTCTACAATGATTTCCCACGCCTTTTCGAGCCTGTCAGGCAGTAGATGCTTTATCTTGGCAATACCCTTTTCATAGGAGCCCTTACCGAGGCCGGTGCCATCACCAAAGGGCGGCCAGTTGTAATCATATTGGTTCACCAATAAGCCACCAGCACCTTTGATATCTCCCATGAGGGTCGCGTTATCGAACCAGCTGGTCTCGGAAATGTTTGCAATCTTGAGGCTCTTACATACGCCAATATCAGCCAGCTTCCTTTCTACTTCTGCAAAATGGATTTTGCGCCACGGGGAGTAAGAATAAATCCCCATGGTGGCTAAGGCGCCACCCGCCAGCCCCATGGCCGCACCTTTGAGAAAATCACGCCGGCTGGTTTTAGCTTTATCTTCAGCCATTTTTTTCTCCTTATCTCAAGCGGCAGACCAAATTACCGACCACCTACTTGATGATGGTTATCGCAGCGTAAAGGATCGGAAGCACCCATACGGTTACAAAAAAGAGCGCGACCCCGGCCACAGCGCCGACGCCAACACCCCAACCAAGAGATGCATTCCATTTTACCTCTCTGACCTTCGCTTCGTGCTCTGCATGATCCCTTGCAATTTCATCCGCTGTTTTCGGTACCATCTTCCACCCGGGCCAGTTATCCATGAACCAGTGGTGGACAAGCCAGATGTTAATTAACCAGATGGTCGGTATCATGGGGAACTGCTGTGGATGTGAGAAACCTTTTTGCGTGCCGAGGAACAAATGTGAAGTTTTGTAATAGAAGATGTAGAGAAGGGTGGCCGCAACGATAGTAATCCCTGTTCGGATCAAGACGTTCACGGGCAGACTGTACTTCTTGGGCCAGTTTCCACAGTAGAATGTAACGAACAGAGCAGGGACCAGGAAAAATACCGCCATTTCGCCAACATGCAACCAGCGCCAGTCAGGAGCGAAGGCTCGACGGGTGCCACGAATTGCCGGGCCCCAGGTCAGCTCCTGGGCGAAGTAGAGAAAGAAATGCATGGCAAAGGCAATGGCGATGATACCGAAGAAGGCCACAACCCGACGAAGGGTGTTTCTCTTGATAAGGCTGAAGGGATAACGTTCCCAGATGGTTTCAACCAGCCAGACCGAGACCGTACAGCACATAATCCACGAGACATGAAAGTTGCCCGATACGGTGTTGGCAAACTTCTCCCAATAGGGCGGTGCGATTGAGGTGAAGAACTGCCAGGGATAGTAGAGAATCCCCATATGCGAATGCATGGTCATGAAGTAGATGAGTGTACTCAGAAAGAATGTCACGAGCCAGATACTGAAACCCTTAGCCGGCTGTCTCAAATCTTGCCAAGGTGCTTCTTCACATGCTACAACCCAGGCCGGACTCAACCAGGAAGCGATGGCTGCAAACATGAGGCAGGCCAATGCGGCGTATTCAATCGCAAAAAATTCGGTAATACCCGGAAGTTTGAGCAATTCTTTGGGATTGAAGTATGCCAAACCATAGTGTCCCAAAAGGCCCTCGAAAAACCCCTTGATGAGCACATAGAGCACCCCAACAGATACTGCTGTGAGCACAGCTCCTTTCAAGAGAGGATGGGTTTTTTCCAGCCATCGTCTGCGAAAGGGCCAGTATTGGAAAATATAGGCCATCCAGATAAGGACGATCAGCCACCAACGGGTATACATATAGCCAACGTATGGGGTATACATGCGCATCAAGCCGCGGGGGTCCTGGAAGATCCACCATGTGGCGTAAAAGATGGCAAGCGTAAATAGCAGGCAGACAATGGCGGGAACCGGCCCTTGCCATCGCTTCACGAGCTTACGCTCTTCCAAATAATTTGTGCCAAATCTTTCCATTTCCATGGTACTCTCCTTTATTAATGAAAACTGAAATGCTTTGTAATTGCACATGATTTTCCATGGACTTTCCTCCTTTCCAGAGGATTATTCTCTCTTCTCCGTATACCTCCTTTGAAATACTAACTAAGTTATATGGAAAACAGCTCGGCTCGCCCTCAAACAGCTCAAGAGGGATTGCCAGCGTCATTTCCGTTTTTTTGGTGCTGCTTCTTCATAGCTTTGTAGAGGGACCGGAGCAGTTTCTCTCCCCCAGTGGACTCCGGATCGAGTCCCAATCGCAATGCCTCCTGGCGAAGAAGGGCGGGTGAGAAGTCAGACGCAATGGTGAAATAGTCTAAAAACCCCACAGCCTCTCCGTGTTCGGGCTGCGAATCCTCTAAATCAATGTACTTTGCCCAAAAACGAAAACAGCCGCGGAGAGCTTCCCGGAGAAATTGTTTTCTGGAATAAACAGATCTTGTCTTGCAACCATCCATTTGGGTTGCTCGCTTTGGAAGCACAGCAATGACGGATCTTGTACGAACCTCTTCATCCGAATTTCGCAATATGTGTACCAGCCTTCCAAACCAGAGATTAAACGCGAAATATTCGTAAAATTCCTTACGGGACCTGGGGTTGCAACTGGCGGGAAAACAAACAAAGACCATCAGAGAGATGGTCTAGGGTGGCAGGTCCACTACTCTAAATGGTTTTTGGGTTGCGAGAAGGCTACTGCGCAGCAACGTGGATATCACTGGCTATAGAACACTTAACGCTTCAACCCACAGTTTGAAACAGCCGTTGAAAGGCGGCTTGCCGAGTAGCTAAGAAGATTGGTTGGGCGAGAAATTGCGAAAGCCCTTTTGCAGGGATTCCCATGATTTGAAAAGATGGTTGCAGGTTTGCAATGTTTTTAATTTGTTAATATCATTAGTTAATATTCTCTCCATTCGACAATCACTTCGGTAAAACCCTCTCATCCTGCCGGGTCGCTATTTCAGCATAAGAATAAACCATGCAATACCAATAGATTAAACGAACTCGAGGTCACTGGCATGATAGTTGCCAATTATTTTTAAACAAGATGGGTGGTGAGGTGCGCACCGGAAAGGTTTTGCGAAGGTGAAAGCCTCGAAGGAGACCCCATTGGAAACAAAGGAGAGAAAATTTTTGATTGCGGTGGATGGATCACCACATTCCCTTAAAGCTGTACGCTATGCCGCTCAATACTGTGGACCAGCAGGCATTAAGGTGAATCTTATGCATGTCATACCCACTGCCCCTGAGACCCTTTGGGATCTAGAGAAAGGGAGCTTTTTCAAGGAGAAAATGCAGGCACAACGGGTTCAGTGGATTGAGAACACCAGAAAGGTGGCCCAGCAGTTCCTTGATGAGGCCCTGAATCTTTTGGTTGGGGCCGGAGTTCTGGAACATGACATTGGTGTGATCTTGCAAGAACGCAAAGTTGGTATTGCCCGTGACATTATTGATGAAACCGTGCGGGGTTATGAAGCGATTGTGGTGGGACGTGGCGGGTTGGGCAGGTCAGAACAGCCCTTTCTCGGCAGCGTATGCAATAAGATCGTTGAAAAGATTCATGACATTCCCGTGTGGGTGATAGGAGGAGATATCCGGACCAAGAAGTTGCTACTGGCGGTGGATGCCTCGGAGAATTCACGCAAGGCGGTAAATTACGTAGGGAAAATTACTGCCGCAACCGAGGCAGAAATTACCCTTTTTCACGTGGTGCGACGATTTGGCTATTTAAATGATCCGACCCTTCGCCACAGTGAGATTGAAGGATTTTGGGAAGAGGTGAAGAGCGATATTCTGCGCATGTTTCGTTCTTACAAGGTCAGTCTTGAAGCGGCGGGCGTGACTGCCTTAAGAATCTCGAGTCAAGCCACCCTGGATAAATCCAGCCGCTCTGGAGACATTCTCAGAGAGGCTCAAGAAGGGGCTCATGGTACCATTGTCATGGGCCGAAGGGGTCTATCCAAAGTCCACGACTTCTCAATGGGTCGAGTTGCCAACAAAGTGCTCAACCGGGCGGAAGGTTTTGCTGTATGGATCGTTCCATGACAGACGCACTTGTTATTAAGAATGTCAGCCTTGCACATCTTTTTTGGAAAAAGACACTTGATATTATTGAGAAAGGAGTTTGCCATGGGATCCTTTAAAAAAATCCTATTCCCTGTGGATTTGTCCGAGGCCTCCCCTAAGGTTGTACCCTACGTACGTGAGATGGCGGAGAAGTTCGAGGCAGAGGTTCATCTTCTTTTTGTAGCTCGCATCCTCCAGCACTTCACCAGCATCTACGTGCCTCATCCCTCTGTCAATAAGTTTGAACAAGAGCTGATAGAGGGTGCCGAAAAAAAGCTGCAAGAGTTTACAGAGGAGTACTTCGAAGATGTCCCCTGCAAAGGAAAGGTCATCTTGGGAGACGCTGCGCAAGAGGTCTTGAACTACGTTCAGTCCGAAACCATAGATCTCATCATCATGGGAACCCATGGGAGAAAAGGTCTAGAACACATAATTTTTGGAAGTGTGGCTGAAGGGGTAGTGAAACACTCACCGGTTCCTGTTCTCACGGTGAATCCTTATAGAAAAGTTTAAAAAAGCTAAACGCGGAGGCTTGCTGGGGACATTGGGCAAGGAAACTTGTTTTCCGCCAGAGAACTCCTCCCACAGCAAGGCTAAAGACAAGAGGGAATTACTGCTACCTGCTTATCGGTATCGTCACCACAGGCACAGATGAGTTCTTCACGATTTTCTCTGTAACACTTCCAAATGGGAAATGGCCGCCTCGTCCATGGGTGGCCATCACCACCATGTCCACCTGTTCCTTTTCGATGAAAAGTAAAATTTCCTTAGCCGGGTCTCCAATAGCAATGTGTTTAATATATAGTGGAGCCCCTCTCAAATACTTGTCGCAGATCTGATCCAGCCGCTTTTTCGCCTCTTTCTTTTCCCATTGCTGAATCTTATCAATGTGAGTCTGACCGAACTCCCCGTACCAAGATTCGTGATGTGCCACATCCTCAATCACATAGAGCAAATGCACTTCTGTCTGATATTTCTCCGTCAAAGATGTCACGTAGGCTAAAGCTTTTTCAGCATTCCTTGAGAAGTCGGTAGGCCATAACAATTTCTTTACTTTCATTGTAATACTCCATACTAGTGTGCCTGTAGCGGAACACAGGAATGCGCTAGTGAAAAAGTAATTAAAGCCAAACAATCAAGTAAACGACCTCTAGCTATCTTTTTGACTAGAGTCCTCCTCCCGTACCTGCCAACATCCCTGCTCGGCCAGGTCTTTGGTCGGATCCACACCGTGGTTGCAAATCCATGGATTCCCCTTGCCATCCACCACAACCTTCATGGGAAGAGACCCGCGGGGTATTTCATTTATTGGTATCTCAACAAATGAGCAGGGGTCACGATAGGTGAAAACCAGTTTTCGCTCCTTGAGGAGATCCTCCAGTGCCCTTTTAACCCTGAAGATGGGAACCCGCAAATCGTCGGAGACAGTCCGCACCACCGAGTAAGGTCTTTGACGCTGATTCTCCGCGGTGGTCACCATTTCCATGATCTTCTTCTTGATCTGCCCAGACTCACTCATTTCTCGTTTCTCCTTTTGGCCCTATGCCCATTTTGATCACACGGTGATGGTACGACTGGAACCTGGACTTCACATGCAGCCCGCTGTCTTTAAACAAAGGTACCCCTAAGACCAACCCCCAAAGCCTCTTTAATTAAAAATCGCAACAGCTGTGCCACCCTTGTCCCAATTAATGGTTACCAGGAGATTTCCATGCAATACCCTATGGAATGCGGGATTCAGACTCCTCAGCCAAAAAAGGTGATCAGCAAAAAGGTCGCGACAGGAGTACTGTGAAGGGTTTCAAGGTTGCAGGATGGCTACTCTCCCACCCGGCTATCTTCCCCACTGAATCAAAACAAAGAATATGTAAAGCTTGCCATCCTTCTCAAGGAGCAGGTTGACGAAATCTGGGATTCTGCAAGACGTCTGGACCTGCAGCCCGACCGAAAATTTTCTCATGTATACACGCAGACATAAATAATTGCGGGTTGAATATCTGGTGCAACCTTATGTTGCTTAAGGGCGTGGTTCAGCACCGGTCGATATGACGACATCTGTACATGCACGCAGATGTCTACCGCTTTCAGGAGGATTACAGTTTGAGCGCGGAAGCTTCTGGGATAGTTGCAGAAATGCAATGCTCTTAAGCAACTGATATAATTTTATAATATAGGTTTTAGCCCGCTGTGATTCCCAAAAATCTCCCCCCTTTTTCGGTGGCTTGTTCCGAGATGACAAATAAATCAATAAAAATCAGTGTGTTAGACCAGAAAAGAGTTGGTGGCACAATAGTTGCCATCTTTTGTAAAGCAAAACAAGGTACCGGTTTGTAGGCAAGTAATAGAAACAAGGAGGGATGCGTTGAATATAGGGTTACCGACGCCTGTTAACAGAAAAGGGCTCAGATCAGTTGAATGCCCCTGCTATGGGGAGTGTCTAATGCACGCAGTCAGGCAAAATTGGAAAGCTTGGACCTGTGAGGAGTGCGTCAATCTGGGGTTAGACTCAATTTACCAGAAGTTTAAATCTATTACGCCTTACTATCGGCTGCTATCGGAGATCTATCCCGAGTTCAAAAGAAAGTACGGCCCCGTGATGAAATCACTTCATGTCGGAGTATAGAGCAGTTATTTCTCCTGCTCTCCAGCGAACCTGGTTTACTGAATTCGCGATGGTGAGAGCAGAAAAAAGCATTGAGTCATACTGCAACACACTCGGGACAACCGGGCAGCGGGCAAGGTTTAAAGATAACGGCTGAAAGGAGGGGGGCATGACTGTAAGTACTTACAAAATTATCGAAGTGGTAGCCACGAGTGAAATCTCTTGGGAGGACGCCGCCAAGAACGCGGTGGCAGCAGCGACAAAAAGCCTGAGGGATTTAAGAATCGCTGAGGTTAAGCAACTTGATATGAAGATTGAAAATGGAAAAGTTGCCGCCTACCGAGTCAGGTTAAATCTATCATTCAAGTATGAAGGAGAGGAGTTATAAAGAAGCCCGGGTTGAAAAACTCAGATCCCATAAAGCGAGTTGAGCTGATCGGATGGATTGAAGAGGTGGATATAAATCTGCCTGTCTTGGCAGCCACATCATTTCAGCTCAGTTCCCACAGCTTTTAAGAAATTGGAGGGTGGTCATGGTAGAAGCGAGCGAAATGGCATACTTGAAGGTTTTTGATTTGTTGTCAGACGAACAGTTGGCGGAAATCGCTAAAATCACGGAAAAGAACAGCTACAAGATACACGATCACATATATGAACGCGGTAACGGTGCCAAGCACCTATATGTGGTGAAGAAAGGTCTGGTAAGCCTTCGCAGAATTGATCCGGGAGATGAGGTGGGCATTGCCTTTGAGACGCGTGAACCTGGAGGCTTGTTTGGTGCCGCCTCGTTCATGAAACCTCAAGAGTATACCCTAACAGCTGTTTGTTTAGAAGACACCGAGGTTATGGCTGTAGACGCCGATAAGCTGTTTGAGCTGTGCGAAAAGGATCCAGCTGTAGGATATCAGCTGATGCTCAAAATCGCTCAGATCTATTTTGAGCGTTACAAGAGCGCGAAGAGAAGTCTTCACGACGTGGTGAAAACCCCCACGGTTATTACTGCTCTTCCAGGCTAATGAAATGAAAAGATACTCTCTTAGCAGGTGTCCGCCTCTCCTGAAGTGAACCACTGATCTCAGTTGCTGGGTTGCCTTGTCCAGCAGTAAAGAACCCAGGCCTTGGCTTTGAGCTATCCCCCGAGTGGGCTTTAGGCGTCTTTCCTTCGCACCGCAGTCAACTGGAGTAATGGACTGGTGGATTCAGGCTACCAACTGAGGTAACTTCGAGTTTGACGGAGAAAAAGCTTTTGATTGCCGTGGATGGATCAGCACACTCACTGAATGCAGTGAGGTATGTGACCCAGAATTGTCCTCCAGCAGAGCTCAAAGTGAATCTCATGTACGTCCTGCCCACGGCGCCTGAGACCTTCTGGGATCTAGAGAAAGACGCCTTCTTCATGCAAAAGATGAAAAACAGATATGCTCAATGGAAAAGGGAGGCCAGAAAGCTGGCTCAGGGGTTCTTAGATGAAGCCAGAAATGTTCTGGTTAAAGCCAATGTTCAGCAACAACAAGTGGGTGTGATTCTCCAGGAACGCAAAGTGGGCATTGCCCGTGACATCGTTGCAGAGGCCATGCGGGATTATGATGCGGTTATAGTGGGCCGAAGGGGCTTTAGCAAAGTGGAAGACCTTCTTCTCGGCAGCGTTTCCCATAAGATTGTCGAGAGAATCTCAGATACTCCCGCCTGGGTGATTGGCGGGGATATCAGGTCAAATAAGATGCTCCTTGCGGTGGATGCGTCTGAGAACTCGCGCAAGGCGGTAGATTACGTTGGTACCTTTGCTTGTGCGACTGAAGTGGAGCTTAGTCTCTATTATGTGGTACGAAGTTTTGGGCTTGGATTTTTGGAAGACTTCTCCATGCGAGAGGAAGTCATAGAGGATTTTGTGGAAGAAGCTGAGATTAATGTCCAGCGCATGTTTCGTTATTATAGGGAACGTCTCGAGAAAGCCGGTGTGGCACCAGCAAGAATTTCCACCAAACACACCCTGCAGAGCGAGAGCCGTGCAGCCGATATTATCAGGCAAGCTAAAGATGGGGAATACGGCACCATTGTCATGGGGCGCAGAGGACTATCCAAGGTGCATGAATTCCTGATGGGCCGGGTGACAAATAAAGTGTTGAGCCGGGCAGAGGGGTTTGCTGTGTGGATTGTGCCGTGACGGAGTAAGGGTAATTTCGGATTTTGGATTAGAGAAATAGATTGCAAATCAGAAACTTCACTCTGAAGTCCACAATCCGCATTCCACATTGCCAAACCGGGAACCCGGCCTTAGGGCGGAAGTCCCAGGGAGAAATCCGCAATCGAGTTGCTCCAATACTCCAATAGCGCTTGCCATCTTTACCAGCAAAGCCACTGAAAGTTGACCTGGGTCAATGGGCTAGGTTTTCTAGATTAAATAAAGCAAGAACAAATGAGAAAATTAGACCTACTTCTCTTACTTGCCTTATCAATTTTTTACATTATGATATTTAAGGCGGATATTTTCGTAAGATCACGTGGGGTTGACGAAAAACTGACCATGAAAAATACCTTCAAATCTATACATATAGTATCAATTAACAAGTTGTCGATCACGGTTATTTACGACAATAATCCATATACTGAAGGATTACGTGCTGAGTGGGGACTTTCCTGTCTTATAAGAGGAAGTGAGAGAACAATTCTATTTGATACGGGTGGAAACGGTTCCTTTTTGTTAGAAAACATGAATAAGTTGGGCATTAATCCGCGAAAAATAGACACAGTTGTACTTTCTCACATCCATGGCGACCACGTTGGTGGACTGAAAGAATTCCTTGATAAGAACAGACAAGTCACTGTTTATCTGCCTATGTCGTTTCCGCAAGAATTCAAAGATAATCTGATGAGTTCGTCCATAAGGATAATGGAAGTCCACGATGCCACTGAGATCTGTGAAGGAGTATATGCAACGGGTGAACTTGGCGCAGGGATAAAAGAGCAATCTTTGATTGTCCATACGACTCAAGGAATCATTGTGATAACTGGATGTGCTCATCCAGGTATCGTATCGATTCTAAAGCGGGCCAAGGACTTAATCAAAGATGATATTTTGCTGGCCATGGGAGGCTTTCATTTAGGAGGAACGAGCAAAAAAGACTTGGAAAAGATAATTCTTAGCTTCAGAAAACTAGGGGTGAAATTTGTCGGCCCCTGTCATTGTTCAGGAGATTTGGCAAGGCAGATGTTCAAAGAGGAGTACGGCGACAGCTATATTCATCTGGGTGTGGGAAGGGTAATAGAATTCTAACGGAAGAAGCTGAAAAGATAACTGAAAAGACGAAGTAAAAGAAGTACAAAAACAAAACCCCCGTGTCTTATTCCAAGTTTTCCGGGGTAAATGCGTAAACCTGCCACTTATACCCTCACAGACAGAGCGAGCAATTTATATTTTGAGCCTTTGCTCGTTAAAACTATTTACAAAATCAAATAGAATGATTACATTATAAGCGTAGGCTCATAATAAGGAGTACTTATGCCGAGACCACCTAAACCAAGGTTCGTTCAGACACGTCCCGTTGTTGATGCCTTTCTGCCCGACCCGCTGTCTCCATGGGGAAGGGAAGAAGTGGTCCTCTCCGTGGAGGGGTTGGAGGCCATTCGACTGAACGACTTCGAGGGCTTGGACCAGGAAAGAGCTGCAAGGCGAATGAATGTATCCCGTCAGACCTTTGGGAGGATTCTGGCCGAGGCGAGAACGATAGTCGCAGAGGCTCTGGTGATGGGAAAGGTGCTGCGAATCGGTGGTGGCCACTTCATCATGCCACCGAGGGGGCGTCGAAGACGGAGGCGTGGTTGGGGCGGTTCATTCTGAAAGGAGGTGTTTATTATGCCAGCACTAGATAGAACAGGTCCCTGGGGAGCAGGCTCCAGGACCGGTCGCGGCTTGGGGTTATGCAATCCCCGCTCCACGGCTTACGGGCAGCGGTTTGCGCCGGGTTTTGGTCGTGGCCGCGGCTTCGGTCGTGGGCGTGGTTTTGGAAGAGGATTTGGCTCCGGCATGGGTAGGGGTCGAGGTTATGGAAGAGGCTTCGGCTGGTGGAGATTTGGCGCGCCCTGGTTCTCTGGCTATGCACCAACATACGGCCCCGATCCTCTGGATCCAAGGGAAGAGATCGACATGCTTAGGGCTGAAGCAGACTCCCTAAACAATGCCTTAGATGAGATCAGCAAACGCCTTGAAGAGCTCGAGAGGAAGTCTTCCGAATAATCTCCTGGCGCGGACGTCAGTCTTTCCTACAGATTCCATGAACAGAAAGGGGCGGGTCCAAAGCCCCGCCCCTGCAAGGGATCTGAGTGAATCCATATCTTTTGGAGAAATCCCTACGGCGACCAGAAATCATCAATTGACTAAACATATGCTGAAGGCTTGGGCGGTATGAAGTAGTTTGTTGGCCTTGCTGCCCAGCCCAAACTGTTTAATGTCCTTGAAACCTTTGCGGCCCAATATCAGGATACCGTATTTACCTTCTTCAAGTTCAGTGAGGATATCTCTGGCAATACCCTTTTGTTGGGCCTGCAACTTGACCAGCACGTTGCGCTCAGGGACCCCTGTCTTGAGGAGTCTTTCCTTGCCTTCATTAGCGATTTTCTCAACTTCTTTCGCATAATCCTTCATCCATAGAGCCATTTCCTCCAGCCGTTTTTGCTCGTCTAAGTTGGGGGCATACACCCAATATGAGGATTCATAGACCTGGGGAGGTACGGGCGGGATCACATGAAATAGGGTAAATCTACTTTCTTTCAGGTGAGAGAAATATCGAACTGTGTGTTCCATCACTCTGCGGCTGATGTCCGCTCCTACGAAAGTTACCAGGACGTCCGGGGAAAGGAACCGCGGATCAACCACCCAGAGGATCCGGTCATCTGTTAGATTGGCAAGCCGGTAAGTGACGGATCCGATCATTTCTCTCGGCGGTGCACCGGCCCCTTCTCGCGCCAAAGCGAGCGTTTCAAAACCTTCGAAGGTGGCGAGTTTATACATGGAACTGGCAGGGTTATGACACCGTTCCTCATAAATGGTGGACACCCTCTCCGGATCAAATCCTGAATCAGCCAAAACCTCTTTGGCCCGTTCCAAAACCTTTTCTTGTTCCAAGCTCCAGAGTTTCTGATAATTCTCTATTATCTCTCTACTGAGGCGTGGCACTCTTGACAGCGTGGATATCTCGAGAGTAGGAGCACCGTGGAATATGGTAATTTTCAAGTGCTGATGATCTTTGAGCAGACTGCCTGTTGCTGCGATGGCCTGCCTGGCAAAGACGGAGTCATCTACCCCAAACAATATGCTTGGCTCCTTATCCATAGCCTCTACCTTCTTCCTCACGGGCGATCCAAATGGCCACCCTTTTTTCATGGAGTCAAATTGGGCACCCGACCCCCTGTATTACTTTGGGAAATCTTCTTGCACCCGGCGGGATGTTCACAAGAAATTTCAGACACCCCACTTTCAATGGTTTAAGATCGCAACTGCCATGCCAGATGTATCCAGCCATGCTTTTTGCCGAGATGTTGCTGAAATCTCTTATCGTAGAAAAAAATACGACTAGTGTATTCAAGAGGAGATTCTAATGACGGTAGCAAGAATGCTACTGTGAATCACTTAAAAGTTGCAGCATGACTACCTTCTTGAGGGTTGATTTACTGATGGCTGGAAATGTTGTCAACTCGAGCGCTCGAGAGCCCTTCTGGAAGGTAAAAGACCTTCTTTTCAAGACTCTGAGAACTCTAAGTTGAATCTCTACAGGTTATGCCAATCCTAACTCAGACAATCTCCTGTTACCAAGTCATAATTGCCATTTTCTCTGGCTGGATCTCACGCCTGCACCGCCAACTTTAGCACCTGTAGGTGCAATAATGCAATGGTTTTAAATTATCGATATAATAGTAAAAATACCCACTTAATCTTCCTGTCACCTTGAGATGAACTTTCTCTTTTCCCCGCTTGGCTAGCTGATATCGCCGATTAATAGAAAAATCAATAGATTATAAAAAAAAGAAGTTCAATGGCACAATTGTTGCCATCTCAATCAGTGCAATGAGCGAAGCAAGACTCTTCGATAACTTCAGAAAACTAACCAGCTTTCCATGAACCGGTCCTTGGCAGAGAGTACTCAAGAGGGGTGATAACCCATGAAAGACGATATCAGAGTTAACTCAATCGATGCTGAGGTCTATTTTGCCAGTATTGGGATGGGGTTGAAGTGGTACAGCTACGAGGAGTTAAAACAGGTTGTTGATCTTCGCCAAACTACTACGGCCATTGCACATGTGCCAATTGAACTAGCCATCTTGCTGGCTGAAGATGCAGTGGAAATGGGGTTAGCCGCATAGAGTGGGAAAAAACTTGCTGAAAGCACAACTAGGGGATGCCTTCTCAGTCGCGGATTGCGAGTTGCACTAGTTGAATTAAGCTGTGTCTGTGTAGCAGACTGAACAGGAGAAAGTGAAATTGCTCATCAAAATGGCACCAATAGGTTTTGTGCACACTGATGCCAAAAGGATTCCAAGGCACTGGAGCGTCTCCGATGTGGAGGGCACGCTTGTCATCGACGAAAGATACATCGAAGGGCTAAAGGATATCAAACCTAGGCAACGAATCGTTGTGATTTTCCACTTCCATCAAAGTCATGATTTCGATGCAAGCTATCTTACCCAGACGCCTCGCCACCGCAAGAAACCATTGGGCGTCTTTAGCATCTGTTCACCAGTCAGACCCAACCCAATAGGAATGTCGGTCTTGGAAGTCCTTGGCGTCAAGAACAATGTCATTGATGTGAAAGGGCTGGACATGCTGGATGGAACGCCTGTGCTGGATATTAAGCCCTGCATCCTAGACAAACATGATTGTCCAAGCTTTAAGGGCGAACGACGACCAACAACTTCTTAATATAGCGATGGAAAAGCGGCCGATGAGATAAAGAAGATTTGGTTTAGCCTCGCCGAACTGTTTGAATCAAACGTCAAAGAAGGTTAACGAGATGGACTTACTAGGAAAAGTGAAAGAGAGCCTGAGTCAGGTAATACACCCTGAGACTGGCATCGATGTGATCCGGATGAAACTGGTTCGAGACCTGGAGGTTCACAAAGACGGAAAGGTGAAACTGACGTTTCGACCGTATTCAATTTATTGCCCGAGTGGTTTTCGACAGGCAATTAAAATCAAAAGAGCAGTCAAGTCTGTGGACGGGGTCAATGGTGTCTACGTGAAGGTGGACAGTCATATTCACTCCGAACGTCTTGAAAAGCTACTGGGTGTGGTCAATTGATAACCGAATGTCTACTTTAG
>JASFEM010000063.1:0-18722 GCA_050124835.1 Syntrophobacterales bacterium | reverse complement strand
TAGATCTGGTACCCACTAAAAAACGGTAATTCATGAACCTCCAGCAGGCCCTCTCTCTAGGCATTCTGCAAGGACTCACCGAATTTCTTCCGATCAGCAGCTCAGGGCATTTGGTGTTAGCGCAGCATCTATTGGGTCTTCATGAATCGCAGCTTTTTTTCGATGTTGCCGTTCATGTTGGCACCCTAATGGCGGTTTTTTTGGTATTTCGCACCGACCTCCACGAGATGTTAAAAGACAGCCTAACGTTCCTGAGGGGTATTCGACCGTCGTCAACTTCAGACGATACGGCTGCTTTAGGTAACGGCGCGAAAATGTTCTTAATGATCCTGGTCGGATCTGTCCCCGCTGTGTTAATTGGCTTGCTTTTTAGAGACGTGGTTGAATGGCTTTTCACCTCACCCTTAGTTGTGGGTCTCGGCCTATGGACTACGGGTCTTATCCTGATCTGGAGTCGCTGGTCCCGAGAGCGGTTCAAGGATCTACGCACTCCCAAGGTCTCGCAAGCGCTTCTTGTTGGCCTGGCTCAGGGAGCCGCCATCAGTCCCGGTTTATCACGTTCTGGAATGACCATTACAACCGGCTTACTTCTTGGCCTCAGTCCGGAGCTGGCGTTTCGCTTCTCTTTTCTGCTTTCCATTCCGGCTATTTTGGGAGCGCTGGCCCTGGAAGTGCATCAAGGCGGCACCGCTCATCCAGGCTGGCAGATGTTGGCTGCTGGCTTTTTTTCCGCTTTTCTGGTGGGCTGGGCAGCATTGCGCGCTTTGCAGGCATTGGTGGGAAGGGGCAAACTCTTCTACTTTGCCCCCTATTGTTTCCTGTTGGGGACGTTTGCTTTTATCATTGCCTTCTAGCCCGCATTTTTCGTGCTCTTTCCCGATTGGACATTGATGTGAGGTGGAAATAAGGGAAGGACAGGATAATCTGCCCCACAAGCAGCATAGTCGCAGCTATTTATGTTGCAGTCCCAGGGTGGTTGGGGAAGGCTGATGGGACAGTGATCTCAACAATTTCTTAAATAGCAGAAAAATGCGGGCTGGTTGTTGGTGCCACCGATTTTATCGTCTGTCTGGAAACAATTGTTTTCGAATATATGCAGAAACACTCAATCCCTCCTGCTCGGCGAGAGTTTGCAGGTGGGCGTAGTCTTCCTCTTTGACTCGGAACGAGATTTTCCTGGTGGGCCTTTGCTCGGTACCTGTCTTTAATCTGTAAAGTTGTCGGCGGGTCCGGTTAAGCTGACGGATAATTCGGCTTCGTGCTCTTTTCTCCTCCAGCGATGGCTTCTTTCCTTTTGAGATCTTTTGGGAGAGAGAGCGATCGTGCTCCAAGAGTAGATCCTTGAGATGCTCGATATCCTCTTCCAGCGCCGCCTCGGATGTCGCAACTATCTCAGCCATGGCGTAGCGGTGCTCCTCACCCTCCATCAAAGGTTGTTACGACCAGGGTCAGATCAACTCCACCAGCTTCCGACGCACCGCATAGTGCACCAGTTCTGCTGTGCTCTTGCACCCCAGCTTCAAGAGGATATTCGTGCGATGTGTGTCCAGGGTTCGCACGCTTATGTTGAGTATCTTGCCGATATCCTTTCTGCTTTTTCCTTCCGCAATAAGCTTGAGCACCTCCCTCTCGCGCGGTGAAAGCTTTGTCCGCCCATCTTCTTCACCGGTCTGCAGGTATTCTTCGGCATGATCGCCTGCGATGGACGGGCTGAGAAAGCGCTCGCCCCTACAAACAGCTTTGAGGGCGCCAACAAGACACTGAGCGTCAGTGTCTTTGACCAGGTAACCTGAGCCACCCGCTTCGAAGAACTGTGCAACAAATCCTTCGTCCTTGTGCATGGTCAGCGCCACCACCTTTGTCTCCGGCAAAGCCTTCGTTATCCTGCGGGTTGCCTCAATACCGCTCATGTCCGGCATTGAGAGGTCCATGAGTATCAGATCCGGTCGGCACTCTTTCACCCTTTCAAGAGCAGTGCGACAGCTGTGGGTGCTACCGATGACACAGAATTCTGGTCTGGCCTCTAGGAGGAGCTTCAGCGACTCGGCAAAAATAGTGTGGTCGTCAACGAGAAAAACGTTATGTCTTCGCATGGCTATGCCGCGGGCATATGGGTTACATGCAGTTAGACTAATACTCGTTGTTCAGTAAAAGGAAGGAATTTGACCTTTTCCTTGTAGCAAATTTCTCACTGTAAGGTCAATAAGAATTAAATTGACACTATCCGGGCTTCTTGTTATATAAAAAAGGTTACCCACGGTGGGGCTGTAGCTCAGTTTGGGAGAGCGCTTGAATGGCATTCAAGAGGTCGTCGGTTCGATCCCGATCAGCTCCACCAGCTATTTCAATAATTTAGCTGACAGCAGCTTTTTCGGATATAGAGGATGTGTCCATCTTGTAACCATCCTCTTTTTTCTTGCCTGAAGTCAATCCGTTTAAAAGTTTTGTCTCTTCCCTCGATATCGTCTATGTGTGACGACCTCCTCCTCACTCCTTGTTGCCAGCCTTGCGAAGTTTGTTCCGCAGCATCTCGATGTGTAACCGGAGGTCGTAAAGTCCTTCTGCATAGGCAGGCGGTATGGAGATATTCGATACTTGGTTCTCTACTTTATTGAGTTTAGCAAGATATTCTTCCAAGCGTTCGGCCACAAAATCTTTCTGTATGTCGGGATCGACCTCCTTAAGCTCGGAATACCAACGGTAGATTCGCGATCGCATTCTCCACTTGTATATTAGCGGCATGACCTTGAAAAGAGGATACAGTAATGCAAACAAGGGCACCAGCATGACCACCATACGGGTCAGGAAATTTGCCACCCAGAAGGGAAGGTAGCGCTGCAAAAACGGCGGTCCAGATTTATAAAACCTTACAGCTTCTTTGCTTAGGTCGAAATCAACATATTTGGGCGAGGGGAATTGACCTTCTTTCTCGAATCCGCCTCCCTTATGATGGGTTTCTTCGGCCGCCTGAAGAAGCAGGTTGATCAAGGCCGGATGTAGATCCGATCGTGCCGCAAGTTGGGTTGTCACGGCTACCAGAGTGATATCCCGTGAAGGAATATTGGCCTCAAAATTGAGCACACCCTCGGGCACTTCTAGAACATGTAAATAATGGTATCGGAGTGCATAAGCCTTAGCCCGCTCGAGTCCCATTAGCTTTATCGATCTTGATTTCATGAGTGGTTGAATATACGGTGAACGGTGGGTAGTGACAAAAATTGCTGCATCAAGCTTCTTTTGCAAAAGCATATTGGCTGCCTCTTGAGAGCCGTGTGAGAGTAACCGTGTGTTTTTTTCGGTAATGCCATTCAGTTCAAGTAACTGCAGAGCTAAAATTTTAGTGCCACTGCCTTCTTCGCCAACGGCGAGGCGCAATCCTTTCAGATCAGGGAGACGAGCTAGGGTGAGGTTTGTTTGATGAAAAATCCAAAGTGGCTCATAATAGAGACTACCCAGCGATATGATCTCATCTGATTGAGCCAGTGTGCTAAAACCACCTGCTATTAAAGCCACATGAACCCCATCTGATTCTGCTTCAAGCAACCTGATGTTCTCAGCGGATCCCGCCGTGGGGAGCACCTCTAAACGGATTCCATTTCGCTTTAGAATTTCGCTGTAGGCGCCCCCATAGGCAAAGTAAGCGCCCGACGGTGAACCAGTGGCGATGGATATGCGGCGGGGAGGAGCAGGATCCACAAATTGGTAAGCGACGACAAATCCAATGCTCGCTATCAAGATAGCTGGCCCGAATACTTTTATGTATTCTCCAATGGTTCTCATACTTAGTTTAGCCACAATTGTCCTAACTCCTTTCAAGCAATATTAACAGTATTACAGTGATGGAATAATTCGAAACTTAGAATAGCAAGAATAAGAGATAAGCTGTAAGAAATTTACCAATCACAATACAGTCGCATGTTTCGATCCTCTGAGGTTTTCATTAAAAATATTCGCCTTTTTTTGAAAAAGCAACAGTTACATGTTGGGTATCAATCATTTTCAGAGAGTGCTTGAAGCCCAGCATGCTCTGGCCTCCATTAATATCCATTCAAACCATATTTCTGCGTACAAGCTCACCTCTTTTGCCAATAATCCTGTACCCGTCTGGCACGAAATGTGCTTTTGCATCTTACATTCACCAACCAATCCCAATTTAACAACCACCTAAGATTTGAAATTCAGTTTATCTGAAAGTCAAATTGACGCCGAGTCAGGGAGACGGTATGGGTACACTTTCATTATTGAAGAAAAAAGCTCTCACTGTTTTGATTGTCGAGGACGATAACGAACTCAGAGAAAGTTTGCACGCTGAGTTCGAACTGGAAGGCTTGACCGTTCTGACGGCCACGGACGGAAGTGAGGCAGTCACCTCGGTCCGCAGGCTCAAGCCTGATCTAATTTTGATGGACATTTGGATGCCAGTCATGGACGGCATTGAAGCGACAAAAGTTATCAAGGCAGATCAAGCAACTAAACATATCCCCGTGGTAATGCTAACAGCGGCGGACAAAAAAGAGGATATTGTCAGGGGACTTGAAGCAGGAGCAATTGACTACATCACTAAACCGTTCTTTATGCCCGAGCTAAAGGCACGTATGAGGGCAGCGCTGCAACATAAGATAATGTACGATGAATTAAAAAGAATTCAAGAAACGCTTATACGTGATACGCGTCTGAGTACCATGAGAGAACTGACAGAGGCGGTTCAAGGATCCGTTAATGGACCCCTAACTGTGATTTTGGGAAGGATAGCTCTTCTTCGGAGAAAACGTGGCAATTTATCGGACGATGATTTGCGAACCCTCGAGAAAGCCGCAAATAAAATTAAAGACATCATCAATCATTTGGGAATTATCGAATGCCTTTACCCGACACCCTTACTCCCTGACAGTGAGTTGGTTGACCTGACCTTGCTCAATTAGCCCCTGGGAAAAAGCTATCTCCTTGCTCTGAGATCAGTCAACGTAGTGGCTCCTCAATCTAAAATCTGAAATTGCCCTAACTCCAATCACGACCGCTTTCTTTAGAAGATCACCAACAAAAAAGGCCATCCTCAAATGGCCTTTCCTTATTTCTTAAATTGGTCCGTCGAAGTCTACATCCGAATCATCTTGTTCACCTGAGAGTTGACAGAATCATAAATCTCTTCGTCCGTACCGTAGATGTCCACAATGGTCCTGTGATTAATTAACTTCTCGATGATGAAGGCAGTGATGTAAAGGCTGATGAAATTGGGACGTCGCACGAGCGTCCGAAGTGGTGAGATCTGGTATTGAACGTCGAAGTCTTCCGCGGATATCAAAGTCTTGATGCAACCAGATAACTGGCGCTCGAGCTCCTTCTTGTTTTTGGTCTCTATCAATTCTCGCTCGATCAGCTTCATGGCGATTCGATTCGCCAGATCTTCCCCTACTTCGTAAAGCTGATTGATGGCCCCGGCTCGTGCCGCTTCCTTGGCAGAATCCAGACGGGAGATTACGTTGCTCTCTCTAATATTGGGTCGGTAGTCTCTAGCCATGTTCTTACACCTCGAAAAAGAATCTCTACCACTGCCCTCCGTGGCCTTGGTGTGGATTCTCCTTTCATTACTAAATTGTTAGCACCATACTACAGAAAGCCGCTATCTCATTCATCGCGTTCGCTCAGAAAGCTTTCGAGAGCTTCCAGCACAGCCTCATCCATTTGGGAAAAATGAACGCCGATGATATATCCTCCTCCGTTCTGTTTGGGTCTCGACCAAACCACCTCGCCTTTCAAAGGAATGACACCGTGCCGAGAAGAATTCAGCTTGGTACGAAACACACTACCAACTTTGAGATTGGTTGGAGAGTGCAACCGCATGCCCCCCAAGCTGATATTAAGAATTTTAATATTCTTTGACTCAGAAGTCTCGTCTGATATTAGTTGTTCCGGCGGTAGTTCGTTTCGCGGGTGCTCTCGTCTTTCGGGCAAGTTCACCTGAATACCCGCCCCTTTGATGAGAGAATAGAGATAGTCAACCAAGCCGGTCAACCGAATCTTACTTTCCGTTGACCTCTCTTGTTCCACATGAGTTTCAACGTTTTGGTGGAGGGTGGAAATCTCAAGAAGCAAGTTATCTAACTGAACCCTGCGCTCCCTGTTCATTCCTGAGGTGTTGATGCTATTGATCAGCGGTCTGAGGGTGAACTTGATCTTCTGTTCCAGAAGGTCAAGCTGTTCTTTTACGGAACCTCCCATTTGGCCAGCCTGTGTTGGGGTTCCCAAGCTTTGGTATCTTTCCTTTGTATAAATAACCTCTTATAAGATTGCTTTTTGTTTAACACGATTTTTTCCCATTCGCAAGTAAAGAACACATTCCAGGAGCTTCCACAAAATGAATAGTTGAAGGAAATGGAATTTTGACTTCAGGGGGAAGATTAAACAATTTTTCTTGACGAAGCCTCCGGCTATATTATAGTTAACCTCGTTCGTCGTAGCAGTTTCACTTCAGATGTTTGCGCTTGGTCTTGCTGGTGGGTGAGGTGTTTGCACCGCCGGTCATTGACAAAGATACATCTGAGGGCTTGATTGCCGGGGAAACCACCAAAATTGATATGAAAGGACTTGCCCGATGGACTTCGATCTCTACGAAGGTCTCTACATCTTCGAAATAACACTTGGCTATCAGGTGGGTGATGAAGAACACATGACTGTTCCCTTCATCCTCAGAGCCGACGATTCAGATGAAGCGGAGGAGCTCGTTCACGAATATCTGGAAATAAACCAACTCGCTGGTAAGTTCTGGATTGCCGAAATTACCGAGCCATTTGATCCCGAGGAGTACCAGACCCACGTTGATGAGGGAGAAAGAGAGCGTTGGGACCGTCTGGAAGACTATAGCGAGGAAGACTTTCTGGAAATACTTCACTCTGAAGATCTGTGATCAATTCCCTGCGATTCAAGGCTCTTTGCGGTGGGCTTTTGGGCGATGTCTTTCTGCAACAGTTACTTAGAAGGTAGCAAGCCTTTTGAAAAAAAAAGATCCAGAACATATCGGCACGATTCTCAAACAACTCTTCAGTGAACACGAGTGGGAAGAACAACTTAAAGCCTCCCTCACCCTGCTGCAGTGGCAGGAAGTTGTGGGAACTCAGATTGCCAGGCAGAGCCAACCCGAGTACCTAAAGGACGGCATACTCCATGTTAGAGTGGAAAACTCTGTGTGGCTTAACCATCTCCGTTTTCTGGGGGAGGAACTCCGGCACAAGTTAAACAAAAAACTATCCTCTTCCTCTGTAGAGATAAGTGAGATACGCTTTCGCCAGGGTCCTCTGGACCCGGTTACGACACCACCGGTCTCAACCGAGCCCAAAGCCCCCACGATTACCCGAGCCCCCAGCGAACCACCCCCACCCCTAGACCCAGAGCAGCAAAGGCTTCTCGAAACAATTCCAGATTCTGATCTGCGCAAGGCTCTAGAGATGCTGCTCAGAAGGCAGCGGGACCATTCTCGTACATAGCGTTCATCTCATCAGTGTAGCTGCCGTCACTCTGGCAGATGGCAAACGGCTTATGCACCCGCAGCTCTTCTCCTCCCCCTTTTATTGACTCCAAATGTACCAGCTTGGCCTCTGCCTCTAAAGTCGTGTGGATGAGGGTCAGATGCTTTGGGGCAAACCCTCCAATACTGATTTCCCTGAGTAGATTGGGCAACCGCCGAGCCGGGTAGATTATCGCCAAACGTCCTTTTCGCGGTAGAAGCTGAGCAGCCGCCCGCACCACATCTGCAAGACTAGCAAATAACTCGTGCCGAGCGATCGCTTTCTCCTCATTGGGGTTTAACCTCCCGCTGCTAAGCCTACCGTATGGTGGATTACTCACCACCAGGTTGACTGGTCCCTCCACCATGCCGACTTGTAAGTTTCGCAGGTCTGCCTGGACAATACTAATCAGGTGCGAAAAGTTATTTATAACCACATTTCGCCTTGCCATGGATACAAACGATTCTTGAATTTCAATACCGGTGATGTGGTCCGCTGGACTTCGAAAGGCAATCAGTAGCGGGATAACACCGCAGCCGGTGCCGAGGTCTACCACCCGATCCTGTGAACGGATCTGGGTGAGTCCAGTAAGCAACACGGCATCGATGGAGAAGCGGTAGCCCTTCTTGGGTTGAATGATTTTTAGACGCCCCTGAAAAACCTCATCCAGGGTCTCCCCTTCCCGAATTCTGTAGTCATTAGGTGGGCACATCTTCGAGAGGATCCAAAAGGTTCAGAACTGAACCGTCGATGACCTTTGGATAAAAATAGGTGGACTTGTGCGGCATGATCAATCGGGAATTTGCCACCTCTTGTAACTGCTCAATTCTGGTCTGATTTATCAAGAAAGCAACGTGGAAAAGACCACGGTCCACCTGCTCTACAGCCTCGTAGGCGTCGTGCCGGTATTTGATCCTGGTTTCATCGTTGAGTGTCCCCTCCTCCACATTGAGGAGTCCTTTGAGGATTAGCTCAGTAAGTACTACCACATCCAGTTTCTGCAGCGGTGGTTGCATGTGGCTACGCCAAAATTCATGATTGACGTCTTCTCGCAACTTCAGAAGGACGAACTGACCGGCTTGGGATTCATAAACGCCAATAAAATGACGATCGCCAGCAGAGTGCAAAGAGTTGAGGAATTCTTCAAGTGCCTGTTTACGGTTAGAACCATCAAAGGGAAAACGCACTACTTCAAAGTAATCAGCAGCCCGTGCCAGAAATGCGGCCATTTGAAACTGTGGCAAATCAACAAACATACGATGCGTGGGATAAATGGACAGTCCCTCCTGATTCATATCGGCCAGATACATGAGAACAAAGTTAAACGAGGCCCGCTTTCCCCTTTCAGGGTATTTCTCCCGCATGAGCTTCTGATAATTGAGAGCGGTCTCATAGCGATGATGACCATCAGCAATGAAGAGTACTTTGTCCTTCATTATGGCTATCACGCTCTGAATTAACTCTGCCTGGGTTACCCGGTACATGCGGTGATGAATACCACTGCTGTCCCGGAAGTCCAACACCGACCCTTTTTCCCTGCCCTGACGCAAAGATCGGCTCACAATGCGGTCCGGATCAGAGTAAAGAGCGAAGACCTGACTGAGGTTGGCTTTGCAGGCGCTCATGAGTCTCAACCGCTCAGACTTGGTCACCTCGTATGTGCGTTCGTGGGGAAGGACAGATCCATGGGAAAAATCTTCCAACCTAACCAGACAGATGAAGCCCTGCCGTGTTCTTACAACGTTGGCTTGCTCCTGATAGCTAATCTCATAGTCGTAAAACGCTGGCCTGGGATCGAGAAGCATTATGCCTTCCCGCTGCCAAAGTTCAAGCGTATTGGCCGCGCGTGTGTACCAGTTATTGTGCTCATTGTCGCCAGGCTTACTCTGCCCCAAGATCAGTCGGATAATGTTATTGGGGTGACGGTTGTGGTACATCTCCTGTTCCTCTGGAGAAATCACGTCAAAAGGTGGCGTGATCACCTCAGCCATATTAGTGATCAATTTCTGATTGTAGAGCAGCCCCTTGAAGGGTGCAATTTCGGGCATATCGCGTTGTCTCCTATGATGGCAAATCCTAAAACTAAAAACTTCACCTTGGCGGCGCGCCCCTCACTCTCAAACAATGGAGCCAACGCCATTTCTGATTGCAGATTTTAGATTGCAGATTTTCGATATGGTATTGAAGTATCTGGTATACTCATTGTTCAAGAAATATCTTCAATCTACATTCTGCAATCTTAAATCTCAAATCTACATTACCTTTGTCCCCATTTAAGCTTATTTCTGAGAATGGTGAAATAATCTTCCTGGCGAGATTTAATCAAAAAGAAGGGTTCCGCCGCCTGCTTTACGATGACAAGATCATCCGCTTGCAATTCACAGCCCACCTGTCCGTCACAGGTCAGGGTAACGTCCGTCGCCTTGGCACCCACCCTGATTTCGATGTAGGCATCGCCCGGCAGAACAATAGACCGATTGGTCAAGGAGAACTCACAAATGGGTGTTAAAATGATGCTCTCCGCCGTCGGGTACACGATGGGACCACCGGCTGAAAGATTGTAAGCGGTTGATCCTGTTGCGGTTGCAACGATGAGCCCATCAGCCCGGTAAGTTGTCAGCGGAAGACCATCAATGGTAACCTCCAAGTCAACAATTCGGGCTAGAGCGGCCTTGTTGATAACCACGTCATTTAGAACAGTGCTGTCCAACAAACATTGACCCTCTCTGAAGAAGGTGGCCTGAAGGCGCATGCGCTTTTCCACTTCAAACCGTTCCGCCAAAATGTCTTCGAAGAAGCGGTAGCATTCATCCATACTTACTTCGGTGAGAAAGCCCATTCCTCCGATGTTTACACCAAGAACCGGAATGGTTCGATCTTTCAGAAGCCTAGCCACGCTAAGCAAGGTGCCGTCACCCCCCAGAACCACCACAGCCACATTATCGGGTTGAATTTGCAAGGCAAATTCTTCAAGGCCGCTCTGTAGAGCAAGATGGGAAACGTTCTCGAGCAAATAAACTTGGACACCACGTCTCTCAAACCAACTTTTGATCTCTAGCCCGAGCTGGGCTGCAAGGTCATCACCCTTCTTCCGAATTATGGTAAGTTTGGCCATCAGTTTACTTCTCCCTCACAGGCTTGCCACAAAGGTTTTATCGGAATACGCTCGACTTTCATCTCTTAGCAGAAGTTAGCGGTGTGGGTCAACCGCCAGAACCAGCGCAGACAATTCTTTTTCGGCTGGTCAAAGACTTTAACCAACTCATTAAAAGCATCGAAGCGAATCATCTGCCAGGATATTTCTTGGCAAAAAAAGAGAGTTGATAAATCATGTGATCTGGGCTATATCTACGGCTTGCATGACCGAAGAAAGCGCATTTCACCATCGAGGGCGGAATAAATTAACGTGGACAAGGAACGTCGCTCAACATATACCATACTTTCTGTGGATGACGATGACGAGATGCTGGGGCTCCTCCATGAGGTAGTGAGCCAATTGGGTCACACCAGCGTCACCGCGCCAGACGGAATGGATGCTTTAGAGAAACTAAGAGAAGATCATTTCGACATCGTCATCACCGACATCAACATGCCTCGAATGGACGGTATTGAGCTCACAAAACGAGTTAAGTCTGACTTGGAGGACATAGATGTACTGGTTGTTACCGGTTACCAAGCCGAATATAGATATACAGACGTCATTGAGCTGGGTGCCAGTGATTTCATTTCCAAACCCTTTAATGTCAACGAATTAGAGGCGAAGATAAACCGGATTATCCGAGAGCGTGAACTGCGAGCAGAGCTCAAGAGACTCTCCATCCGCGACGGACTCACCGGTCTCTACAATCGCCGTTACTTTGATGAAAATCTGAAACGCGAGGCTAGTAGGGCTTTTAGACAGCACTATGGTCTTTTCCTCCTTCTGGTAGATGTCGACAACTTCAAGGACTACAACGAC
Source organism: Syntrophobacterales bacterium (assembly GCA_050124835.1). Lineage (GTDB taxonomy): Bacteria > Desulfobacterota > Syntrophobacteria > BM002 > BM002 > BM002. The sequence goes on along the minus strand of JASFEM010000063.1, from coordinate 7,262 downwards.
AGATTTGGCCATCAAAAGGGAGACGACCTCCTCAAGGAACTGGCCAGGTTGATGATGCTGTATAGCCGAGACAATGTTGACTCGGTCTATCGATACGGTGGCGACGAGTTTGCTGTCATCATTCCTCACGCCAAGCACCAGCAGGCAATGATGGTGGCGAAACGGCTGCGGGGCAAATTTAACGCAAGTAACCTGGGACCAGCCTCTCTCAGTATGGGCATGGCCCAGTTGGAAGGTGGACTGAAGACGCTTGAAAGCGACCTCGAGAATCTACTTCGAATCGCTGATCAGCACCTCTACATCGCCAAAAACAACGGCGGCGATCAGATTCGCGCCGCAGGCGAAAATTCCCATCTGGAAAACTCTCCTTTCAACAAATCCACATACCAGTCACATTAAGCTATTGCCTAATGCTCATCGGGGTTAGTTCGAATTCCCCAGTCCTTCGATTTCATCTGCCATTGACTCTGCCTGATCGACCTGGAATGTCGGCCGGTGATATCGACAAAAAGTACTTGACAAAAAGAGAGCGAGACTTTATATAGGTCTTCTTTACTAAACTTTGTGTTTAGTGTTTGTAAACTATGGAGACACTCCTAAAAATAGGCGAAAAGATCAAGAGATTGCGCAAAGCTAATAACCTTACTCAGGAAGAGCTTGCCAATCGGGCTTATTTGACCAAGGGGTTTATCAGCCAGTTGGAGCGTGATCTCACCTCACCTTCCATTATTACCTTGAAGGGTATACTGGACGTTTTGGGCGAAGAACTGGCTGACTTTTTTCGAGACGTTAAACACGAAAGCGTTCTCTTTGACAAAAAGGCCAGGGTCTTGAGCTCTACTTCAACAGAACAAATGATTGTGGAACTGCTCGTGCCCAGTGCTCAGAGCAGACTCATGGATCCGGTTTTGGTAAGCTTGGAACCAGAAACCTCCACCGAAACTCATCTCGGTCACGAGGGGGAGGAATTTGGCTTCTTGATACAAGGGAGGGTAACGCTTTGGGTTGATAAGGTGGCGTACCGGATGCAAAAGGGAGACTGTTTCTATTTCGAGTCCGATAAGGAGCATCGGGTGCATAACTCCGGCAAGACCACAGCGAAACTCTTGTGGGTTGTCTCTCCCCCCGTTTTCTAATTGATGCGCTCACCGTCAAAAAACCGGGATGCACGGATAATATTAAAAGTTTGGGGGAAGGTAAGAGAAAGATCAAGGGAGGTGGCAAAATTGAAAAGGTCTGAACATGGTTTTGGAACTCATTTGATGATGGATGGATATGGCTGTGACCGTCAGCGGCTAGAGGACCTCTCTCTCATCTACAATTTTTTAAGTGAGTATCCCGCTGAAATAAAAATGACCAAAATCATGCCCCCTTATGTGTTTCGCTATGACGCCAAGAACCATGAAGATTGGGGCATTTCAGGCTTCGTTCTCATAGCTGAAAGTCATATAAGCATTCACACTTTTCCTGAAAAAAATTACCTGAGTCTGGATATTTTTTCGTGCAAAGATTTCGATTCAGATCATGCCATCTCTTACGTTAGTAAACTGTTCGCGGTGCAGAAGAGAGAAATCAAGCTTCTGGACCGAGGCGCGGAATTTCCCAAGAACATCAGGCAATCCGCCCATATTGTCCGGCACGAGCGTCATTCCCTGGAGCATTGACTCTGGAAACACGGTTTCTCTCTTTATGAGCGAAAAAAACGACCCTGTTCTGCCCTCCCCATTAACCCTCGCCGGAGTGTCAGCTTCTTTTGGTGGTCGGGATCTTGCTGCCTCAGACCTGAAGAGCATACAGGTTCTGATCATTCCCGTACCCTACGATGGGACCACCACCTACCTGTCCGGCACCCGCCACGGACCAGCCGCAATCTTGCGCGCCTCTGAACAGCTTGAGCTTTTTGACGAAGAAACAGGTCTAGATATTTCCAAGTTAGGTGTTGCCACCCTTGAAGAAGTGGAGGTGGATGCGAGCAACCCCCGCGCCATGGTAGCCGCAGTCCGATCCCTTGGAGAAAAGATACTGGATGTTGGGTTTTTTCCCTTGATGTTGGGGGGAGAACACCTTCTTTCACTGGGTATGATTGAAGCTGTGGCTAACAGAGTAGACGACCTTTCGATTCTACAATTGGACGCCCATGCTGATCTGCGTAAGACTTATCAGGGCACAGAATACAGCAATGCTTGCGTCATGCGGCTGGCGAACCGCTTTGGAGCACTGGTACCGGTTGGCATCCGTTCGCTGAGCTCGGAAGAACACCGCTGGGCCCGGGATCAACAACTGCCCATCTTCTATGCAGCAGATATCCGCAGAAGTCCGGGTTGGCAGGAGGAGGTTGCTGCTAAATTGCGCTCCCAAGTCTACATAAGCATCGATCTAGACGTGTTCGATCCAGCAATCATGCCGGCAGTTGGAACTCCTGAACCTGGGGGTCTCAAATGGTATGAGGTTCTTGAACTGCTCCGCCTCGTCAGCCGAACCCGGAACGTTGTTGGCGCTGACATCATGGAACTTTGCCCACAACCTGGCAATATTGCCCCTGATTTTTTCGCAGCTAAACTGGCATTTAAGCTTTTATCTTATCGTTTCGAAAGGGGGTATATTAACCGAGCTTAACGGCGCAGCCTCTAGCAAATCAGAAGCACGGGTAGGTTTTGTTGAATCCCACTTGGCGCAGGCACCGGCTCGGCCGGACAATGTATTTGACAAAGCGAAAAAGAGACTGTTAAGATTGAATTCATTCTAGCCAAATCGCCGTTTCAGTTCTGGGCGAGTTGGGGACAATAGACCGTTCCACTGCACATAAGGAGATTCTAAGTCCCTTGGAAGAAGGACCTGAAACAGGTTTCTGGCACAAACTTGCCACCCTCCTGAAATTTTGGCACCGCAAGAAGCCCACACACCCCGATCTTGAAAAAGAAATGCAACAACTCATCGACGCCGGTGAGGAGGAAGGGTTACTCAGTGAGGACGAGGGAGAGATGATCCAGTCCATTCTCTCCTTCCGCGACACGGTTGCCCGAGAAATCATGGTGCCCCGAACCGATGCAGCAATTGTTAGTGTGGACACTTCCATTCAAGAACTTCTCCAGCTAATCATCAAGAAAGGCCACTCACGTTTTCCCGTGTACGCTGACAGTTCAGACAACATCATAGGCATCCTTCACGCCAAGGACTTGCTCTCACTTTGGGGACAAGAGCATCTTGATCTCAAGAACATCCTGCGGGCTCCCTATTTCATCCCTGAAACCAAGAAGATCAGTAACCTCCTGAGAGAACTGCGTGATAAGAAATCGCATATGGCCATCGTAATTGACGAATATGGCGGCACTGCGGGCCTGGTCACCATCGAGGATATTATTGAGGAGATTATCGGCGAGATTCACGACGAATACGATGCTGAAGAAGCCCTTATGGTCGCCACCGCCGAGGGCGATCTTCTGGTCGACGCACGACTCGAAATCGAAAAACTTGCGGAACATTTTAACATGCAGGTCCCCGAAGGGAACTTCGAGTCGGTGGGAGGATTCATAATCAACCTCCTAGGTCGGGTACCTCAACCCCGAGAAACCATAACCTACGCCCCCCTACAGATAGTGATCGAATCGGCTGATGCCCGAAAAATTCGCAAGGTTAGAATCAAGGCGCACGACCAAGAGATTCACCCCAAGGACCCCGCTGCTGATGCATAACCCTCCTTTTGAACGAAAGGGGAAAAAGGGTCCATCCTACTAAATACCCCCCCGCGGACAAGGAGCTGACTGTGGGAATAGAAAGACGCCAGTTTCCTAGAGTGGAAGTCGAGTGGCCGGTGACGATGTTGACTAGCAAGGGCCCGATTGAAGGTGAGGTTATGAATGTCAGCCTAGGGGGCGCGTTCATCTACTGCAAAGAGCAACCCAACACAAACGAAACTTTTCGTATGGTCATCAAGGTTCCACATCAGCGTCAATTCGTGAGAGCCACTGCTAGGATAGCCAGGTCAAACATCTATGATTCAGATGACCCGGACACGCTCCCAGGAATAGGCGTTCGATTTGTGGAAATATCTGAAGACGATCTCCAGTACATTCGCGATGTGGTCTCGAAGCATCAAGAGTGATATGCATTTTGTTTCCAACCTTCTCAAGTACCACCAGCAATTAACCTAACGTTCGAAGTACCAAGCCCTAAAGGTAGAGAGTTAAAATGCAGATTGGAGATCTTTCTCAAGCACCAAATGCAGAAATTTTACGTTGAAATCTGCAATCTGCAATTCTTTGACCTCTGACCTGCCCCATCGAAGATCCCGCCATGCGGGGAAGGACCAGGTTTTCGAGGTTCGAAATGAGCCGGTTTCTTGACTTTTCACGCAAGCATTACCTTGTTGCAGCCTTTTCTGGCCTGCTGCTCACCTTATGCTTTCCTCGCCACGGCCTGCCTATCTTTGGCTGGATAGCTCTTCTCCCTCTATTATATATGGCAGCAATCAACAAGCCTGCGGCTTGTTTTACTCTGGGCTGGATTGCCGGGGTCTTTCATGGTCTTACTCTGCTCTACTGGATCATCTATGTGGTCAACCACTACGGTAACCTCCCCCTCCCTGTCAGCCTGGTGGTTTGCTTTTTGCTGGTTGCCTATCTGGCCATTTTTCCCGGTCTGTTCTGTGCAGGCCTGGGCTGGTTACGGCAAAGAGATCTACCCTGGCTCCTGTTCGCTCCATTTCTCTGGGTTGCTCTGGAGCTAGGTAAGAGTCATTTGCTTACCGGATTTCCTTGGGAGAACCTGGGGTATAGTCAATATCGCTGGCTTCCTTTTATACAACTTTCTGATATAATTGGAGTTTATGGGATATCGTTTGTCTTGGTTCTTTCTAATGTCTTGATCTTTCAGCTGATAACAGATCGCCGGCGAAAAGTTGTCATTCGTCTTCTTTACCTGCTTTTTCTGGCGGTATTGATCCTTACGGTTTACGGCTATGGCCGCTGGCGACTCGCCATTTTAGAGGCCAACTCGAGTCCATCTATCAAAATTGGACTTGTCCAAGGTAACATTGCCCAGGATACCAAATGGGACCCCGCCTTCCAGCAAGACACCTTGCGAAGATATCTGCGGCTAACAAGAAAGGTAGCAGGAGAGCAACTCAACCTGGTGATATGGCCGGAGACCGCCACCCCATTCTATTTCCTTGCCGATTTCGATAATAGTACAACCCTTGTCCGGGAGGTGCGAAAGTTGGGCAAGCCCTTGCTATTTGGCAGTCCCGCCTTTCGCAAAGAGGGAGATAGATTGAGATTCTACAATCGCGCCTACCTTCTCAACAGCCTAGGGAGGGTCGTTGGTTTCTACGACAAGATTCATCTGGTGCCTTTCGGAGAATATGTCCCATGGAAACGGCTACTGTTTTTCGTCGACAAATTGGTGCAGGCCGCTGGGGATTTCGCTGCTGGCGACAGTGCTGTAGTTCTTGAATTACCGCCAGCGAAAGTGGGCGTGCTCATTTGTTACGAGTCCATCTTTCCAAAACTCAGCCGCGATCTGGCGAAAAGTGGTGCCAATCTTTTGGTTAATATCACCAATGATGCTTGGTTCGGCCGTAGCAGTGCTCCCCACCAGCACCTATCCATGGCGGTATTTCGCACCGTTGAGAACCGTATACCCATGGCCCGCTGCGCTAACACAGGAATCAGTGCCTTTATCGACAAACGCGGTCGCGTTCTCAAAGTAACCAGCTTGTTTGAGGAAGCTACCCTGTCTGGAACTCTCCAACTGGGGTATGGCAAAAGTATATATTGCCGATATGGTGATTGGTTTGCCTGGAGTTGTCTGGTCATTTCGCTGCTGGGGTTTGGCTTTTCCCTTACTGGGGGAGGGTTGAGGGGTAGAAAGCACCCGGTACTAGGTACTAGGCACTAAGCACTAGGCACTAAGGATATTTCAGATTGTAGATTGCAGATTTCGGATTGGAGATCTCATGAGTTGCTCGTCTAGACTTATATTGGTGGTTGAAATGCTTGTCTAAAAACCTCGGGTTAGATGGTACAACTTCTGTCAATCTACAATCTGAAATCTAAAATCTGAAATCTTAATGGTTCTGTACAAAAGACAAAAAGTATGCTTGACTGATGATGTAACAAAACAAACCGGACCGAAGGAGAGACATTCATGGGTTTTCCATCCAAATCCAAGATTGAAGAATTACTTGACCGCCTAGAGGACCTGCGAGGTCATCTTTGACATCCCTGAAAAATCTCTTCGTCTCAAAGAAATTGAAACCGTAATGTCCAAAGATGGTTTCTGGGACAACCCCGACCAACAACCCAAGATTTTAAAGGAACGAGCTGTACTCCTCGAGACAGTCGAACGGTTCGAGAGATTGAGTGGTGAACTTGAAGATGTCGTCATTCTTCTCGATATGGCTCTTGAGGAGGAAGACCATCAGGAACTTGCCGAGATTTCTCAAAAACTAGAGACCATAGAGGCTGAAATCTCTGCCCAGGAATTCCAGCGAATGCTAGGCGGCGATGACGACCGTCTTGGCGCCATCGTCAGTATTAACGCCGGCGCCGGTGGCACCGAAGCCCAAGATTGGGCAGAAATGCTTTTGCGCATGTATTTGCGCTGGACCGAGAAACGGAACTTCAAGAACCAAATCATAGACATACAGCCGGGCGAGGAGGCGGGCATTAAAAGTGTGACTTTTACCGCCAGTGGCACCTATGCCTACGGCCTGTTCAGAGCAGAAAAGGGCATTCACCGTCTGGTGCGCATATCCCCATTTGACGCCAGCGGTCGACGCCATACGTCTTTCGCTGCGGTTTTCGTCTACCCTCAGGTGGAAGATGAAATTGTCATCGACCTGAAACCTGCAGATCTCAAGGTGGACACCTACAGGGCCAGCGGCGCTGGGGGCCAGCACGTCAATAAAACCGACTCCGCAGTACGCATCACGCACCTGCCCACCGGCATTGTGGTCCAGTGTCAGAATGAGAAGTCGCAACACCGCAACAGGGAAATGGCCATGAAGGTCCTCCGCTCTCGGCTGTACGAGAGGGAACAGCAGCTCAAGTCCGAAAAACTGCAAGAACTCCACGATTCTCTGGAGGATATTGCCTGGGGCAGTCAGATTCGCTCTTATGTGCTCCACCCTTACCGACTGGTGAAGGACCACCGGACACAGGTGGAAAAAGGAAACGTTGATGCAGTTTTGGATGGGGATTTGGACGAGTTAATCGAAGCTTATCTGCTCCAGGAAGGAAGCGAGGAAGCCAATTAACATTTCA
>JASFEM010000062.1:0-18813 GCA_050124835.1 Syntrophobacterales bacterium | reverse complement strand
CCTTGGACTTTTAAACCAAATGACCGCCTGGCAGGGGGGGGGTGAGAGACCTTACGGGCGGTTCTTTTTTTTTATAATCTCGCACAAAAGGTATCATGAGATGTGAGATGTGTGATATGGGATGGGTCGAGAGATAGCTTAGGTAAGCAAGCAACCATTCCAGATCGCATATCGCACATCCCACATCAGGTATCATTGTGTCTATATGGTCATATCTTTTCACCTCGTGACACCATGGTGGGACAAGAGTGAACAAATGCAAGAGGAATCTGCGGGAGAGGGAAAATGGATTAGCCTGCGGATTCGGTCACCAGCACCCGTGCAAGAAGCTCTGACCAACTTTTTGATTGAACAGACAAACCGCGGGGTCCAGGTGGAAGGAGAGTGGATCACCGCATTCTGCCATCAGGGAACCGAAGCGCGAGATTGTCTCAACCGATTAACCCGATACTATAAAGCTCTGCAGCAATTAAATCCTGGTTTGCCAGAATTAGATGTGATCCAGGATGATCTACAGGAAGAGGAGTGGGCTGAGTCCTGGAAAGTATTTTTTAAGCCTCTCCGTATCGGCAGAGGAGTTGTGGTAAAACCTACCTGGGAGCCTTACCAGGCAATCGCTGGCGAGGTCATTGTCGAAATCGACCCCGGTCGGGCATTCGGTACTGGGAAACATCCCAGTACAGCATTATGTATCGAAATCCTCGAGCACCTGTTTAACGATATCCTTCCCAGCATTTTGGACTCAGCCTCATCTGTGCTGGATGTGGGCACTGGCAGCGGTATTCTGGGAATCGTCGCGGCGCGACTGGGGGCAAACCGGGTGCTTGGACTGGACATTGACCCCGATGCCCTGGGGGTAGCAGCTCGAAACCTAGAGCGAAACAAGGTCGGCGAAATCATGTGGGTAAGTTCCACCCCTATTGATAAGCTGGAAGAAACCTTTGAGGTTGTGGTGGCCAATCTCACCGCAGCCGTCATCACCCAAATGTCGGCTCCTCTTGTCAACCGTGTTGCTGATAGGGGATGGTTGTTGCTTGGCGGTATTTTGGACGAGCAGGTGGAGGGTGTGGTCAGGTCCTTTCAGTTTCATGATTTTCAGTTGGTTCAGAGCAGAAGCACGGAAGAGTGGAGGGCAATACTGCTTCGCAGGTATTGAGACGTAAGGCAAAAGGCGCAAGGCCCAGTTATGTCATTGCGCTTCGCTATCATTAGGTCTTTAAGTCATGAGGATAACAAATGCTAAATAAATTCCTCAAACGCAGGAAAGAAGTAACAGCAGAAGAGCTTCTTAGAGAAGAAACCGCTGAAGTTCGTAGTTTGCGACCATTCGAATACTACCTTACGGGGATTATCGCTATCGCTTGGGCGATCTTTCAGATGGCGCTCCCCAGCGTCCTCGTGATTGACTCCACCCAAGAGAGGGCGATTCATTTAGCCTTTGCCATGTGTCTTCTTTTTCTTCTGATGCCATGCTTCAAGAAACGCAGGAAATATCTCGGCTACCTTTCTGTTCTTGATCGTGTACCCATTATCGATTACGTCTTTGCTGCAGTAGGCGCGTTCACAGCGCTTTACCTGGCGATTTTCTATGACGATATCGCAATGAGGGCCGGATCACCCATAACTGCGGATCTGATTTCCGGAAGCATTCTTGTCATACTGCTTCTCGAGGCTACCCGAAGGATCATAGGGCCGGCTCTTTCAGTCATTGCTCTTGCCTTTACGCTCTATGCCTTCCTTGGCCCTTATATGCCCGACCTCATAGCATTTAAGGGGGTTTCGCTCAGCAAATACCTGAGCAACATCACGAATTCAACAGAAGGAATTTACGGTATTCCCCTGGGGGTTTCCTCCGCCATTGTTTACCTGTTTGTCCTCTTGGGCGGTCTATTGGATAAGGCGGGAGCAGGCAGGTTTTTTACCAACCTTGCGCTCTCCTTTCTCGGTCGATTCAAGGGGGGAGCGGCAAAGGCTGCTATCGTAGCGAGCGGTGCCACCGGGCTTGTTTCAGGCTCCAGCATTGCCAACATCGTTACCACCGGACCATTCACAATCCCATTGATGAAAAAGATCGGTTACCCGGCAAAAAAGGCAGCGGCAACCGAAGTTGCCGCAAGTACGGACGGCCAGTTGATGCCGCCCATTATGGGGGCAGCGGCCTTTATCATCGCCGAGTATGTAAACGTGCCCTACATCGAGGTGGTGAAGGCAGCCGCCATTCCTGCCTTTGCTTCCTATTTCGGCCTCTTCTGTATCTCTCACCTTGAAGCATCAAAGCTTGGTATCAGTGGTCTTCCACCTGAAGATATCCCCAGCTTTTGGGGGACATTAAAAGAAGGGGTGCATTATCTGCTCCCATTGGCTGTGTTGTTGTGGGAGCTGGTTTATCTCAGACACTCTCCTGAGCTTGCGGCCTTCAGATCCATATTACTTCTGTTCGCGGTAATCTTTTATCAGGAGATAAGAAGGGCGATCATAGCAAAGAGAGGAATCGGCTCCGCGATTATAAAAGCTCTGCTGATTATAAGAGACGGATCAATCCAGGGCTCGAGAAACATGATGTCGGTGGCTCTGGCATGCGCATCGGCAGGAATTATCGTTGGTGTGGTGAACATGGGAATCGGTGGGATGATAACGGGTTGGGTTGAGATTCTCTCCATGGGCAATATATTTCTGTTGCTGACCATCACTGCCATGGCTAGTCTTGTAATAGGTATGGGACTCCCCACCACGGCCACCTATATCGTAATGGCATCCCTGACCGCTCCGATCATCGTCGAAGTGGGAGGCCTCTTTGACTTTGTCATTCCACTGATGGCCGCGCATTTGTTCTGTTTTTACTTCGGCATACTTGCCGATGACACCCCACCAGTGGGTCTGGCTGCCTATGCCGCTGCTGCCATAGCGGAATCTGAGCCCATTCCAACCGGTATTCAGGGCTTCTTGTATGACATACGAACCTCGTGTATCGCCTTCATGTTCGTCTTCAATCCCGAATTGATATTGCACAACATCAATAGTTGGTCTCAAGGTCTCCTGATATTTGCCATGTCCTTGATCGGGATGTCTTCTTTTGAATGTTTCGCCCAGGGGTGGTGTTTTACCAAGAACAAGTTTTACGAGATTCCTTTCTTTCTAGCGGCTTGGTTCACCCTCTTTCATCCGGGTGGAGTGGCAACACTCTTCAACATCGATCAGGCCTATAAGTATTATTTCTACCCGCTCGGTATAGCTATTTACGCCACTGTTATATTAATACAGAAAGTAAGGATGGCGGCAGCGGAGAGAAGAGCAGTAAGTCCCACCAAGTGAATGAATAGTTAACCCAAAAAAACAATGAAGCAACTATGAGGTTGAAAAATGAACATGGCGGGTTCAATGAATAGGGGCACGTCGATAACGTTGCATGACAACGGTACACTCAACGTCCCAGAAAATCCAGTTCTAGTTTTTATCGAAGGTGACGGTATCGGTCCCGATATCTCCAGAGCAGCCGCAAAGGTATTTGATGCGGGAGTACATAAGGCATATGATGGCAAGCGACAAGTTCAATGGCAGGAGGCATTGGCAGGTGAGAAGGCTTTCGCAGAGACCGGGCAATGGCTGCCGGAAGAAACCCTCGACATGCTGCGTCAATATGTGGTGGGCATAAAAGGACCTCTGACCACGCCAGTGGGAGGTGGCATTCGCAGCCTCAACGTGACCTTAAGACAGGTCCTGGATCTTTATGCCTGCGTCCGGCCCGTCCGCTATTTTAAGGGAGTACCGGCACCGGTTCGTTTCCCGGAAAAGGTGGACATGGTCGTGTTCCGGGAAAATACCGAGGATGTCTACGCTGGAATCGAGTGGCCGGCAGGTTCTCCGGAAGCCAACCAGCTAGCCAGCTATATTAAAGAGCACTTGAACAAGGAAATCCGACCTGATTCCGCCATCGGCATAAAACCAATGAGCAAAATGGCCAGCCAGCGACTGGTGCGACGGGCCATCCGTCATGCTCTGGACCAAGGCTATCAGAGCGTTACCTTGGTACACAAAGGCAACATTATGAAATATACCGAGGGCGCTTTTCGCCAGTGGGGTTACGAATTAGCTGAAACTGAATTTCCAGAACAGACGGTGTCTGAGGCTGAGGTATATGAAAAATATGAAGGTAAGACTCCCCAAGGCCGTGTGGTGATCAAGGATCGCATAGCAGACATGATGTTCCAGCAAGCATTGCTGCGGCCGGATGAATACGATGTTTTGGCAATGCCTAACCTCAACGGGGACTACCTTTCCGATGCCCTGGCAGCACAGGTAGGTGGACTGGGAATGGCTCCAGGAGCCAACATCGGCGACCAGGTCGCTGTATTCGAAGCTACCCACGGGACTGCCCCCAAATACGCTGGTCAGGACAAGGTCAACCCAAGCTCCCTCATTCTTTCTGGAGCCATGATGTTTGACTACATTGGCTGGAGGGAGGTAGGGAACCTGATTCGCACTTCACTGGAAGCGACCGTTTCGGCAGGTGTGGTTACCTATGACCTTGCACGACAGATGAGCGATGCGCAAGAGGTTAAATGTTCTGAGTTTGCTGACGCCATTGTTGAACACATGTAATCTGCATAGCCATCTGCACACTAGGCACTATGTTTAGCTAGTAGAACAAAATCACTTTTGGTGCTTACTGCCTAGTGCTTAGTGTCTAGTTTTTCTAATTTGCCGCTCAATAGCAGACACACACGTGGAAAAATCACCTCTCCGCAATGCCGCCGCCCACATTCACAAATGGGCTGAGCACCTGCCAGCCCTCACCGCCAAGTTGTTTCAGGAGACGATAGCTTTCATTTATCCTCCGGCCTGTGCGGGTTGCAGCCAGCTGGGGGTGGATGAGACTTTCTGCCCGGCCTGCTGGCAGGACCTGAATTTGATTCGCAACCCCTATTGTCCGGTGTGCGGAATCCCCTTCCCAGTGGAGACCCCGGGCCCACATATCTGTGGTGACTGCCTCGCTGACAGCTATCGTTTCGATCGGGCTCGTGCAACGGGTATCTACCGGGGGCTTCTTCGCGATGTCCTTCATCGCTTCAAGTACGGCGGACAGACTTTCCTGGTCAGGCCTTTGGCCAGGTTGTTGACCGGTCCAGGAAAGGAGCTAAGCCGGCTGCACAGGATCGAGCTGATTGTTCCAGTTCCTCTCCACTCCAAGCGTTTGCTCCAACGCGGGTTCAATCAGGCCGCTTTGCTGGCGAAACATTTAAGATCCATTTTAAAAATACCGGTTGATTATTCCAGCCTTCGGCGGACTCGGTGGACGGAGCCGCAAACAGGCCTGAGCCGCAACCAACGGGCGAAAAACGTTAAAGGTGCTTTTAAATTGACCGACCCGGAAAGGGTGCGAGGCAAGAGAGTTCTTTTGCTGGACGATGTGCTCACTACGGGCGAGACGGTGAATCAGTGCGCCCGCGTGTTGAAAAAAGATGGCGAGGCAAGGGAGGTCGTCGTGCTTACTGTTGCGAGAACCGTAGGGTTGTAATAATTGTGGGTTTCCAGTTTGCGAACATTTTTTTAGGCAATGGATGTGTGATGTGTGATATGTGATAAAGGATTAAGTTGACCACTTCTGCTAGACAACCATTTCCCATCTCATATCGCACATCTAATAAGATGGAGACAGCATGCGAGATGCGTCTGAAAAAGTGCTCGATAGAAAAACTCTAAAGGAAAAGCTGGCTCAGCTACAAGAAGAGGGAAAGCGGGTCGTTTTTACCAATGGTTGCTTCGACCTTCTTCACATTGGACACGTGCGGTATCTCCAAGCGGCCCGCAAGCAGGGTGACTGTTTGGTGGTAGCAGTTAACAGCGACAGCTCGGTGCAACAGATAAAAAGGGCAGGTCGTCCCATTATCCCGGAGGCCCAGCGGGCTGAGGTGGTGGCGGCACTGGGTTTTGTCGACTGGGTGACCCTATTCGACGAATCAGATCCTCTGACCTTGATCCGTTTGCTCAGGCCAAACGTGCTCGTAAAGGGGGCCGATTGGCCAGAGGATGAGATTATCGGAGCAGCAGAGGTTAAAGAAAGTGGCGGCAAGGTGGTACGCATACCTTTGGAGGAGGGGATGTCAACGAGCGAGGTTATCAATAGAATCAGCGCTGTGGTCAGGAAAGAGGGCAAGTAAGCGTTCAGCCGAAATAAAGCATAGCGCATAGCGTCAAGAAGAAAAAAGTCCTTCCACTCCCAATTCACATACTTCCTATAATGACCTGCCAGCTGCCGGCTGATTCCTGCTTAGTGCCTAGTCCCTAGTTCTTTCTGCCTGCTGCCCGCTGTCAGCTGTCTGCTGAATTATCCCCGCGTCCCCGTGTCCCCCCATCTCCGCGCTTGCCCGCCGTAGCCTGGGCGGAGGCTGGGTCATCCCGCAGTGCTTAGTGCCTAGTCCCTAGTCTCCCCCTCCTTTCCGGGCGAGGAGATGGGCGGCGGCTAGAGGGCCGTAATTGCTCTTTTCTTTCAGCTCCCACCAGGAAAACCCAACGGCCTTGAGGAGGCTGTCGTATTCCCTGGCCGAAAGTGCTCCTGCCACGCACCAACTCCAGGCATCCTCAAATCCATCAGTTATTGGCTCCATCTCACCAACCAGGATAAGGTCGGCCAGAGCAAGATAACCGCCGGGTTTGAGGACTCGGTATATTTCTGCCAGGGCTTGTTCTTTATTTGGCATTAGATTGAAAGAGCCGTTGGCAATAGCCAGATGCACGCTTCTTTGCCCTAAAGGAAGCTGTTCCCCATCACCAGTAACCCAGTGACAGTTAGGGTGTGCACGGGCATACTCCTTTGCCAGATTAAGCAGTTCTCGGGTAAGGTCTATGCCGATTACTCTGCCTGGGGGCTCCAGGAAAAATGCAGCTAACTGACTATCGATGCCCACACCACAGCCCAAATCAATGACAGTCCAATCAGGCTTGAGACCGATTATTTCTAATGGGTTTCCGCAGCCAGCAAAAAGTTCCCAGGCTTCTTGCGGAATGGAATACTTGGAGGTATCGTAGCCAAGCGCACGGGCAAGACTCTCGCCGTAATCGATAGGAGCCTGACTGAGATTGGCCGTTCCTGCGTTTGCCATCCTTCCGTATATTTCCCGAATAAAATCTTTAATATTTTTTGCTGATGGTTTAACCACCAATAATCTATCCTCACACTAAATCCATCTCGAGTCTCTGATACCGGTTCCTCTGGCCCTGAAATCTTTACCCAGAATACTTGGTGATCATATCACAAGTTGGAAACTTTGATGCGAGGGAAGGTAGCATCAAATCAAGCAACAAGATGATTGCCGCACCATAGCGGGAAGGACTACGGGGAAATCCTCGGATTAAGGTGGAAAACGATGTCAAACAGTCAGAATTGCTCGAATTATTTTGACAGATATAGGTAGCATTGCTATAATCCGACCAAGCTAATAAATATTTGGGAGGAGTTTATGAAGATATCCACTCGAGGCAGGTACGGTACTCGCATGATGTTGGACTTGGCGGCACACCACGATCAGGGCCCAACCCCTCTCAGAGAAATCGCCAAACGCCAGGATCTTTCGGTAAAATACCTAGAGCAATTGATAATCCCACTCAAAGCAGCCGGATTCATTCGCAGTGTCCGTGGAGCCAGAGGCGGATACACTCTAGCGCGCAATCCTGAGAAAATCAGCGTGGGGCAAATTATTGAGACTCTCGAAGGAGGTCTGTCCCTGGTGGATTGTGTAACAGATCCTGAAATTTGCGAGCGCGAAAACGGATGTATCACACGGGATATCTGGCTCCAGATGAGCGAGAGGTTGATGCAAGAGCTCTCCTCCCTCAGTCTAAGAGACGTATTGGACGGCAAGAAAATACAAGAAAACTTCACCTAAAAGTTGTTGGTGCGACCCATCAGTATCTGTTCTGCCATAGAATCAGCGGCAGGAGACAAATCCCATTACTCCGGCCCGCCTCTGAGTCGATAACCATTTCCTTTTCTGTCCCCAGATACCCTGTGTTATATTTTAAAAAAAGGTCTAGTGTCTGTAACCGTTTTGCTAGAAATTAAGTATGACCCGCGGAGAATCTTCAAGCAAGGAGGAAGACGATGGCCATTCGAGTCCTCATAGAAAGAAAAATTGTCCCGGAAAATGAACCCGCTTTGAGCACCCTGTTGATGAACTTAAGAGGTAAGGCCATGCTGGCCAAGGGCTACATCTCCGGAGAGACCCTACGCTCCTTGGACGATCCTAATGAGTATTTGGTGATTAGTACCTGGAATAGTTTGGATGACTGGAGAAAGTGGGAAGCAGACAAGGAAAGGCAAGAGATCCAGAGTAAAATTGACAGCCTGCTGCGCGCCCCTGCCGTCCAGAGGGTTTTTGTTTACCAGTAGCTCACTTTGTTCGCCGCATAGGGTTTGGTGAACAAGAAACGAATTCGTTCTGCAATTGTTTACCCTTCGCCATTTACCTCTTACTCGCTTTTACGCTCTACTCCATGCGCTAGGCCTTTTTTAACAACTGACCCCCAGGTATCTTTCTTGTTCACTATAGATGCAACCGCAATATCCCTGCCTATAAAGATTCAATTTTTTTGATTTCTCTATACCCTTATTCCAGCCTTCGCGTAAGTCTCTATAGATAAATGGGATGCCATGATTCTTTCCCACCTCATCTCCAATTTGCCGAACAAGTTCATGATCCTGCCTCTTGCTGTAAAGAAGGGTGCTGGTGAAGCCTTGCATGCGACTCCTCTTGGCCAGCTTGGCTGCCGCGTCCAGACGGAGGTGGTAGCAATAGTGGCAGCGGTGCGTTTCTCGGAAAGCTACTTCCCTCAGAAATCTAACCACGTCATATTCGTCCCGACAGATGACCTCCAGGCCGAGATGTCCGGCTAACTGCTCAACAGCTTCCAGGCGACGACGATATTCCTGGTAAGGGTGAATATTGGGATTGAAAAAGAAACCGAAGACCCTACAGCCCTCAGCTTCAAGCACCTCCAGAGGATAAATGGAACATGGGGCACAGCAAATGTGAAGCAGTACTTTCAAAATATCTCCTTGCGGGCACTTCTTCAAATTGACAGGCCATGACCGATGGACCAACATCGTTTGGCCGGTTTAGCCACTTTTGCCGGTTTAACCAGTTCAATATTTTAACATAGCTCAAGGAACTGGAACATTAACACTAGCCGATTAGCATAAAGGAAATTGACTGGTAAAGGGACATTGACAAAGCCTGTTAAACCTTCCAAAGGGGCTAAAGCGACTGAATCGGCGAACCGGCCAAACCGGACACATCATTTAAGTAACTGCTGCGCAGCAATGTGTATGGGGTCCCAGGCACCGGAGAAAGGCGGGGCGTAAGCCAGGTCCAGATAAGCCAAATCTTCCAGAGTCAGCCCGCCGGTCAGAGCTACTGCCAGGGCGTTGATTCTCGAGACAACGCCATCGCCTCCCAAGCCCTGAGCGCCGAGGAGAAGGCCACTCTCTGACTCTGCCACCAATCGGAGCTGTAGTTCGCGACTTCCTGGATAGCTGTGAGCCCTGGAAGCACCTTTTATGGTGAAGGAAGCTGCTTTCAACCCCGCTTCTTTGGCTTCTTCTTCGGTCAATCCAGTGCTGGCAACTTCAAGATCGAAAACCTTAAAGCAGATGGAGCCCACAATGCCATCAAAAGTGAGGCTCTGGCCGCCGATGTTCGCACCGGCAATGCGACCTTGTTTGTTGGCGACGTCCCCAAGTGGAGCATATACCGGCCCCCTGCTAATGCGATGATAGCACTCGCAGCAGTCTCCGGCCGCGTAGACAGTTGGAATGTTGGTTTGCAACCGATCGTTGACCGCAATGGCCCCGGTGGGGCCAAGGGCGAAGCCCGCCTCGGTGGCGAGCTTCACAGCAGGAACAACGCCGATAGCCAGAAGCACTAGATCGGTTTCCAACCGGCCATTGCTGGTTTGGACGCTTATCTTACCTCCGGAGGCTTGCTCAAATCCCTCAAGGGTGGTATCCCCCATGAAAGTTACACCATTAGCCTCAAGCTCTTGGAGAATTTGTTCGGCGAAATCTTCTCCCAGCCTCAGCATCGGCAGGTCCCGTCGATAAACTACTGTTGTCTCCAATCCCAGGGCTCTGAATGCTTCGCACATTTCTAGAGCTACTAGACCTGCGCCAACTACCACCGCCCGCTTGGCATTGCGCTCCTCGATAAAGCGCTTGATGCGAACGGCATCGGTAACGTTGCGCAAGAAGAAGATGCCTTCCAGGTCCTCTCCGACAACGTTCGGACGCCTGGGAGTCGCACCAGTTGCTACCACAAGATAATGGAAAGGGAGTTTATCACCACTGTCGAGTTCCACACTTCCTTGTTCTGGTCGAATGGCTGTCGCCCGTGTATGAAGTCTTACCTCAATGCCAGATTTCGCGAAGGCTTCAGGTGTACGGGCAATCAACTTGGCCTGATCTCTGATTACATCACCGATGTAATAGGGGGTGGGTCAAGCTGAGAAAGAGACGTGCTCACCCGCTTCAAGCATGGTCACCTGGAGCTCGGCGTCGAGACGTTTGGCTTTGGCGGCAGCGCTCGGGCCTCCAGCACCGCCACCAACAATTACTAGTTTTTTTGACATGGCGAATCTCCTAGTTTGAGTAAACGGTACTAGTTATCGCGCAGTCTAAATTCGAATAGCGAATTACAAACAATTCAGGAATTGCGGATTTAGGAATTCAGGGATTGAAAAAAGACTAACACCGAATCTCTTAATTCCTCAATTCTTCAATTCCCTAATTCCATAATTTCTCGATTTGTTTCGTGCTTCGGATTTCGAAGTTGCTCCCGTTTTGCATTATGCATCTGGCTTATTGTTTTCTGCTGCAAAGTGCCTACTGACTGAGTTGTCCTACGAGCCACTGACAAATCACCTCCACCAGCTCTTCTTGGTGCCCCCGGAAGCGGTGATCTGCATTGGTAATCTTGCGCACTGTTACGATGGCCCTTGCGTCATTTTTCAATTGATCGGCGACTTGAGGATCGGCAAGACGATCAGCGAGGCCGTGGACAATGATAACTGGCGTTGAAACACGGGCGATGTTTCTGAAGGGGTCCGAGCGGGTTTCTGGTCCTCTCAGGCTCACCACGTGGTTGGCTGTGTAGAGGGTTTTGCCAAGGGGACCAAGATTGATGAGCATCCACTCGTCACCTTCACCCTTTTCTCTCATTTCCTGGGCACGGCGGAGCAAATCAGTTGCCTTTTCTCGGCCAAATATTCTTACATTCCATTGAAACAGATTGCCGGGAGGGCCTGAAAGTATGAGTCCGGCGATCCTCGGGTCACTCGTTTCTGCCAAGTAGTAGAGAACCCGGTTAGTGCCCATGCTGTGACCATAGAGAAAAAGAACGTCGTACCCACGCCTGGACATTTCATCAACGCCGGCGGCTATGTCCAAGAGGTTTTCCTCGAATCGGTTCTTTTTTGGCCCCAGGTCATGGTCGCGCATGTTAAGCGCCAGAGTGTTAAATCCACGCACAGCAAGGGCTTCAGGAAGAAAGGCCATGATTCCTGAGTAGAAGTTTCCGCCGTAACCGTGGACCATGATCACACCCACTTTGGACCCGGTGAAAAGGGCCTGGTGCAGCGCGCCGTCCAACCGGACGTTATCTGCGGTTTGCAGCTCTACTAGATCAACCTGGACCTTATTTTCGGTTTTGCCGCAGGATGAAAAGGACATAACGGCAGCCAGAAAGATCAAGGCCAGCTTTGACACTCTAATCCATTGCATTGCCCCACCAATCTAGGTGAACGTGCTCGGAAATTTTCCAGAAACGGTTATTGCCTTAAGAACGCTTGAGGGCTGAGCTATTCCCTCCGCTTACGCTCGGTCTGCTACCCTTGCGAGGGGAAGTCCTTCGGACCGGGGGCAGTGGCAGCTTCGAGAATACCTCAGCGCTCTATGCGGATTTGAATATACATGCATATTCCCAAATTATCCATGGCAGAAAACGGTGGAGGGATCTCACACCCGGTTCAAACCCGGGGCAGGTGTTAGACTTAGTAACAACTTCGGTGAGCCTCATGTCACCGGGGCAAACGAGTGAGACATAAATGGAGCCGTCCAGTATTTATCATGGCAAGTTAGTACTTGCTTTGCAACTAGGCCGAAATCAGTCTCTCACGTCTATCCCTGCAAGTCCTGACCACCAAGGAGCCAGGCAGGATCCAGAGCAAAGGTCTCCCGCAGTGTTTCAAGATGCTCCTTGGTAAGACTCTTTTTGCCAGCTTCCATCTCTTCCAATTCTTTTTCACTGACACTCAGCTTCAGGGCAAGTACTGCACGGCTAAGACCTCGAATTTCCCTAAAGTTCTGAAGCCGTTTGCCAACTTCCTTACTAGCGGTATCGCCTGTCATGGTGGTCCTTTCCTTCCGCACCTGTAGGTTACTCAAGTTACTCAGATTTTGAGTCAGACCATAATCTAACACACATACCGCTTTGGTGTAAAATTCTTTCCCCTCCAGATGGTGCCCAGTTTCGATTGTCCGCTGCTAAACAAAGAATGTGGGAGTTCGCTGACAGATATAGAGATATGGATTGACCAGAAAGACAGGAGTTTGCTAGCGCAAAACCAATGGCACAATTGGCAAATGACCAATGACAAATGACCAATGACCCCGTATACTAACCCAACTCATTTGCCCAAGATAAGACGATAACTTACAAGGAGGTTCCAGGGCGATGTACGCTGTAATCATGGCTGGGGGCAAGGGAACCAGGTTCTGGCCGCGGAGTAGGGAGAAGCGACCCAAGCAACTGCTTAATATTGCCGGGCGACGTTCCATGCTGCAACAAACCGTGGCGCGAATCAGCAGTTTACTGCCTCCTGAGAATATTATCGTGGTGGCTGGCAAAAACCATGGTGAGGAGGTGCGCAATCAACTTACCGAACTGCCCGATGAAAATATCATTTTAGAACCGGTGGGGCGAAACACAGCGGCCTGCATCGGTCTGGCAGCGCTGGTGGTACAACATCGACAACCCTCAGCGGTAATGGTGGTATTGCCGGCTGACCATCTTATCAACGACGAGAACCTTTTTCTGACGACGGTTAGAGCAGCGGCAACGATGGCCCGCAAAAAACCAGCGCTGGTTACTTTGGGAATACGCCCCACGGCGCCGGAGACAGGCTACGGCTACATTGAGGCAGGTGAACATGTAGCAACCGTGCAAAACCATGCCTTTCACCAGGTATCCTCCTTTCATGAGAAGCCAGATTTGCAACGGGCAGAACAGTACTTGGCAACAGGCAATTTTTACTGGAACAGTGGAATGTTTGTCTGGCAAGCTAAAGTTGTGTTGGAGGCAATCCAGCAATACCTGCCCGGGCTTCATGCCGATTTAGAAAAGCTCAATTCCTTTTTAGGTACCGATGAACTTGAAGCGGGAATTGCTCGCGTCTATCCAGACCTGGAGAGTATTTCAATCGATTACGGAGTGATGGAGAAGGCAGCTGACGTTCTTGTGGTTCCTGCGGATTTTGGTTGGAACGACTTGGGTAGCTGGGCTTCTATGGCCGAGATCTGGCCCAAGGATGATCAACAGAATGCCTACCAAGGAGAATACATGGCTTTGGAATCCCATCGGAATGTTGTCTATAGTCGTCAGCGGCTCTGTGTTCTACTCGGTATCGAAGATCTGATTGTCGTGGACACGGAGGATGTTCTCCTCGTGTGTCCGGTCAATAAAGCCCAGCATCTAGGGCAAATTCTAGACCTAATGAAACAACGGGGGATGGAGCAGTACTTGTAAAGCATTGGACGACTGGGATACTAGGATGTGGGAACAAGAACACTGATTAGGTAGCTTTAGGAGGATTTGCCTGTTCTCTATTTTTTGGGGCGAGCTTTTTCCTCATCCAAGCGGCGCAGCCCTTCCATGAGCAAATGCATGGTGTCCTTGTACACGCGCCGCGGCATGGATAGAGTCTCGGCTGGCTGGAATTGGAATTGTCCATCTTTACAGCCAAGGAGCTCATAAAAAGCCTGCTCGCCGACCATTTCTCCAAATGAGACCTGGTGGATATAACCTTTGTCAAAATAGATTTCGGCTTTGCTTTTCTTGTCAGAGATAACGAGGATGCCAGTCCGTCCGTTAAGCGCAAGGGTCTGGACTAGTTCTGGAACACTGAAACTCTTGATGTTGCCGAGGACCCCCTTATCCAGGGCTTCCACCATTCTGGTATTGGCCTGCTGTAACCTCTGGGTAAGGAGTTTGGTGAAATAGACATTGAGGGAAGGATTGTTGAGAAGCAACTGATCAAAGTCGTCCTTGCTCATCTGCAACAAGGTGACGGGGCTCTTTGCCCGGATGGTAGCTGAAATTGGTTGACCCGAAATCAATGACATTTCTCCAAAACATTCTCCTTGGGAAAGGGTGGCAAGGACTTCTTCACGTATCTGACCACCTTCTCGCAAGACCAATACCTCCCCTTCAGTGATCACATAGAGAAACTGACCCACATTACCCTGCTGAATAATGTCGGTTCCAGAGTGAACTCGCCGGAGTTCTAATAAGGGGATAATCTTTTCCAGGGAAGCCTCTGGCAGGGGGGCAAACACGGGCATAGCCTGAAGCTGGGTCAAATCCAGCTTGAGTTCGGAGAGGTGCTTCAGAATTTCCGGCGTGATGCCCAGGCGGCTGCGCTGTTTTATTACCTTGAAATTGACGCTACCCATAGAACAGCAGCAGCGCAAGGTTCCCACTTTCTCGCCAATTCCCAGAGTTGCAAAGGCTACTCCCCGAGAGAGTGCCAGGAGGTATGGATGACACTGATCCAGAGCCGTAAGACAGACTTTGTCAGTTTCTTCCAGGATAATGCGGGGATAGTCTATGGTGCTTCGCTCGCCTTTAGAAAATGTTGGACAATCGGAAATGTCCTCGGCGATCAAAATTATTCGAAGTAAGGCCATAAGAGAGTGTCCTTGCTTCCAGTGCCAAAATTGAAGCGCATTATAGCAGAGTTCTCGGAAACGAGAAAGTTCTTGCACTTCCACAGGTGGTGTTTTTCGTGTAACATGATCACCGAACGAAAAAACTGACGAATTCTAACTGGAGTAAGCACCAGCTACTGGTCCAGCTGCGACAGGGGTGAGTGTGATGAAAGTTCTAAGTATTCTCGGGAGTCCCAGGCGGGGAGGGAACACGGAGATCGTCTTGGATGAAGCGCTTCGGGGTGCAGGAGATAGCGGGGCGGAGTGCGAGAAGGTGGTGCTGCGAGATCTCAATATCAAGCCATGTATGGAGATCTACAAGTGCACCGAGGCAGGCGTGTGCGCAATCAAAGATGATATGCAGGCACTGTTTCCCAAAATTGTGCAAACTGAGAGGTTAATAATCGCTTCTCCTATATTTTTTTACAGCGTATCAGCACTGGCCAAAGCCATGATTGATAGGTGCCAATCACTATGGGTAAAAAAGTATATTCTTGAGTTGCCGGTTTCGCCGATTGCTGATCGAAGAGGGGCATTCATTTCGGTGGCCGCTACGCAAGGTAAGAAGCTTTTTGATGGGGTGAGGTTGACGATGAGATACTTCTTCGATGCGATTGATGTGAGTTATAGCGATGAGCTTCTGGTCCGAGGAGCGGATGAGAAAGGTGAAGTCAGGAAACAGCCAGAGGTGCTTGAGGCCGCGTATGATTTGGGACGACGGTTGGCTCAAAATCAAGGTGGCTGAATGATGCGGATGGATGTTTGACGCATCCATTATCTTAGCCTAGAAAGGAGGTGCCTACATGCTATTCATGGCCGTTTTTACTTATGAGCCACAGGACAGGGATCGGGTGATTAAACGACGAATGGAAAACCCGGCTGACTTCAAAGGAGTGAAGGTTAAAGGAGAGTGGTTCGATGTTTCCGGCCACAGGGTTTTCAGTCTTTTCGAAGCCGATGATGCAGCCCACGTTGCCGCGCTGTTTTACGATTGGACTGACCTTGGCGTTGCAGAGCTGATTCCGGTGGTGGATACTGAATTCGCGATAAAACTTCTTAAAAGGACCAGTCGTAAGTGAGAAAATCGCTAGGTGTTGAAAGCCTGTTGCCCAACCGGACTATATTCAAGATCGAAAACCTGGTCCTTTGGGTCAGGTCAAAGGTCAATGGCTTTGCCAGTGAAGATTGCAGACTGTTTTGGAGTACTGGAGTACTGGAGCATTGCTAAATAGCAAATTCCAAGCACCAAATTCCAAATAAATCCCAAAATCCAATATCCAAAGACAAAGGTAAGTTTGGAATTTTGCAGTTTGGTCATTGTAATTTGTTTGGAATTTGTGATTTGTTATTTGGAATTTTTGGTCACTCAACACTCCAAAACTCTGGTGATAAGGACTGCTGGATATTTCTGCTGCAAAGCAAAGCGGCTCAACTTGACACCAGAGTTTCTCATGGGCTAACCTGAGGCCGTTTTTGGGTAATGAAGCTGCAGTTAGCCCGCTTTCGAAGGTGAGGTTTCATCTCTAAATTATCATACTTGATCATGCAGATTATTCCCCTTTATGCGGAGATGGACTGATGGATCGCGCCGGTCTCAAAGTATGGATACGATGGCTCCTGATAATTCCCATTCTTATGGGTGGCTGCTCCAAACCGATAGTAAGGAGCAGGCTGGTGACCATTGAGGTGGTGAAACCGCCAGAGGTAAGCATTCAAGAAGTTAAAACGATCGGGGTCCTGCCTTTTGAGAGTCCTGAAAGTACCTTAGCCTTACAACTACAAGCTGAGATGGTTAAAGGGCTGAGCCGTGAACTGTTCCTAGCGCAAAAAATACACGTACCCCAGAACTTTCGGGCTAATTCTGAAGCTTTCCAGAAATTGGGTCGGGATGCGAACGTCGATGGGTTACTGCTGGGTGAGATCACCGAATATTCTGTGAAGGCCTCCAGAGAGACTAAATCCATGCTGGCCTATCCCGAATTTGGTACTGGCGAGCCCGCAGCATACCACTGGATAGGCATAAGAGAGGATCCATCTATAGGAGATATTTTCTATTTTAGCCTCGAGAATTTAGAGCGCCCAAAAAACGTTGAGGTTGCCGTTACCAGGATGTCTTACTCTCTCGCCGTATATCTTCGTCTAATAGAGGTCGAGAATGGCAGCACCCTATGGGAAAAAGAGATCTCCAGGCGTCTGGAGAAATTTAGCCTGCCCGGTCGTTCGGTCAATACGGAGGACGAGATCACGCGTATACAGGCTTCGATTGTTGAAGAGGTGGGGAGTTACTTGAGACCACAAGAGTCCACTGTCCAGAGGATGCTGAGGGCCCCCCTGATCACCCTTGATCCAAAGCTTACCAAGTTGATGAATAAGGGAATTGATGCAGCTGCCCGCGACAATTGGGAGAAGGCTGAAAGTCTTTTCTTACAAGTACTGGAAAAGGACCCTGATCAGTGTGTCACCATCGGCAACCTCGGTGTGGTGTATGAGCGAAGCGGAAGATTCTTGGAGGCGTTAGCCACTTACGAACGGGCGCATCGCTGTCAGCCGCTGGACCCAACTTATCGCTATTATAGTGACGATTTGCAGAATGCTTTTGCTCCAGATCACAGTAAAGGAGACCTGCCGACTTTAGTGATTGGCGTACGCAAAGATGGGGTCATTTACCTGGACGGAGGAGAAAATCGCCGCAATCATCCGGGCGATAATTTTGTCATCTATCGGGCCGAATCATTACGAGACCCCAAAAGGTCCGAAATCAGGGTGTTTGCGGAAACTGAGTTTGCCAGAGGAGAAATCATCGAAGTTCGCGAGCAAATGTCCTTGGGACGACTCCTATTGTTCGATCCGGATCAAGAGGTTAAAAGGGGCGATTTGGTTCGCGTCGAAGCCAGATAGCTAGATTGGCACGCAGAGATTGACCCGGTATGCATGACTGGCAGGCTGAAGAGCTGAAAAAGAGGTGGACCAAGCCGGTGCCTGAGGCATGTACATACGAGAGATCGCCAAAATCCTGTATCAGCTGAAGAGAAGATTGGAAGAACTGGAGCGGGAGTGGGCCGCTTCATCTCTGCACTCTGGGGAGGAGCGGGCCGCACTGGAGCGTGAACTGCGTGAGGTCCGGGCAGAGCATCAAAGGGTGAAGAACATCCTGGAAGGAGCGAAGGAGTCCCCTACGGACAGCGGACGTTAAAGCAAACATTCAAACCGGCCGTTTCCCGACCATAAAATGGCCCCAACAAACGATGTCCCATCTGGTTGTTCCCGGACCACCGTTCTCCCCCCGGCGCCATTATTAGCACCGGCATTTAAGCCACCAGGCTGGGTTACTAGGTCCGTCCAGTAGGCCTAGCTAAATTGCTTTACTAAGGCCAACCGTGATGGTTCCCGCTCGTTGGAGCCATTTTTAATCTAACATGGTTCCAGCTTTTTGCCAAGGGTATTTTTGAGACGATCCAGCTTGGTTTTCAAAACAGCTGGACACATGGAACAACTGGATTGTGGACTGAGGTATTCTAGTTGGGTCTTTGAGTTCCATGTTGCTGTTTTAAATCTAAAATCTGAAATCTCAAATCTAAAATAATCCTTGCTCTAATCTTTTCCAGTGTTTAAGGGAGACCCCTGTGGAGAAAAACTCGGTTGACGAAAAAACCAGGGCGAGAAGACTGTTTCTCTTGGCTCTTCTTTTTTTGTTTTTGTATCTGACCTATCGTCTCTTCAGACCTTACGTGGGTACAGTTGTTTTCGCTATCGTACTCACCTCGGTTTGCTACCGTTTTCACAGGCGGATCCTTCAGTGGTGCAAGGACAAGAAAAATTTTGCGGCTTTTCTTACCACC